>NZ_CP050133.1:346000-692000 GCF_011612585.1 Streptococcus cristatus ATCC 51100 | reverse complement strand
CTTACCAGTCATGACATTCATGGTTGATGCAATTTCATTGGTTGAAGGAACAGAATATTCCTCTACCTTGAAGCCTGCCTCTTCAGCCAATTTTTTGAACTCTTCTACCTGAGCTTTGGAGTTGTCTTCACTGCTAGAATATAGGGCACCGATTGTTTTCACATTTGGCGTCAATTTTTTAATCAACTCTAGTTGTTGCTTAGCTGGATTGTGGTCAGAAACACCAGTGATGTTGCCACCTGGCTTGTCCAGATTTTTCACTAGGTTTGCTCCGACTGGATCTGTGATAGCTCCCATGACGATAGGCTTGTCCTTAGTAGCCGCAGCTAGTCCTTGCGCAGATGGAGTAGCAATCCCAATCAGCACATCATTGTCATTGGACACCAGCTGCTTACTCATAGTAGAAACCTTGCTCTGATCTCCTTCAGCATTCATAAAGTCAATCTTGATCTTGTCGCCCTTGTATCCTTCCTCAGCTAGACCATCTTGAATTCCCTTGTAAATCAAATCAAGCGAAGGGTGGCTGACATATTGCAAGACACCAACCTTGACTGTCTTACTATCGTCGCCAGTCTTAGATCCGTTGCTCTTTCCGCTCAAGCTGGAATAAGCCATTCCACCGATTACCAAAATAGCCAAGAGGCCCAAAATAGTCATTAAACGTTTATTTTTCATATTTTTCTCCATTTCTTTATTTCATTTTTTCTATTCAATCCCTAGGGACGCCATCGTTTAAACATAGGCAATTCTCCTTGTTTTTTTATAATAAGCAACAAAAAAACTCACACAGGTATTCTGTGTGAGGGCGTAAATCGCGGTGCCACCTCAATTATGGAAAATAGCTAATATTCCCCATATCTCTGTCTTGTCATCAAACAAGCTGCACTGTAAGGTGTGCCTACCGAATTCTTATTGTTTCAAATTCATATTTATCCATTAGCCCAATTCGTAAAGATTTGTTGCTCATTTCCACCAACCACAAGCTCGCTAAAAACAAATGCATCTACTACTTTTCTAATTTCCTATATTGTAAATTTTTCCTGAAAAGATGTCAAGACCTTTTTGAAAATTTTTATAAAATGTTCGGTTTTTGTTTATATCGATAATCATTGACAAAAAATAAATTTCTTTTTGATGAGACTTTAGGAGCTTTTAGCTTGGTTTTTTGTTATAATCTTCTTTAGCAAGTTTCAAGGAGAAAAGCATGTCTTTCGACGGATTTTTTTTACACCACATGACAGAGGAGCTGCGCCGCGAACTGCTGGGTGGCCGCATTCAAAAGATTAATCAACCTTTTGAACAGGAGCTGGTCTTGCAGATTCGCAGCAATCGAAAAAGTCACAAATTGCTCCTGTCAGCCCACTCGGTCTTTGGACGCGTCCAACTGACAGATACTACGTTTGAAAATCCTGCTGTTCCCAATACCTTTATCATGGTCATGCGCAAATACCTGCAGGGCGCTGTTATTGAAGCGATCCAGCAAGTGGAGAATGACCGGATTTTGGAAATCAGCGTCTCCAATAAGAACGAAATCGGAGATAGCGTGGCTGTGACTCTGGTCATCGAAATCATGGGCAAGCACAGCAATATCATTCTCTTGGACAAGGCTAGTGGCAAGATTATTGAAGCCATCAAACATGTCGGATTTTCGCAAAATAGCTATCGAACGATCCTCCCAGGCTCAACCCATGTCGCACCGCCTCAAACAGGTAGTCTCAATCCTTTCACTGTGGGTGATGAAAAGCTCTTTGAAATCTTACATACTGAAGACTTAGAGCCCAAACGCCTGCAGCAGATTTTTCAGGGCTTGGGTCGGGATACGGCTACTGAACTCAGTGGTCGTCTGACCGCTGACAAGCTCAAAACTTTCCGAGCCTTCTTTGCCAGTCCGACTCAGCCAAGCCTGACCGAAAAATCCTTCTCTGCTCTGCTATTTTCTGACAGCAAGACCCAAATGTCCACGTTATCCGAGCTTTTAGACACTTTCTATAAGGACAAGGCTGAGCGCGATCGGGTCAACCAGCAGGCCAGCGAACTCATCCGCAGGGTAGAAAATGAGTTGGAAAAGAACCGGAAAAAGTTGGGCAAGCAAGAGGAAGAGCTCCTAGCAACGGAGAATGCAGAAGAATTCCGCCAAAAAGGGGAACTCTTGACCACCTTTCTCCATCAGGTGCCCAACGATCAGGATCAGGTGGAACTGGATAATTACTACACAGGTGAGAAGATTATCATTGCACTTGACAAGGCCCTGACCCCAAACCAAAATGCCCAGCGCTATTTTAAACGCTACCAGAAGCTCAAGGAAGCCGTCAAACATCTGACCAGTTTGATTGAGGAGACTCGGGCTACGATTCTCTATCTAGAGAGCGTGGAAACCGCCCTTGCTCAGGCCAGCCTAACTGAAATTGCGGAAATCCGAGAGGAACTAATCCAGACCGGCTTTATCCGACGACGCCAAAGAGAGAAAATCCAGAAAAGGCAGAAACCAGAGAAATATTTGGCAACTGACGGTCAAACCATTATACTCGTCGGCCGCAACAACCTCCAAAATGACGAACTGACTTTTAAGATGGCTAAGAAGGACGAGCTTTGGTTCCACGCCAAGGATATTCCGGGTAGCCATGTGGTCATCACCGGTAATCTTCAGCCCAGCGATGAAGTCAAGACAGATGCTGCCGAGCTAGCAGCCTACTTCTCCAAGGCTAGACTCTCTAATCTGGTCCAAGTGGACATGATTGAAGTCAGAAAACTCAACAAACCAACCGGTGGCAAGCCAGGATTTGTCACCTATACAGGCCAGAAAACCCTGCGCGTCACACCAGATGAAGAAAAGATTAGAAGCATGAAAATGTAAACTAATCTGTTTCTAAAATATGGATTTGGCGGATATTGAAAAACAAAAGAGGAGCCAAGACTCCTCAAACTTACTAAATTTAAAATTCTAGTTATCTTTCAGAGGTTGGGACGGCAGATTCCTAGCCTCTTTTTTTATCAAAAGTAAACAATTGTCACAGTAATTGACTACTCAACCTTGTCCATGTCCGATCTTACTTCATCGACATTGAATTTTGCAAAAAGGAACTTACGGTCTTGAACTGGGAAACGTTGATCCAACTGATCGACAGCACCTAGCTCCACAATCCCTTCCTTGATAACAAAGTCCATAACGTGACCACCAAAGGTATGGTCGTCTGAAATAAAGTGAAGATGATAGCCGGCTACACTGACACCGTGGAAAATTTCGGGTGTCCAAAAGCCAACAATGGTGCCGGAGACATTATCAGCATGGTACTCTGGCTGACTCACGGCTACTTCAGCAAATTTCTTCTCTGAGGTTGATTTTGGAATCATTCGCACATGCATGTGGGAAAATTCTCCATGAATCTTGATGGAGCGGAATAAATTTTCTCCATCGTAATAGGATTCAATTCGCTCTTCCAGCTCTTCATCTGTCATTTCGAATCGTTGGCGGAAAATGACCTCCGCTTGGTGGGGAACAACCGCAGCGTAGGGCACCGTTACATCATCTGAAACTTCTACAACTTCAGGCACATCGCCAGATCCCTTAGCCTGATAGGCCTTACCATCAAGAACTATCAATTCCCCATCAATGGAATCCAGTGTACCAATCCCCAAATCGCCGTATTTCAGGAGCTCCCCAATCGTCATGCTCCCACCATAAAGTCCAGCCATCAAAGCTCCTAGGGTGTTATACTGAAATAATTTCACTGGCTCTGCCATTTTTTCTCCTATATCAACAAATTTCTGTATTTTCTAAGATAATTAAGTATATCATATTCTGGTCGAAATTCAAAAAAATCGTTTAATAGAAGTTTGAAAAAACGCACGGTAGCCTTAAATCAACTGACTTTCCTCAATACCGGCATTAGCGAGGATTTGAGCCACACGGTCAAACTTAAGTCGAAAATGTTCTAGTTTGTGACCATCGGAGCCAACTGAAAAGCGCTGACCACCCAGCTCCTTGATCAGACCAAGAGCGTAGAGATAGAGTTCCTCGTGGCCATAGAGGTACATGGACTTGCAGTTAAGTTCAAAGGCCAGATCATAGTCGATCATCTTTTGAAAAAGCTGTCGCAGCTGCGGTTCAAAAGTTTTTAACTCCTCCACGGTAAGCGCAAATTTTCGAAAACCATAGTCAAAGTGGGCTAGGACATCTGCTGGCACAGCCTCGATAGCCTCCTCTAGCTCTCTCAGGTAGCGAGGAATTAACTCCATCTTGTCCAGCTGCAAGACAGGCTCTTCCAGATAGTCAAAACTGCCATTGTGGTGGACAGACAGGAGCTTGAGGTCGTATTCCTTGTCGGCTAGGAAAGCTAAAATATCGGCCTTACGCGGAGCATAGTAACCAATTTCAATCCCCTTTTTGATGCGGTTGCCATATTGCTGGTTTAGCTCTGCTATTTTTGCTGAATAAGCCGCATAGTCAGGTACATCATCATGGGGCGAGGCAGCTTGGTAAGGGTAGGGATTGGACAAATCATAGTGCTCGGTGGTGACAATCTCGCCCTCGTAATGGTCCAGATAGTCAGAAAAATCCGCCTCAGAATCATAGGAAAAATAGGTATGAAGATGATTGTCGCGCATGCTTGCCGCCTTTCTGCAAATCTTGTGTTCCTTTAATAATGTCAACGGTTGGTCGGCCCTTGTTTTATATTTCCCACATTCCGATCCTTTCGTTGACGTTGTCCATGCTCTAGCCTTTCGACAGAAGCCATTTTATTTCTTCCTAGGCCTTTACCTTTCTTTCAGCATGGCACTGGATAGGTCTAGCAGCTGCAACGCCGTCTCAAAGTGCTCTCCCATCAGGTCATAAACAGCATCTTCGCTCAGAACGCCACAGGCCACATCCTCAGGAAAGTCTGGTCGATTGGAAAATTCCAAATCGTCAAAGAAAACTTGGCTGGTGTAATAATCTCGGAGCTGGATATAATTCTTCTGGCTGGCCTCCAGCTCAGCCAAAGCAGATTGAGCTGCAGCCAGCGTCTGAGCGTATTTATTCAAATGCTCTTCCATTTCTTGAATTCGTTTCAGTTGGGACAATATCTCTACTCCTTCTTTAATCAAACTATCGTGTTAGCAAGAAAATCTTCTTGCTAATATACCCGAAAGGCAGTACAAAAGAGCTTTCTCAATAAAATTTTACAAACTTTCGTACAAATCTGCCATAGCAGTGTCATCTGGAACCAAACGCAGGTACTTACCAGCCTGTATTTTCGCTTCTTCCACACGCCCTAGTTCGCGTAATAAATAAACATATTCTTCCAGAAATTCAGGGTTTTCCTGCAAGTCAACTGCCAGCTCCTGATAAAGCTCCCCAGCTTTCTCCAGATTTTCCAAGGCCTGATAAGCACGTGCCAGATTCCAGCGAGTCAAGACATTGTCTAGATCTTGTTCCTCAAAAGCTAAGACCTCATCGTAGCGTTCCTGCTCCAGATAGAGATTGGTCAGACGTAGAGCAATTTCCTCTAAATCATCTGCATTTTCCTGAGCTGCCAGCAAGTAGTTTTCAGATTTTTCCACATCATGCAGTTCGTAAGATAGTTGGGAAGCAAGGTGCAGAAGGCGAGTCTCGAAAGGATTCTTGGTCAAGCCTTGCTCAGCCATTTCCAAGGCTTCCTCCGTCTTATGCTCCGCGTGGAGAGACTGCGCATAGGCATACTCATAGCCTTCAAAATCCGGCGAAATCGTATCCAGCTGCTTGAAGTACAAATTAGCTTTTTGGTACTCCTCTTGCTCATACAAGATAGCTGCTAATTCATAGACCGTCTCTTCGTCGTACTCCAGCTCCACAGCCTTTTCCAAAAATTCAATGGCTGCTTCGATTTTCCCCAGACTGGCGTAGCAAAGGCCGATACGCTGATAGGTGGACACGCCTGTCTGCTCGTAGATAGAGCGATTATCTAGCTGGGCATATTCCTTGATGGCCTGGGCAAAATTTTCCAATTCAAACTCAATTTCTGCTAAACCAAAAGTCACCAAAGGTTCGTCTGACAGTTTGGCAGCTTCCAGCAATTTCTCCCGTGCCACATCTGGCAATCCCTCTAGCTGATAGAGGTCAGCCTTGGCCAAGAGAGCTGCCACATACCATTCACTTTCCGAGTTAATTTCCTCTAAATAGGCAAAAGCTTCTTCCAAGTCACCATCGTCAGCAGCAATCGTTGCCAGACTGATATAGGATTCCGGAAAGAGCGGAGCTAATTTTTCATAAATTCGCTTGGCTTGAGGGAAAAAGCCGATACTTTCTAAGTAATCGGCTAATTCTAATAACTCTTGATCGGTATCTTGGCTCAAAGCCTCTTCAAAATACTTCTCAGCCTGTGCTAAATCCTGATTTTGCAGGGCTGTTAACATTCGTTCACTCTTATTCACTGCCTTCTCCTAATTCTTGAACACTTTCTTCATACAAACCGCTAACCTTCTTGTACCACTTAAAGAGCGCTGTGATGGCAACCTTGGCTGATGCATAAGCTGGAATTCCCAGCAAGACACCCCAGATACCAAACATGGCTCCTGAAGTCAGCAAAACAAATAAAATCGTAATCGGATGGATGCTTAATTGACTTCCCAAGATCAATGGAGACACGAAGCGCCCCTCAATGGTCTGCTCCACGATAAAGACGATAATGACTTTCAACAGCATGATCGGACCAGCAATCAATCCAAGAACCAAAGCCGGCAACATGGCAAGGAAGCTTCCCAGATAAGGCACCAAGTTCAAAACTCCTGCCACAACGGCTAGAGTCACACCGTACCGCAAGCCGATGATCTTGAAAAAAATCATAAACATAAGAGCCACGATGATTGCTACGGTCACCTGACCACGAACATAATTGGCCAACTGGGTATTGATATCTGTCATAACCTGACCAAATGACTCGCGGAATTTCGTTGGCAAGAACTGAACCATATATCCTTTGAGATTTTTCCCGTCGCGCAGCAAATAGAAAAGAATAAAAGGCACGATGATAATAGCCACAATGATTTGTGAAGCTGTACTAATCAAATTGCTAGCCCAATTAACTGCCTTAGATGAAAAATTGCTGGCCCATGAAGTGATCTGAGTCGATAACTTATTCGTAACTTGCTCGATTTGTGGCTTCAAATCATCTGAAATATGATTGGTCAAAACATCATCAATCATTTTATTGGCTTGCTTGAGATAGGCGGGAACATTTTTTGAAAAACTCACTATCTGATGCTGCAAGTTAGGAATAGCAACCGCCAAGCCCCACACAATCAAAACACCAATCAAGACAAAGACAATTGTAATCCCAGCCACACGGTTAATCTTACGCTTTTCCATCCAGTCGACAATGGGATTGAGCAGATAGTAAAGCAGCCCAGCCAAAATCACTGGTAACATAATGACACCAATAAACTCAATCACCGGTGTAAAAATAAAGCTAATTTTGCTAAGAATAAAAATGTTCAAACCAATGAGCAAGGTCACCAAAAATACGGTAATGGCCTTATTATCCAAGAACCATCTAAAAAACCAGGATAAACTAAAATCTTTTTCTTTATGTTCCATATTCGACTCCTTTGAATATTCCATTTCATTGTACCATTTTTCAAAAAAAAATTCTTCAAGCAACCATGATGAAATGCCTCATTTATCGGACTTTTTCACCGATTGAAGTTAAAGTCCTGTTTTCTCTATTCATTCTGCGAAAATAAAGAAAAATAGACCGAGATGAGCACTCGGTCCATGTATTTTTTCACTATGGATGGCTGACAATTAGTTGCAAGTCGCCAGACAAGGTCCACTCTGTGACATCGCTCGGCAGGATGAAATGAGAGCCTTTTTCGATTGGATACACTGATTCATCTACTGTCAGCTCACCAGCACCTTCCAAGATACTGAACAAGCTGTAATCTGCAGTCTTTTTAAATTCAACAGAACCAGCAATATCCCACTTGTAAACAGCAAAGAAGTCATTGGCCACCAAAAGAGTAGAGGTCAAATCGTCTGCCTGAATAGTAACGGGACAGCTATTAGCAGGCTCTCCGATAGTCAAAACATCAATCGATTGCTCCAAATGCAACTCACGAAGATTGCCTGCATCGTCCTTACGATCAAAGTCATAGACCCGATAAGTAGTATCGCTAGACTGCTGAGTTTCTAAAATCAGAATGCCTGAACCAATGGCATGCATGGTGCCACTTGGTACATAGAAGAAGTCACCAGCCTTGACTGGAATTTTGGTCAGAAGATGGTCCCAGTCCTTGCTCTCAATCTGCTGGCGCAACTCTTCCTTGCTCTGGGCATTATGACCGTAGATAATCTCTGCCCCTTCGTCTGCAGCGATAACATACCAGCATTCTGTCTTGCCAAGCTCTCCTTCGTGCTCTAATCCATAGGCATCATCTGGATGGACCTGAACGCTGAGCCAGTCATTGGCATCCAAAATCTTTGTCAAAAGTGGAAAGACGGGCTCTGGACGATTGCCAAAGAGTTCACGGTGCTCGGCATAGAGCGCATCTAGCTTCTGACCTGCAAAACGGCCATTCTTGACGGTTGAGACACCGTTCGGATGAGCCGAAATTGCCCAATACTCTCCCACATGGTCGCTGGGGATTTCATAGCCAAAAACATCACGCAGCTTAGTGCCGCCCCAAATTTTCTCCTGCATCACAGACTCTAGAAATAACGGTTCTGACATAATAGTCTCCTTAAATATTTTTTACATCCAAAATCAGGCAATCCTTGATGATAAAAGTTTGGTACTGCTTACATTATAATATAGACTCGGGCACTTTGTCTACTCCTCAACTTACTTTACAAAGAAAAATCTGGCTCTCGCCAGACATTTATAATAAAAAGACTAAAGCTCCCCAGCAAATTCCGCAAAGGTATCCTATCACTACATCCTTTGGATAGTGCACTCCGCCAATCACGCGCACTGCAGCTAACCCTGCTGAAAGCAAGAGGCAGATAAGTCCCGGCAGCCAGAAAAAGTAGAGCAGGCACATGGAAATCACTGTCGCCGAAAAGACATGTCGACTGGGCATGGACTTGCCTGATGTATCCTTGGCCAGCAAGGGTTGAATAGACCATTTTTCGTAAGGGCGTGCTTGATTCAGCCATTTACGAATCGCTGACAAGAGACCAAATCCAATAGCTGGAAGGAGAAAAAAAGCAAGCAGCCCTTTCCAACCTTCCGTCAGAAAGGCATCAATCAAGACCAATCCATACACCAGAGGCATAAAAACAGTCATCCCCCTATTAAAATAAGCCATCCCTTTCACTATCCTAGGACAACTGCGAAAGGGAGCCGTTAATTGTTGATAAAAAATCGCGTAGTCTTTCATGCTTGCTTACCCTGCTTTTCAAAAAGTCGAATTCTCATACTTTCTCTACTATAGCATATTTCTAGATAAGATGGTAGATGGATAGCAAAAGAGACTGAGACTCAAGCCCCAATCTCTTAGTATTCATGTTTTATGAAGAGCCTTATTTCTCCAAGTTCCAGATTTCCTTGGCATATTGCTCAATGGTATCATCTGAGGTGAACTTGTCAGATGTAGCGATGTTAATCAGGCTCATGCGGGCCCATTTTTCTTTGTCACGATAGAGAGCATCAATCTTCTCTTGAGCTTCCATGTAAGCATGGAAGTCTTCCAAGAGGAAGTATTCATCATTGTGGGTGATAAGGGCTTCGTAGATTTCAGAGCCTTCTTCACGAACGTTTGGAATCGTTCCATTAACAAAGGTGTCGACCACCAGACGAATGTCTGGATTGCTTTCATAGACACCGCGTGAGTAGTAATCATGGCGGGCATAGTGCTCGTAAACTTGGTCCTTGTCCATCCCGAAGATGACAATGTTGTCGTCACCGACTTCATCCTTGATTTCGATATTGGCTCCGTCCAGTGTAGCTAGGGTAATGGCACCTGTCATCATGAACTTCATGTTGGAAGTACCAGAAGCTTCCTTGGAAGCCAGAGAAATTTGCTCTGATACATCTGCTGCTGGAATGATGAGCTCAGCCAGGCTGACCCGGTAGTTTTCTAGGAAAACAACCTTGAGTTTGCCTTGCAGGCTTTCATCCTTGTTGACCAGATTGGCTACTTCATTGATTAGCTTGATGACCGACTTGGCAAAGTGGTAGCCTGGAGCAGCCTTGGCACCGAAGATAAAAACGCGCGGTACCATGTCCTTGTCTGGATTGTCCTTGAGGTCCCAATAAAGCTTGATGATATGAAGCAAGTTAAGCAGCTGACGTTTGTAGGCGTGGAGGCGTTTTACCTGCACATCAAAGATAGCTTCTGTAGAAACTTCTACTCCTGTTGATTCCTTGATGAAGTCAGCCAGACGAGCCTTAGCTTCTTGCTTCACTCGGTAGAAATCGCCCAGCACTTGCTGATCATCCTTGAATTCTAAAAGCTTGCGCAGCTCATGGATATCACTTCTCCAGCCCTTACCAATCAGCTTATCAATCTCAGCTGACAGAGGCTGGTCCGCAATCTGCAGCCAGCGGCGCTGAATAATCCCATTGGTTTTGTTATTAAACTTCTCTGGATAAATACTGTAGAAATCACGCAAGGTGTCTTCTTTGAGCAGTTCGGTGTGGAGTTTGGCAACACCATTGATTGAATGACCACCGATGATAGCCAAGTGAGCCATGTGGACTTGATTGTCCTTGACGATCCGAGTGTTTTCGATGACTTGCGGATCAAGTCCACGTCCAGCCATTTCAGCCACATAGCGATTGTCTATTTCTAGGATAATTTGATAAACCCGTGGCAGGACATTCTTGAAGAGCTCCGCATCCCATTTTTCCAAAGCTTCAGACAGAATGGTGTGGTTGGTGTAGCTCATAGTCTTGACCGTCGCATTCCAAGCATCTGCCCACTCGAGACCATAGTCATCCAGCAAAAGGCGCATAAACTCAGCTGGCGCAACTGCTGGGTGGGTATCGTTGATATGGACAGAAACCTTCTCATGAATATCCTTGAGCGGACGACCTTGCTTGAGGTAGGATTTGATAATGGTTTGCAGCCCTGCGCTGGTCATGAAGTATTCCTGAATCAGGCGCAGTTCTTTTCCTTCGTAGCTAAAATCGTCTGGATAGAGAATGGCTGTAATATCCTGCACCCGTCGACGGGCTTCAATAGTTGGATAGTCCAGTTCGTATTCTTCTGGGATTTCAACATCCCATAGACGGAGATTGTTGATATTGTCATTGCCAAAGCCAATCTGAGGCACGTCATAAGGCACAGCACGCAAAGTTTTAGAATTCTCATAAACCGGTACAATGCGGCCTTCTTCATTGGCACGCAAGTAGACATTACCAAAGATTTTAACATCCACAATGCCGTGATCCTTACGGGTTTCCCAGACATTGCCCAGACTGCCAAACCAATCATCTGGAATTTCCACCTGATAGCCATTCACGATTCTCTGCTTGAAAAGACCGTAGCGATAGCGAATCCCATTTCCAAAACCTGGATAGCCCGTTGTAGCTAGCGAGTCCATAAAAGCCGCTGCCAAGCGACCAAGGCCTCCATTTCCCAGCGCCATGTCGTGCTCAGCATTTTTTACATCCTCAAAATCAACTCCTAGCTCAGCAAAGCTTTCCTTGACCGTATTGAGAATGCCCAAATTGAGTAGGTTAGTTTCCAGCATACGTCCCGGCAGAAACTCAATTGAGAAATAATAAGCTGTTTTTTGCTGCTGTTCCACGAGTTTATTGCGGCGCTCCAACCACAGTGGCGTAATATATTTACGAATGGTACTAGCGAGTGCTTGAAAAAGCTCGGCAGGTGTAGCATCCGCAATCTTAATCAGCTGTCGTTCGTGCAAAGTATCCTTGAAATCTCGGATAAACTGTTCTTTATTTAATTCCATTTTTACCAATCAACTTTCTTTCTTTTAGGGAAAAGCATCCGTCTGGATAAGATGTCAACATGAGAAAGACCACTTACCCGACAAATCCTCTCTTGTCAGAAACAAGAGAGGATTGCTGTTCTAATGCAACATACTAGAGTAGTGACTCATATAAATCACTGTATGCTTGACTGGCTGTATCCCAAGAGAAATCTCTTTCCATCGCCTGTATTTGCAGACTATGCCAAGCTTCTTGGTCATGCCAGTAAAGATTGAGGGCTTCTTTGAAAGTCCATGTTAGCCAATAACCAGAGAAGTTATTGAAGCTAAAGCCTGTTCCCTGTCCACTATAGACATTGAAAGGTTCAACCGTATCACGCAAACCACCAACCTCATGAACCAGTGGCAGTGTCCCGTAACGCATAGACATCATCTGAGATAGACCGCAAGGTTCAAAGCGGCTCGGCATAAGGAAAATATCACTGGCTGCATAGATTTCCTGAGCCAAAGTAACATCAAAAAGGATATTATCGGATAATTTTTCAGGATAAGCCTGGCCAAACCAAGCGAAGGCCCGTTCAAATGCAGGGTCACCTGTTCCAAGTAGCACAATTTGCACATCTTCCTGAAGCAGATTATGCAGCTCTTCCACCACCAAATCAAAACCTTTTTGACGTGTCAATCGAGAGACGATACCAACGACAGGAACATCATCCCGAACTGGCAAGCCTACTTTTACTTGAAGAGCTCGTTTATTTTCCAATTTCCCAGTCAAATCATCTTTGTTAAAGTGGTAAGCCAGCAATTTATCGGTTTCTGGATTGTAGATATCTGTATCGATACCATTGACAATGCCGACCAGCTTGCCTGACTCCATCCGAAGAATCTGATCCAGACCGCAGCCAAACTCAGCTGTCCGAATTTCGTTGGCATAGCTCGGTGAAACAGTTGTCACGCGATCTGCATAGAGAATGCCCGCCTTCATCCAGTTGAGGCAGTCATTCCAACGGAGAGTGCCGTCTGCATAACGTTCATAGCCGACACCAAAGAGTTCCCAAAGCATGCTATCCGGAAATTGTCCCTGAAACTCTAAATTATGAATAGTCAGTACTGTCTTGATGTTGTTATAGGCCTGAATCCAGCGGTATTTTTCCTTGACCAAGAAAGGAATCATGGCCGTATGGTAGTCGTGCGCATGGAGAACATCTGGAATAAAGTCAATGCGCTCCATCAGTTCGATTGCTGCTAATTGGAAATAAGCAAAGCGTTCACCGTCATCAAAATCACCATAGACATGTCCACGGAAGAAATAATGCTGATTATCGATAAAGTAGAAGTTGACACCTTCCAACTCAATCTTTTTGACACCGACATATTCCCGACGCCAACCGACACTGACTTCAAAAGAGAAGAGGTCTTCAACTTGATCACCAAATTTAGCATCCGTCATGTCATAATATGGCAGAATAACCCCCACTTCATGACCAGCTTTGACCAAGGATTTGGGGAGGGCGCCGATAACGTCCCCCAAACCACCCGTCTTTGAAAAAGGTGCCCCTTCTGCTGCTACAAATAAAATTTTCATGAAACGATGTCCTCTGTAACTTTTTGACCTTTCTTCAGGACAACTGGATGTTCAGCTGTCCCTCGAACGACAACTCCTTCAGCAATCTCAACGCCCTTGTCCACAATTGCATATTCTACCACTGCATTTTTTCCAACGACAACGCGCGGGAAGAGGAGACTGTCTTTGACACTGCTACCCGCTAAAATTCTTGTATTCCGCGAAATAACAGAGTTTACAACTTCACCTTCTACAATACTACCTGACGCAAACTGAGAGCGATTTACTTTCGATCCTGTTGCATAGTAAGTCGGCTCTTCGTTTTTCACCTTTGTATAAATCTTTTGATTTGGTGAGAAGAGAGAGTAGAATTTCTGCCGATCAAGCATATCTTTATTGGCCTTATAGTATGATTCAACAGAGTAAATATTTGCCAGATAACCTGTATACTCGTAAGCAAAAGCTCCAACTTCAGCTGCCAAGTCCCGAAGAACATAGCGCAGTTTTTGTGGGAATTCTTTTTGGGCTTCTTCTTCCAATTTTTCAATCAACCAAGGCGTATCTACTACAAAAATATCTGTAGACATATTGAAGAGCTCGCCCTCGTCTCTATCACTATGCAGCTTATGCCCTAGGACATGGTCTGTTTCACTGACTTGCAGAACTGCATTGACATCTGAAATATCTTTAGATGGCAATTTCTTGTAAACCACTGTCATCGGTTGCTGGGTTGTGTTATGCAAGTGGAAGACCTGATTAAGGTCAATATTGATTAATACATCACAGTTTAGGGCTACAGTTTGGTTAGAGCCTGAGCGCTTCAGATAAGTCAATAACTGTTCATAATATTCCTTACCAACTGTGCTACTTTCTACACGAGTATTGTAAATGCCTAGATAGTAGTGGCTCAAAAGTGTAGACAAGCCCCACTCACGACCTGAACGAATATGGTCAAAGACAGAGCTGATATTGTCTTGTTGGAAGATACCAAAGACGCTACGAACACCAGCATTAGCAAGACTAGACAGTGGGAAGTCAATCAAACGGTATTTCCCACCAAATGGCAAACTAGCAACTGGACGATGTTCTGTTAAGGTTGACATGTCGTGGAAACCGACCGTATTTCCTAAAATCGCTGAATATTTATCAATCTTCATCTGTTGGTACCCCCACTTTTTCATTATATCCGACTACTTGCACTTCATCTGTCCCGTCAATCTCCACACCATCAGAAATAACAGCACCCTCACCAATGATCGCACGTTTAATCTTAGCTCCCTGACCAATGATAGCGCCACTCATAATGACAGAATCAGTGACTTCTGCACCCTCACGAACTTGAGCGCCTGTTGAAAGAATAGAATGCTTAACAGTTCCATCCACAAAACAGCCGTCAACTACCAAAGAATCTTCAACATGAGCATTTGCACCAAGGTAGTTTGGTGGTGAAATCAAGTTACGTGAGTAAATTTTCCACTGACGATCACGACTGTCTAAAGCATTTTCTGGACTAATGTATTCCATATTAGCTTCCCAAAGTGACTCAATCGTACCAACGTCTTTCCAGTAGCCGTTAAATTCATAAGCATAAACACTTTCGCCAGATTCAAGATAGTTAGGGATAACATTCTTACCAAAGTCGGACATATCTACATTGCTCTTTTCAGCAGCAATCAGCATATTGCGGAGACGTTGCCAGTCAAAGATATAGATTCCCATAGAAGCCTTGGTAGATTTAGGATTTTCTGGTTTTTCTTCAAATTCAACGATCCGATTGTTAGCGTCGGTATTCATGATACCAAAACGGCTAGCCTCCTTGAGAGGCACATCCAAGACGGCAACCGTCAAACTAGCGCTGTTATCCTTGTGGGATTGGAGCATATCATCATAGTCCATCTTGTAGATATGGTCTCCAGATAGGATTAAAACATATTCAGGATTGATGCTGTCAATATAGTCAATATTTTGGAAAATAGCGTGGCTAGTTCCCTCAAACCAACGATTTCCTTCACTGGCAGAGTAAGGCTGAAGAATAGATACACCTGTATTGATACCATCCAAGCCCCAGCTTGAACCGTTCCCGATGTGACTGTTCAAAGCAAGTGGTTGGTACTGGGTAATCACACCGACATTGTTAATCCCAGAGTTGGCACAGTTCGACAGCGCGAAATCAATAATACGATAACGACCACCAAACTGTACTGCTGGTTTCGCAATACTTTGTGTGAGCTTTCCAAGACGAGTTCCTTGCCCACCGGCAAGAATCAAAGCTAGCATTTCATTCTTCATATCCTACTCCTTTGTGGAATCTTTTTTAGCATTTTTACGAACATTCACACGACGCTTGATTTTCCAAATACTTGCTCCCAAAGCTGGTAGCGTAAAGGTCAAGGTCTGCGGATAATCTTTCCATAGT
Organism: Streptococcus cristatus ATCC 51100; assembly: GCF_011612585.1. Lineage (NCBI taxonomy): Bacteria > Bacillati > Bacillota > Bacilli > Lactobacillales > Streptococcaceae > Streptococcus > Streptococcus cristatus. Next base: position 676,169 of record NZ_CP050133.1, on the reverse strand, counting down.
CCCTCTTGAGACTGAACTGTTTCGTTGTGTTCTTTCCAAACACCTCCCCATTTCTCTAATTCAGTATTCCATACTTCTTCATAAACAGCTGCCACTGGCACACCAATGGTAAAGTTTTTGCGCTCTACTGGCACCATGTTGAATACACAGACCAGCATATCTCCTTTTTCCGTCTTACGAATAAAGGAAAGGACGCTCTGATCGGTATTGTCGGCATCAATGATTTCGATGCCATCGTAGCTAAGATCAATCTCCCAAAGCGGACGATTATCTCGATAAAAGGCGTTGAGGGCAGAAGTGAAGGTTTGCATCTGCTTATTCATATGATCGTCCAGATTTGACCATTCCAGCTGCTCTTCTGACTTCCACTCTAGGAATTGACCAAATTCTGAACCCATAAAGAGCAATTTCTTGCCTGGATGGCAGATTTGATAGGTCAAGAGGTTGCGGAGACCAGCAAATTGATTATAGCGGTCACCCCACATCTTATGCATCATGCTCTTCTTACCATGAACGACTTCGTCGTGAGAGAAAGGCAAGAGGAAATTTTCAGAAAAAGCATACATAAAGCTGAAGGTCACCAGATTAAAATCGTACTTGCGGTAAATCGGGTCTTCTTCATAGAAACGCAGAATATCGTTCATCCAGCCCATATTCCACTTGAAGTCAAAGCCCAGACCGCCCATCTCTCTCATGCCCGTAATCTTGGTTTCGGACGAGCTCTCTTCAGCAATCATCATGACATCTGGATGAGCCAGCTTGATAACTGTATTCAAACGCTGCAAGAAATAATAGCCTTCATAGTTACGGTTACCGCCGTCCTTGTTTGGCTGCCAAGGACCACTATCGTAGTCTAGATAGAGCATGTTGCTAACCGCATCCACACGAACCCCATCTAGATGGTAGAAATCAATCCAGAATTTGATACTAGAAATCAAGAAAGATTGCACTTCATTTTTTCCTAGATCAAAATTCAAGGCACCCCAGCCATAGTTATGAGCTCGGTCATGATCCTGGTACTCAAAGGTTGGTGTTCCATCATAGTAGGCCAAGGCATCGTCATTGATGGTAAAGTGACCTGGAACCCAGTCCACAATGACACCAATATTATTCAAGTGACATTCCTCGACAAAGTCCTGAAATTCCTCTGGCGTTCCATAAGTATGCTCAAAGGCAAAGTAGCCCATGAGCTGGTAACCCCAGCTGAGTCCCAAAGGATGGGCCATGAGCGGCATGAACTCAACGTGCGTGTAGTTCATTTCGACCAGATAAGGAATCAACTCCTCCTTAAGCTGAGCCATAGAATATGGACTGCCGTCAGGATTGCGTTTCCAAGATCCAGCATGCACTTCATAGATATTGACCGGTCTTGAAAAAAAGCCCCAACGCTTTCTCCGAGCCAGCCAAAGTCCATCTTGCCACTTCTTCTCTGGAATAGTCCGAACAATAGCTCCCGTACCCGGGCGCTCTTCCAAATAGATAGCCAGCGGATCAATTTTCAAGATTTCCTGACCACTACTGCGTTTGATATTGTACTTGTAAATATCTCCTTCCTTAGGCAACTCCGTGAAGACTTCCCATACACCACCTTCATTGCGAGTCATAGGAATCTGCTCTCCATACCAGTTGGTAAAATCTCCAATCAGATGCACATTCTGCGCATTTGGAGCCCAGACTCTAAAGGTGTAGCCAGCCTTGCCATCCACCACATCCTGATGCACTCCCAAATAATGCTGCAAATGAAAGTTTTCACCTGTTGTAAAGGTTCTTAATGCTTCTTTTTTGTCCATTTAGTCACCTTTCTATTTGTAAGCGTTTTCTATGTTTCTATTTTACCCCATTTTCTTATATTTTTCAAGTAAATTTCCAAAAACTATATCAAAAATTTCAAAAGCCCAATTCCTTCAAAAGAATGAATTACTATATCAACAGGCCATTGAAGAAGATCTCATGAAATACTAATTCTACAGGCTTTTACCTTAATTATTTGATATAAAAATAGAGATAAAACGGTTAAAATTTGTATAGACCAATATGTAAATTTACATTTTAAAATGATAAGTAATCGAAAATATAAAGGCTTGCTTATTTTTATATTGTTCGAACACTTGTTATAGAATTACAAGTTCATCAATGTAAGAAAAAAGGCCGCACAAAGCCGCCTTTCTCATTATTTCACATCAAACACGATGGATTTCACTTGTGTCATCGCTTCGATACTGTACCGAATCCCTTGCACTCCGGCTCCAGACCCCTTAACACCAAGGAATGGGAAGTTATCTGGACCACGCTGGGTCTTGTTATTGATGTGTACAGTACCCACTTCCAATTTTTCAGCAATTTCAAATGCTTTCGGAAAATCATTTGTAAATACTGAAGATTGCAGGCCAAATTCTGACTGGTTACAAATCTGAATAGCCTCTTCAAGGGAAGTCACACGAATAATCGGAAGAACAGGACCAAATGGCTCTTCCCAAGCTAATTTCATATCTAGTGTCACATGGTCAAACAAGGCAGGCCAGATGAGATTTGCTTCACGTTTGATTTCTGTCAAGGCTGACGCTCCCTTTTCTTGAGCATCTTCAATCAAGCCCCAGATGAAATCTGCTGATGCATGATCAATGACTGGTGTGATATCCGCATTATCAAAGGGATCCCCAACCGTCAGTTTCTCTACCTCTGCCTTAATCAGCGCCGCTAATTTATCTGCTACGCTCTCCATGACAATGACACGTTTAATAGCCGTACAGCGCTGACCGGAATAACTGTATGCTCCGCCAACAATCTGCTTAGCTGCATGCTCCAAGTCGGCATCTTCCAGCACAACTGCAGCATCCTTACCACCCAATTCTAACATAATTGGACGCATACCAGCTAACTTACCGATGCGCTCACCGATTGGAGTGGAGCCAGTAAAGTTAATGTAGTTTACTTCCTTATGCTCAATGATGTAGTCTCCGATTTCTGAACCGCGGCCAGTGATGGTATTGAAAACACCAGCAGGCAGACCTGCCTCAGCAAAAGCCTGAGCCAAGAGCAAACCAGAGATTGAACCTTGAGTAGGTGGCTTAAACATCACGACATTTCCGCCGATAAGGGCAGGAGCAATTTTAGAAGCAGACAGATTAACTGGGTAGTTAAATGGCGCAATAGCCAATACAACTCCTACAGGCTCACGGCGGACTACAGCTAGTTTTTTCTTGCTGGCAGCTTCAAAACCCCCGCCTTCCATAACCTGACCGTGAATACGAATCCCCTCTTCAGCTGCATAGCGAATCAAGTCTGCTGTTCGGACTACCTCTCCGACTGCCGCTTTAATGCCCTTAGCAACTTCTTTTGCCAGAATTTCGCCGATTTTCTCCTGATCACGCTCCAAAATATCCGCAGCCTTATGCAAATAAGCCGCACGTTCAACCGCTGAAAGAGCGCGCCAAGCTGGCAAAGCCGCACGGGCGCTCGCCATCGCATAATCAACCTCTGCCTGACTCATGGCAGGCACAGTTCCTAAAATCTCATTATTGATAGGAGATGAGATGGTGATTTCATTTTCAGAAGCTCTCCACTCTCCATTTATATAGTTCTTATATTGTGTCACGTGTCCCCTCCAAAATGTTATTAAGTATCATTTTATCAAATTTTCTGAAAATTTCAACTAAATTTTATAAATTTAAGGAAATTTTTCACAAATTTCACAAATCATTTTCTTTTGTTTATATGAACTCTCCATATTTCTCGATTTTTCATCGAGTCTCACTTTCTACACTAGGTCTACTATGACGCTGAAGAAAAGTAAAAAAGACCAGGAAAATTTCCTGATCTTAATTTTCAGATTAATTGAAGTCAAGATATTCTTTTTCAAGTTCAAGAACTTCTTCCATCGTTGCACATTCAGTCAATGCGCGTTGTGCAAGTTCTTCCATCTTCTTCGTATCCAATTTCTTCATAAGGCTACGAGTCCGAAGAACTGAAGTTGCACTCATAGAGAATTCATCCAAGCCCATTCCGACAAGAAGCGGCACAGCTGTTTGGTCACCGGCCATTTCCCCACACATACCTGCCCATTTGCCTTCAGCGTGAGCAGCCTTAATAACATTGTTGATCAAGCGAAGGATTGATGGGTTGTATGGTTGGTAGAGGTATGAAACTTGTTCGTTCATGCGGTCGGCAGCCATTGTGTATTGGATCAAGTCGTTAGTACCGATAGAGAAGAAGTCAACTTCTTTGGCAAATTGATCCGCCAACATTGCTGCCGCTGGAATTTCAATCATGATACCCACTTGGATATTATCCGCTACAGCAACGCCTTCAGCTTGCAATTTCGCTTTTTCTTCTTCGTAAACTGCTTTAGCTTTACGGAATTCTGTCAAGAGAGCAACCATCGGGAACATGATGCGCAATTGTCCATGGACAGAAGCACGCAAGAGAGCGCGGATCTGTGTACGGAACATAGCGTCACCAGTTTCAGAGATAGAGATACGCAATGCACGGAAACCAAGGAATGGGTTCATTTCATGCGGCATATCGAAGTAAGGAAGTTCCTTATCTCCACCGATATCCATTGTACGAACGACAACAGGTTTACCATTCATTCCTTCAAGTACAGCCTTGTATGCTTCGTACTGCTCGTCTTCTGTTGGGAAGTCTTGTGAATCCATGTAAAGGAATTCTGTACGGTAAAGACCTACGGCTTCAGCACCATTTGCATTGACACCTTCAACGTCTTTTGGTGTACCAATGTTAGCAGCGAGTTCAAAGTGTTTGCCATCGGCAGTCACTGTTTGAGCATCTTTCAAGAGAGCCCATTCAGCTTTTTGCTTCGCATAAGCTTCACCAGCTGCCTTAAATGCTGCTGCTTGCTCTTCAGTTGGGTTAATGATTACTTCACCAGTGATACCATTAGCTGCGATGATATCGCCGTCTTTAACGAGTTCAGTAATATTATTTGTTCCCAATACCGCTGCGATTTCAAGCGTACGCGCCATGATTGCAGAGTGGCTTGTACGTCCACCGATATTGGTTACAAACGCCTTAACAAATTTCTTGTCTAATTGAGCTGTATCAGAAGGAGTCAAGTCATGTGCAATTACAACTGATTCTTCATTGATAGAAGCTGGATTTGGTAATTTCTTGCCCAAAAGGTTTGCCAAAACACGCTTCGTTACGTCACGAATATCTGCCGCACGTTCTTGCATGTATGGATTGTCTTCCATACCTTCAAAAATAGCGATAAACATGTCTGTAACTTCTTTCAGACCAGCTTCCGCATTTACTTTCTTAGTACGGATCGTTTCTTTGATTTGACCAACCATTTCAGGGTCAGCGAGTACCATTAAGTGAGCGTCAAATACTTGAGCTGCTTCTTCACCAAGGCTATCTACTGCTTTCTCACGGATAACAGAAAGCTCGTTCTGTGAAGCTTCAAGAGCTGCATCCAAACGAGCCTCTTCTGCATTCGTATCATCGACTGAAACAGTCTCAAATGACAAATCCGGTTGAACTAATAGATATGCCTTAGCAACAGCAACACCGTCAGATGCTGCAATTCCTTTAAGCATTTCTGTCATTTTCTTATGCCAATCCTTCTTTTTCCATTGTTTCTGAGATAGCAGCGATAGCATCATCCGCGTCTGCACCTTCAGCTGAGATTGTAACGTCAGCACCTTGGCCAACACCAAGACTCATAACACCCATGATTGATTTAAGGTTTACTGATTTACCTTTGTACTCAAGAGTGATATCTGAAGCAAATTTGCTAGCTGTTTGTACCAACAATGTTGCTGGACGCGCGTGAATACCTGTTTCTGCCACAATGTGGAAATCTTTAGAAGCCATAGTTAGACTCTCCTTTAAAATAATTCTTTTTGAGTTAAAGTGATAACCCTTACAAGTTGATATTATATCACTTTTTGAAATCTTTTTCAAGAATTTTATAGCCCGCTTACAAAATATTTCGTTAGACTTTGAAAATGAATTCTGTTTTAAAATAGTAGATTCAATCGTCAACTCCCTCTCTTTCCGAAATAGTTTCAAGGCTTTCTTCCTTATAATGAATTCTTCTTGGTCTAGCTTCGCTTAAAGTACAGTAAGCGCTGTTACTCCTTGTGGTTATTTATCTTTATTTCGATGTTTTACACACTATATATTGTATCTCAATAGTTGCTATAAGAAAATATCATACAATATTTAGTTCAAAACTGTTGACATCGAATTCGCTTTTAGATATACTAGTTTCAGATTTAAATTTAAGAAAATGAAAGTATAGAGGAATCATCTAATGGTAACTATTTACTCTAAAAACGATTGTGTTCAATGCAAGATGACCAAGCGTTTTCTTGATACCAACAATGTAGAATATCGCGAAATCAACCTTGATGAGCAACCAGAATACATCGACCATGTTAAAAGCCTCGGTTTCAATGCAGCGCCTGTTATTCAAACACCAACTGAAGCATTTTCTGGTTTCCAGCCTGGTAAACTTAAAAAATTATCATAATCTCGCCAGTATTTAGAGCTTTGTTGCCGCTCCTATCATTCGTAGGAGCCGTTTATTTTGTAAAAGCAAAAGACATTTTAGAAAAAGGAAAATTATGGGACTCAAACACTTAGAAGATGTGACTTACTTCCGTCTAAATAACGAAATCAACCGTCCAGTCAATGGGCAAATCATGCTTCACAAAGACAAAGAAGCCTTGGAAGCCTTCTTTAAAGAAAATGTTGAACCAAACACGATGAAGTTTGCTTCTATTACTGAAAAAATTCAATACTTAATCGAAGAGAACTACTTGGAAAAAGAATTTATCCAACTCTATTCTCCTGAATACATTGAAGAATTGTCTGCTTTTATCCATGCTCAAGATTTCAAGTTCAAATCTTTCATGGCTGCCTATAAATTCTATAACCAGTATGCACTGAAGACAAATGATGGTGAATACTATTTGGAAAGCATGGAAGATCGGGTGCTCTTCAACGCCCTCTACTTTGCCAACGGAGATGAAGCCATTGCCAAGGATATTGCTAATGAAATCATCCACCAGCGCTATCAACCGGCTACACCAAGCTTCCTCAATGCTGGCCGGGCTCGTCGTGGTGAATTGGTTTCTTGTTTCCTCATCCAAGTAACTGATGACATGAACTCAATCGGCCGCTCCATTAACTCTGCCCTGCAATTGTCTCGTATCGGAGGTGGGGTCGGTATTTCCCTCAGCAATCTGCGAGAAGCTGGAGCGCCTATCAAGGGTTATGAAGGAGCTGCATCTGGCGTTGTTCCTGTTATGAAACTGTTTGAAGATAGCTTCTCCTATTCTAACCAGCTGGGCCAACGTCAGGGAGCTGGAGTTGTTTACCTCAATGTCTTCCACCCAGATATCATCGCTTTCCTTTCTACCAAAAAAGAAAATGCTGACGAAAAAGTTCGGGTCAAAACCCTCTCACTCGGTGTTGTCATTCCAGATAAGTTCTATGAATTGGCGCGCAAGAATGAAGATATGTATCTCTTCAGCCCTTACTCAATCGAACGTGAATACGGTGTACCATTTGCCTATATCGATATCACAGAGAAATACGATGAGCTAGTTGCCAATCCTAATATCACCAAGACTAAGATCAAGGCCCGTGATTTGGAAACAGAGATTTCTAAACTCCAACAAGAGTCTGGCTATCCTTATGTCGTAAATATCGATACAGCTAACCGTGCCAATCCAATTGACGGTAAAATCATCATGAGCAACCTTTGCTCAGAAATCCTACAAGTTCAGGAGCCTAGCCTCTTGAATGATGCTCAAGAGTATCTACACTTAGGAACAGATGTATCATGTAACTTGGGTTCTACTAACGTCGTCAATATGATGACTTCGCCTGACTTCGGAAAATCCATCCGGACTATGACACGCGCCTTGACCTTTGTCACTGACAGCTCACACATCACAGCTGTGCCTTCTATCGACAACGGTAACAGTCTGGCGCATACCTTTGGTCTGGGAGCTATGGGACTGCACAGCTACTTGGCACAGCAGCTGATCGATTATGGATCAGCGGAAGCTGTAGAGTTCACCAGCATCTACTTCATGCTCATGAACTACTGGACTTTAGTTGAGTCTAACAATATCGCTCGTGAGCGTGGCGTGACCTTCCACAACTTTGAAAAATCTGACTATGCCAACGGCACTTACTTTGACAAATACCTGACGGGTGAATTTGTACCTAAGTCTGACCGTGTGAAGGAACTTTTCAAAGATATCTTTATCCCAACCGCTGCTGACTGGGCAGAACTTCGTGACAAGGTAAAAGCGGACGGTCTCTACCACCAAAACCGCCTAGCTGTTGCACCAAATGGTTCTATCAGCTACATCAACGATGTTTCTGCTTCAATCCATCCAATCACTCAGCGGATCGAAGAACGTCAGGAAAAGAAAATCGGTAAGATTTACTATCCTGCGGCAGGTTTGTCAACTGAGACCATTCCTTACTACACCAGCGCCTATGACATGGACATGCGCAAGGTGATCGATGTCTATGCAGCCGCAACTGAGCACGTGGATCAAGGACTTTCACTCACACTCTTTATGCGCAGCGATATTCCTAAGGGCCTCTACGAGTGGAAAAAAGAAAGCAAGCAAACAACCCGTGACCTTTCTATCCTGCGTAACTATGCCTTCAACAAGGGAATCAAGTCCATCTACTACGTCCGCACCTTTACTGACGATGGCGGCGAAGTAGGAGCTAACCAATGTGAAAGCTGTGTGATCTAGTAAGTAACAATTTACAATTACACCATTTAAATTCAACAAAATAAAAAAACACCTATCGCAATGTCGCCAAGGAAATCATTCCATCGGCGACATAAGCAAGTATTAGAAGTTTAAAGCGAGATTATCATGGAAACATACTATAAAGCCATAAACTGGAATGCTATCGAAGATGTCATTGACAAATCAACTTGGGAAAAGCTGACGGAGCAATTCTGGCTCGATACGCGTATCCCCTTGTCAAATGACCTAGACGACTGGAGAAAACTATCAAACAAAGAAAAAGACTTGGTCGGCAAGGTCTTCGGAGGATTGACATTGCTGGATACCCTCCAATCTGAATCTGGTGTAGATGCCCTACGCAAGGACGTCCGTACTGCCCACGAAGAAGCCGTCTTCAACAACATCCAATTTATGGAGTCCGTTCACGCAAAATCTTACTCTTCTATCTTTTCTACCTTGAATACCAAGGCTGAAATTGAAGAAATCTTTGAATGGACTAACACAAACCCATACCTACAAAGAAAAGCAGAAATTATCAATGAAATCTACCTCAATGGTAGCCCCCTTGAAAAGAAGATTGCCAGTGTTTTTCTTGAAACCTTCCTCTTCTACTCTGGTTTCTTTACACCCCTCTACTATCTCGGTAACAACAAACTGGCCAACGTTGCGGAAATCATCAAACTGATCATCCGTGATGAGTCTGTTCACGGAACTTACATTGGTTACAAATTCCAACTTGGTTTCAACGAATTGCCAGAAGAAGAGCAAGAAAAACTCAAAGAATGGATGTACGATCTGCTCTACACTCTCTACGAGAATGAAGAGGGTTATACAGAAAGTCTCTATGACGGTGTTGGTTGGACCGAAGAAGTGAAAACCTTCCTTCGTTACAATGCCAACAAGGCCCTCATGAACCTAGGACAGGATCCACTTTTCCCAGATTCAGCAGACGATGTCAATCCAATCGTCATGAACGGAATCTCAACAGGAACATCTAACCACGACTTCTTCTCTCAAGTCGGAAATGGTTACCTTCTTGGTGAAGTTGAAGCCATGCAAGACGATGACTACAACTACGGTTTAACCAAATAATTTGCAGACACTAGAAAACGACTAACTTGCTCATCAAGTTAGTCGTTTTTTATCATTTATCCTCAGCTAGTGCTTTTGTCTTCAGCTACTTCACTATCCTCTTTCTTAGGAGCTGGAGGTTCATAGGCACGGATAATTTGCGCCACTACTGGATGGCGAACCACATCCTTGGCTGAGAAATGCACAAAATCGATCTGGGAGATATTTTTCAATTTCTCTTGAGCGTCAATGAGGCCAGACTTAACATTGCGAGGCAGATCAATCTGACTGATGTCACCATTGACAATCATCTTGGACTGGAAGCCGAGACGTGTCAGAAACATCTTCATCTGCATGATGGTGGTATTCTGCGCTTCATCCAGAATGACAAAAGCATCATCCAGCGTCCGCCCCCGCATATAGGCCAGGGGTGCAATCTCAATGATTTCTCGCTCCATCAGACGCGTCGTCTGGTCCTTGCCCAAAATCTGATACAAGGCATCATAGACCGGTCGCAGATAAGGATCTACCTTTTCCTTAAGGTCACCAGGCAGAAATCCCAAACTCTCACCGGCTTCTACCGCTGGTCGCGTCAAGATGATGCGTTTGACCTGCCCACGCTTGAGAGCTGTCACGGCCAAGGTCACCGCTAGAAAAGTCTTCCCTGTTCCAGCTGGCCCGATACCAAAGACGATATCATGATTTTTAACACTGTCCACATAGATTTTCTGGCCAAGTGTCTTGACCCGAATCGGCTTGCCATAGCTGTCCTTGATAATCTCTTCTTCATAAAGAGCTACAAACTTATCAATCTCGTCATTTTTGACCATGGTAATGGCTGTTACCACATCGGGCGTTCCGATAGTCATACCACGATTGACCAAGACCAAGAGAGCCTGAATGACCTGGCGAGCCTCCTCACAGGCGGCCTCCGTGCCCAGAATCTGCACAATCTCGGTTCGGGCATGGATGGTGACATTTAATTCCTGCTCCATCAGGCGCAGATGGCGTTCATTAGAGCCAAAGAGATGAAAGGCATCATCTGGATGGCCCAGTTTCAATTCTACTGAATGTTCCTGCAAACAAAGAACCTCTCTACTTTATTTTTTTGAATGAATTATCTTTATTATATCAAAGCAAGCAGAAAATGACTATCCCTAGCCACTATCCACTTAATGGGCCTGATATTCTTCCCAAATCGCATCAAACTCGCCCAAGTTAAAGGAAAAATTTGCGTGCTCCTCCAGAAAACGACTGACCTCATCAAAATCATCCGTATGCTTGGGAAAGGCCGTGTCCTGAAAAGCCAAATCCGCCAAAATAGCTTTGGGCTTATTACTTTTAGGATTGCGCTCTGTCATTAGCCAGCTGTAAAAAGATTTTCTCATTTAAACCAGCTCCGTCCCAGTCGGATCTTGCTTGATTTTACCGGCTTTCATGAGACCGCCCAGGGCTTTTTTAAACTGGCCTTTGGAAATGCCAAAAGTAGCCTTGATGTCGTCTGGTGAAGACTTGTCGTTCAAAGTCATGAAGCCGCCGTTGCTCTCCAGATAAGTCAGAATCATCTGAGCATCATTTTCCAGCATTTCAAAGGAGCGAGGCTTGAGGGAGAGGTTAAGGGTGCGGTCTACTTCACGGAAGCCAATCACTCGTGCGTCCAAGACCTGCCCCAGACGTGGCTCTGCATAGCGCTCGCTCGGATGGATGAAGCCCAGCATATTATTCTCTGGCAGGTAGACAAAGGTACCAGAAAGCTTGAGGCGATAAACGATGGCTGGCCAGTTTTGGTTCTGCATGTTATTGTAGGCAGGACGAGCCAGACGCTGGAAATCCTCCTGATAAGCCAGTTGACCCCAGATGCGGTCTTTCTTGTCCACATCCAGACGAATATAGAGGCGGTCGCCCTTCTTAGGCCAAAGTTCCTTGATTTCTGGCAAGATGTCTAGTGACACGACGATTTGCTTATCTGGCAAACCGGTATCGACAAAGACGCCGAGATCCTTGCGAACCTCCGTCACTGTTCCCCAGCCAAACTGCTCTTGGGTAGCTGTGACTTCAAGAGTCGTCAGGCGAAGCTTCTGCTTCATATCGCTATAGGCAAAACCCTTGACAGATTGACCGAGCTCATGTTGCCCTTCTTCCTTAGAAAGGGCATAGGTTTGTCCATCCTTCTGGACAAAGTAAAAACGATCGTTTTCATCTGTGATAATCCCCACGATGAAGCTAGCAAGATTTGTGTTCATATAGTCCTACTTCTACCTTGCCTCTTCTAATCGCAAGGATTTTTATGTTAAAACAACTCAGCCAGCCTAGGCCAACTGAGTTTTGATTCTGCTAAAATATTAAACTTCTAGAAGTTCTTTTTCTTTAGTCGCTGTCATGTCATCGATATGCTTCACTGCATCATCAGTGACTTTTTGGATATCCTTTTCAAGAACTTTCAATTCATCTTCAGTGATTTCTTTAGCCTTTTCCTGTTTCTTTGCTTCGTCCATAGCGTCGCGGCGGATGTTACGAATCGCAATCTTAGCATTTTCACCGACTTTTTTCACTTCTTTAGCCAATTCACGACGAGTTTCCTCCGTCAGAGCTGGAATAACCAAACGAATGACAGATCCGTCGCTAGATGGTGTGATACCTAAGTCAGAGGCATTGATCGCACGCTCGATATCCTTGATAGAAGACTTGTCAAAAGGTGTCACCAAAAGAACACGCGCTTCTGGAATTGTGATAGAAGAGAGTTGGTTAAGCGGTGTCTCTACTCCATAGTATTCCACATGGATACGATCCAAAAGGCTAGCATTAGCGCGGCCTGCACGGATGCTACCAAATTCACGCGCCAAGCTTTGGTGCGAGTGGGTCATTCTTTCTTTTGCTTTTTCTACAATTGCATTTGCCATTTTCTTTTCTCCCTGATTTTTATAAATTATTTGAGACAGTTGTCCCGATTTGCTCGCCAAAGACCACTCGTTTGATATTGCCAGGTTCATTCATGTTAAAGACGACTAGGTCAATGTCATTGTCCATAGAAAGGGTAGAAGCAGTCGAATCCATGATACGCAAGCCTTTGTTAATAACGTCACGGTGGGTCAATTCATCAAACTTCACAGCTGTTTTATCCTTGTTTGGATCGGCATTGTAGACTCCATCTACACCATTTTTAGCCATGAGAATAGCGTCTGCCTCAATTTCCGCAGCCCGCAGAGCAGCTGTCGTATCTGTTGAGAAATATGGTGAACCAATACCAGCACCGAAAATAACAATCCGACCTTTTTCTAGGTGACGAAGAGCACGTCCACGAATATAAGGCTCAGCTACCTGCTGCATGGCAATTGCTGTTTGAACGCGAGTGTCAACGCCCACTTGCTGCAGAGAATCTGCCATTACAAGTGCATTCATAACTGTTCCCAACATGCCAGTATAGTCCGCTTGAACACGATCCATGCCTGCTTCTGCTGCCGGCTCGCCTCGCCAAAGATTACCGCCACCGATAACCAAGGCAATTTGAATGCCCAGTTCATGGACTTCCTTGATTTCTTCAGCCATCTTTTGAACAGTGGCGATATTGATACCCACACCTTTTTCGCCAGCCAAAGCTTCTCCAGATAGTTTAATCAAAATACGCTTATATTTAGGTTCTACCATTTTTCTACTCCTTGTTTTGTCTGTACTATTTTACCATAAATTCCACTTTTTACCTAGCCCTATTATTCAAAATATTAAATTAAAATACAAAAAGAGAACTTCACCAGATGACTCCAGTGAAGTTGTGATTTATTTATATTTTAAAGCACGTTTGAAGGTCTTCCAAGCTCCCAAATCATCCGTCTGCAGGACAAGGCTGGAGTAGATTCGCGCGATGAAAACTGTCATCATAACCGCAAAAGCAACTGTAATTCCTAGAGAAATCCAAGCTTCCAAGCTGGTCGCATAACCATTGATAGCTCGGAAAGGCATGAAAAAGGTTGAGATGAAAGGAAGATAAGAACCAACCTTCAAAATCACATTATCTCCTGCTGCCCCCAAAGCTGAAACTCCCATGAAGCCGACTAAAATCAGCATGATAACTGGCGAAAGGACTTTTCCTGTATCTTCTGCTCGTGCCACCATGGAACCAAGAAAGGCCGACAAGACGACATACATAAAGATACTAACTGCTACAAAAGCTAGAGTATTCAAGGAAACAGCTTCTCCGATATACTGCTGAATAGCCGGATTGCTCTTCAAGACTTGAGATACAAGTGGAATCCTGTTCGCAAAGAGAAGGGCTGCCAACCCACCAAGCACATAAATGCCTAGATGGCTAAGAATCACCGCAAAAATCCCAATCATACGAGCATAGAAATAATCGGTTGCCTTAATACTAGAGAAGATAACTTCCATGATTTTTGTACCCTTTTCACTGGCCACATCTTGGGCAGTAACGCTGGCATAAGTAATCAGAATCATATAGAGCAGTAAGCCCAGCCCCATTGCAGCAAAGGTCTGAACCATCTTCTTGCTTTCTTTATTTTCATCAATTTTTTCTTCAAACTGGACTGTCCGCGCAAGAATCTGACTCTGCTCATCTGATAAATTGGCCTGAGCCAAGTTTAAAGCCTGCTGAACCTGGATAAGGGAATTAGAAAGAGCCATTTTCGTTGCAGTATTCATACTGGTTTCTGCATAGTAGGTGGCAGAAAGCTGTCCATCTCTTTCCTCAATCGTCAGATAGCCCGCGATTTTCTTATCTTTTACAGCCTGCTTGGCTGCGGCTTCATCTTTGTAATCAAAGGTCAGCTGATCTTCAGCTCTTAAAACTTCTCTGACAGAATCAAGCTGGGTCAGCACTGCTACCTTTTGAGAAGAGGCTATGGAGCTTCCCTGCAGATAGCCAATCCCCAAGCTTAGCCCAAGAAAGAGAAAAGGAGACAAGACCATAAAGACAAAACTCCAAGACTTGACATGACGCAGGTAGGTTTCTTTGATGACGATTAACATTTGTTTCATACTTCCACCCCTGATTCTAATTTAAAAATTTCATCAATTGTCGGTGCCTGCTGGTCGAAAGTTGCTACATAGTTTCCCTTAGTCAAGCGACTAAACAATTCAGGACCAGCTGTTTCGTCGTCCAAAATCAATTTCCAGATTCCTTGCTTGGTCTGTGTCGCCTTGACAACATGGGGCAGGGCTTCTAATTCAGCCTGGGACAGGTCACTTGAAACGAAAAGACGAGTCTTGCCATATTGGTTGCGGACTGCCTGTACATCCCCATTGAGGACCACTTGCCCGTCACGAATCATCAGGACATCATCGCACAGCTCTTCCACATTTGTCATGACATGATCCGAGAAGATAATCGTCGCTCCGCGCTTTTTCTCCTCAATAATGACTTCCTTTAGAATTTCAGTATTGACAGGATCCAGACCGCTGAAAGGCTCATCTAAGATGATCAAGTCTGGCTCATGCAAAAGCGTGATAATCAGCTGAACCTTTTGCTGGTTCCCCTTAGACAAACTCTTGATTTTGTCGGTTAATTTCCCCTTGACCTGGAGTTTTTTCATCCACTGGGGCAGTTTTTCTTTAACAACAGCGGTCGGCACTCCTTTTAGATTTGCCAGATAGCGCACTTGCTCAAAGACCGTCAGCTTGGGCATCAAGCTTCTTTCCTCTGGCAGATAGCCAATCCTGCTATAGGTCTCCTGCTCAATAGCCTGCCCTTCGAAACGAATCTCTCCACTATAGTCTAGGAAGCGCAAAATACTGTGAAAAATCGTTGTTTTCCCAGCACCGTTTTTCCCAATCAAACCAAGGATATGCCCCGGCTGGGCTTCAAAATCAATACCGAACAACACTTGCTTTTGCCCAAAACTTTTTTCTAGTTTTTCTACATGCAGCATATGAAACCTCCTGTTATGATACTAAGATTATTATACTACTTTGAAAGCAGGTTTTCAACTTTTTGTCCTAGTATACAAGAAATTTTCTCTCTATTTTTCATAAATAGAATATAAAACTCACTCCAGCTAACACCACAAAAAAATGAGGCTCGAAAGCCTCATTCGTTTAATGTATTTTATTCATCGCTCTTTATTGACCACCCAGTTGAGAAGCTTGGTCAGAAGAACCCAAAGAACAATACTGATGGTGACAATGTAGAGCCAGGCATTCTTGTCCGTTGCCCAAGGCAGTGGGACATTCATACCAAAGAAGCCAGTGATGACTGCTAAAACTGCCAGAAGAACTGAAATAATGGTCAAGACAGTCAAATTATCATTCAGATTGTTGTTCAGGATGTTATTGTAGGAGCCCGAAAGCTGGCTAAGAACCTGAGCAATTAAATCCGTCATTGACACCAGCTGACGTGCCTCAATCATGGCATCTTCAAACTGCTCGGTTTCTAGTTCATCAAAGCCACGATAAACAGCATGGCTCTTGATATGCTCCAGCAGTATACTATTTTGCTTGGATGCTGCTACTAGATAGACCATGGAGGTTTCTAAGTCCGATAGAGCAAACAGCTGCTTTTTGGTGGTCTTTTGACGCAAAAGTCTGTTAAGCTCATCCTTTCGCTTGTCCATCTGCTCTATGACCGGATAGTAGGAATTGGAGATCAACTCTAGACTGGCAAAAAGAAACTTATAGACTGACACAGGCTCATGATGCTCCGTGTAAGCCTTCATGATATCAACCACATAGGCATTGTCTTGATTGCTGATGGTGATAAGACGATCCTGCTGCACCACGAAAGTCATCGGAATAGTCTCATAGTAGTCCTTCTCTGTCGCTAAATTTAGCACATTATAGATGAAAAGAACCGTCCCATTCTCGCGATTGTAGTCCATGTGAGCTCGCTCGTTTTTATCCAGCGCATATTCGATGGTTTCAAGGTCGATATTATAATCCTGATAAATCTGCCCATTCTTTTTAACATCATCTGAGTCAATGTTGATCCAGACAGATTGGTCTTTTAGTTTTCTTTCCAGAAACATAGAACTCCTTTCTGGGATCTAGAATGATTGTCTAATAGCTCACGCCTAACGTCCACACTTATCCTCATAGCCAAAGCTCCCATGTCCTGACAAGAAAGCCATCAAGTCTAATCATCTTTTAAATATAGCTGTAAGGAAGTTAGCTAAATCAAATCACTAGCTACGACACGAAGAGGCGGAAACGATTTTTGTTCACCGATGAGTTAGTGAGGCAGTTAGGCACTACGCTTACTTTCCTAGTGAAGCGTTTAGGTAAACCGCCATAGCGGTTACCGTCAAATGACAGCAACTTTATGTTGCTAGTCATTTGTAACGATTTACATCTTCTCTTCTAACTCTACATCTGGATACTTGTCCGCAAACCAGCGGAGGGCAAAGTCATTTTCAAAGAGGAAGACTGGTTGGTCAAAGCGGTCTTTGGCCAAGATATTGCGGCTTGAAGACATGCGCTCGTCTAGGTCTTCCGGCTTGATCCAACGAACCGTCTTTTTACCCATTGGGCTCATAACCACTTCTGCATTGTACTCGCCTTCCATGCGGTGTTTAAAGACTTCAAACTGGAGTTGGCCGACGGCGCCCAGCATGTACTCGCCTGTTTGGTAATTCTTATAAAGCTGAATGGCTCCCTCTTGAACCAACTGCTCAATCCCCTTGTGGAAGGATTTTTGCTTCATGACGTTCTTAGCAGAAACTTTCATGAAAATCTCAGGTGTAAAGGTGGGCAGTGGTTCAAATTCAAACTTATTTTTTCCAACCGTCAAGGTGTCCCCAACTTGATAAGTACCGGTATCGTAAACTCCGATAATATCTCCTGCTACGGCATTGGTTACATTCTCACGACTTTCCGCCATAAACTGAGTAACATTCGACAGTTTAGCAGTCTTCCCAGTACGAGGCAGATTGACACTCATACCGCGCTCAAATTCCCCCGATACGATACGGACAAAGGCAATACGGTCACGGTGACGAGGGTCCATGTTGGCTTGGATTTTAAAGACGAATCCTGAGAAATCCTTGTCATAAGGATCCACAATTTCTCCGTCTGTTTTCTTGTGTCCATGAGGTTCTGGAGCAAACTTGAGGAAGGTCTCAAGGAAGGTCTGCACCCCAAAGTTAGTCAGGGCTGAACCGAAGAAGACTGGGGTTAACTCACCAGCTAAAATAGCTTCCTCTGAAAACTCGTTTCCTGCTTCATTTAAGAGTTCGATATCATCCTTGACTTGCTCATAGAAAGGATTGCTCGCAAAAAGTTTGTCTCCGTCTTCTAAACTAGCAAAACGCTCATCCCCTTTATAGAGCTCCAAACGTTGGTTATAGAGGTCATAGAGACCCTCAAAGGCTTTCCCCATCCCGATTGGCCAGTTCATAGGGTAGCTGGCGATGCCCAAGACTTCTTCCAATTCTTGCAAGAGGTCTAGTGGCTCACGTCCATCACGGTCCAGCTTGTTCATAAAGGTAAAGACGGGAATTCCACGGTGTTTGACAACCTCAAACAATTTCTTGGTTTGGGCCTCAATACCCTTGGCAGAGTCCACGACCATGACCGCAGCATCCACCGCCATCAAGGTCCGATAGGTATCTTCAGAGAAGTCCTCGTGCCCTGGTGTGTCTAGGATATTGACGCGTTTGCCGTCGTAGTCAAACTGCATAACAGATGAGGTTACCGAAATCCCACGTTGTTTCTCGATATCCATCCAGTCAGACTTGGCAAAAGTCCCTGTCTTCTTACCTTTTACAGTACCAGCCTCACGAATTTCGCCCCCAAAGTAGAGCAACTGCTCAGTGATGGTCGTTTTCCCCGCGTCTGGGTGGGAAATAATGGCAAAGGTACGTCGTTTCTTAATTTCTTCTTGTAAAGTCATTTTCTTCTCTTTCTTTCATTTTAGGATAATGGTGAATGTCAGTATTTTTATATTTTACATTGGAATATTCTAATCCTTTCAACCTACCTATTATAGCGGATTTAGCGCTTTTTTTCAATTATCTGAAGAACATAAAAATCGCTCTTTCCAGCGATTCTATTCTTTATTTTTGTCAAATTTGTCTTAAAATTTGACAATGACACTGCTAAAGAGGAAAATTGCAAAGAGTGAGATTAAAATCAGATTTAAGAAAAGTCCTGCCAACTAAACTTGACAGGAGCTACAAAATTTCATTTTAAACAATTTCTAGCTGCTTTTTCCACCGTTTCTTAAATATTTCATCAAAAAGAAGCAAGGTAGCGGACAAAATAATCGACACAGCTAGATATTTTACTAAAAGATTGTGCTGGCTGATAAAAGGCGGGCTTTTTAGCAGACCGTAATTCCCACCCGTCACTTGATTAACACCGACAAGAAAGGCATCAAGCACAAAAGTATAGAGGACAATCGTATATTTCTTGAGCTGGGTCTTGTCGTAGTGATTCATCAGATAAATCAGGGAATTAACCAAGAGGGCATAGTGACCAATCAGGAAAGAGAAGCTGGTAATATGCGGGAAATCATAAGGATCAAAGACTGGATAGCCGAGGGCGAAGACTGCCCCGCTGGCTCCTAAAAGAGCGAAATACTGCTTGCTGGGCCATTTATCTGGCAGAAAGACCACCGCAAACATGGCCAAACGGCAATGGTACAAAGGCAGACTATTTGCAAGAGGAAGCTGAAAACCCACATACCAGCTATAAAGAACTGCCAGTTGGCACAATTGAAGAATTTTCATGCTTTTGATAAAGCTAGGATTCTTATGGTATTTTATCGATGCGTAGATAGACAGCAAAAGCAATGCCATCATCAAAGAATAGGCCAATGCTGAAACAAAGGGTGGTTCAGTTTGGTTGGTAGTCAAAAAATGATGCATCCAGTTTCCTTTCTACTTTTAAAATCTGTATGTTCAAACTCGCAGTCAGATTGAAAATCTAGGCAGAATTTTCCTAGTTGCTAGAGAAATCATTTCCTCTTCCAATCTTTATTGGGTCAATCGCTCTGCCTGTCTTTCCTTCATTTCTTTGAACAAGTAAGAAAATAGAAGCAAGGCAGTCGCTAAGACCACAGACACGATCATATAGTTGCCAAGCATACCATGATCTCCTACCAGAGGTGGCTCCTTTAAGAAACCGTAGTTGCCCCCGAATGCAATATTTCCAAGTAAGATGAGGAAATCTAAGCCAAAGGTGATTTCTACGATACGGCGATAGGACAGATTTAGTCTATCATAATGCTTCATCAGGTAAATAATCGAATTGCCTAAAAGGGCTAAATGACCGATGAAAAATGAAAATAGCGTGATATGCGGAAATGGATAGGGGTCCAAAATCGGATAGACAATGGCGCAAATCGGTCCAAATACTCCCAATAAGGCGAAATATTGCTTATAAGCTACTTTATCTGGCAGTAGCAAGACAGCAAACATAGCGACTCGGCAATGATACAAGGGGAGACTCTCCGACAAAGGCTCCTGAATAACCAAGTACCAGCCATACAAAGAGACTAATTGCACGATTTGGGCAACTCTAAAAAAAGTCTGCACTTTCTTTTGTTCAAAATAACGACTAGCAACATAGATGACGGACACTAGGCTCATCAAAAGCAGAATATAAGCAAAAGGCGTCATCACAGGCGGTTCTGTTTTGTGACTAGTAAAAAAATCTAGTAAATTCATCTTTTAAATTTTCATCCTAATAAATAATTTTTAAGGCCACTGGGCTTGCTCTTCCTAGCAAAGTCCTTAATTTTTTTCAAAAAGTTTTCAACTTCCTAGAGTAATAGCTTCTGGCCATTACAACTCTGGACAGATTGAGCTAGATTATCTGGTCTACTGGATATAAGCATCTAGTCAGCATCAACTTCAATCTAGTCTATATATTGTTCTTGCTGATTCTGATAAATATCCCAGAGAAGCTGCATCTGCTCTTTTGTTATCCTTTTCTCGGATAAAAGAGGCAAATTCTGTGGGGCAAAGAAACTCAGCTCGGCAATTTCTAAATTGGGGTGAAAATCTCCCTCTTTCAGCTGACATTCAAACACAAGCTTGACATACTGCTTACTTTGTGGCTGAAATTTATTGCTATCAAAGACAGCCAGCAAGCGCACTACGCTAGCTTGAAATCCCGTTTCTTCCTGAATTTCTTTTACTATATTTTCTTTGGGAGATAAGCCTACTTCGCAGAAACCACCCGGCAGAGCCCATGTCTCCTCTTGCTGTCCTCGTACTAGACAAATCTTGCCCTGCTGAACGATAAAAGCTCGGACATCGACCAAAGGAGTCGCATAAAAATCTGTCGGACGGAGCAAGTCAGACAGCTCATCCGGTTCCAGATGACTGGTCTCGCTAAGCAGCTGATTCAGATTGTCTCTGATATCCGTATAGCGTTCTCGATCAAAGTCACTTGCTGCAAAAGACAAACCTGTATCCGTTATAGCCAGCAGTCGTTGCAAAATTAAAGCTGTATCACTTGTCCCCATGCTCCAAGGCCTCCACTAGTTTATCCAACTTCATAGAATTACTGCCCTTGAGCAAGATTTGGTCGGCAGATTGCAACCAAGTCTTAACGGTCTTGGTCAAATCTTCAAACTGGTCTTTGTCAGCATTTTTGACAAAATAATGCACCCGATTTGGTGGATAGATTTCCCGAGCATAGACATAGAGGGCTTCCATATCCTCTCCATAGAGGAAAAGATCGGTTATAATCTCTGGATTGAGACTGGTAATCATGGCTCCGTGCATGAGCTTGGAGTCAGCTCCCAGCTCTTTCATATCGGCTAATACCGCAGCCTTGCGGCCGCCCTGACTGGCTGGAATCGTTGAAAAAGTCTCAAGAATCAGACGCATGGCTGTTGGATTGGCGTTGTAGACATCTGACAGGATATCGGCCCCATTAGCCGCCTTCTTCCACTCGGTTCGATTGCGGGTCAATTCCAGCTGGGCAAAAGCCTGACGGATCGCCGACTCACTGACACCCTCCTGCAAGGCAACGTAAGAGGCGATCATAGCGTTGGTCGCATTGTATTTGCCAGTCACGGGCAAGTCAATCACCAGCTCCATAAAATTCGCTTCAAAGGTCAAGCTGTCCTTGCGCTCTTCTAGACGCGTCAGACAAATATCTGCATCGGGACCAAAGCGGACTACTTTTTGCTGGTCTGGCAGAAAGTCATTGACAATCTTGTCAGCTGGAGCCAAGAGCAGACCACCTTTCCTCATGCCATCTGCAATTTGCATCTTGCCTTTAGCAATCTCCGTACGGCTTCCGAAAAATT
The DNA here is from genome assembly GCF_011612585.1 of Streptococcus cristatus ATCC 51100. Lineage (NCBI taxonomy): Bacteria > Bacillati > Bacillota > Bacilli > Lactobacillales > Streptococcaceae > Streptococcus > Streptococcus cristatus. The sequence goes on along the minus strand of NZ_CP050133.1, from coordinate 654,146 downwards.
CTAAGTGAGCTTCACCAACCAAGGTCACAATGCCAGTCTTTGGCTTGGCAATTTCAGACAGAAGATGAATATCTCCCAAATGATCCTGTCCCATTTCCAAAACTAGCTTTTCTGTGTCGTCTGGCATGTGGAGCACCGTGTAGGGCAGACCGATTTCATTATTATAGTTGCCCTGGGTTTTATAGGTTTTGTAGCTAGTAGCCAGTAGCTGAGCCAGCATATCCTTGGTTGTGGTCTTCCCATTGGAGCCCGTCACAGCTAGCACATCTACGCCTGTCTTTTCCAGATAGTATTGAGCCAAGCCTTGAAAGGCCGCCAGCACATCATCGACCAAGACGTAAGGTCCTTCTGCTATTGGACGCTCAGACAAGGTAGCTGCAGCTCCCTGAGCAAAAGCTGTCGCGATAAAGTCATGGCCGTCACGCGCGCCCTTAAGCGGGATAAAAAGATCCCCCGCCTCAATCAAACGGCTGTCAAATTCAGCATTTCGAAAAGTCACATTTTCAAACTGAGTGACATCATTTTTGGCAGCCAAGACTTCTGCTATTTCATATAAATTTAATTTCATGTTTTCAACTCATTTTTCCGCTTTTTCCCAAAAAAGAAGGGAGTGAGCCCAGACCAAATGTTGAACACTCAGTCTGTCATCTCAGTCCCTCTATTATATCATAATTATAAAAGATGCGCTTCTCTCTTAGCAAAGGCCTCTTCAGCTAGATTTACCAATTTCTCAATCAACTCAGAATAAGGCAGTCCCATATTTTCCCAAAGTAAGGGATACATAGACCATTGAGTAAAGCCAGGCATGGTATTGAGCTCATTGAGGAAGATGTCCCCCTCTTCGGTATAAAAGAAATCGCAGCGCGCCAATCCCTGTCCGCCCAAGGCACGAAAGGCTGTCTCAGCATTCGTACGCATGACTGAAATAACCTCATCCGAGATTTTTGCAGGAATATCCATGGTAATCTTATTGTCAATATACTTGGCTTCATAGTCGTAGAAAGCCACATCTTTGACCACTTCGCCCGGCAAGGTACTCTTAACGTCATAATTTCCTAAGAGACCAACCTCAATCTCACGCGCATTGACTCCCTGCTCAACCAAGACACGGCTGTCGTACTTGAAGGCCAAATCCAACGCCGCCCGCAGCTCCTCTTGATTATCAGACTTAGAAATACCGACACTAGAGCCCATGTTAGACGGTTTGGTAAAAATCGGATAAGTCAATTTTTCTTCGATTTCGGCAATTTTTTCTTCCAGATTTTCACCCTCAATCACTGCTACATAAGGAACCTGTGGGATTCCAGCAGATTCCAGAATACGTTTGGTAGTGATTTTGTCCATGGCAACACTTGAAGACAAGATATTGCAGCCCACATAAGGAAGCCGCAGCACTTCAAGAAAGCCTTGAATAGAGCCATCCTCGCCCATAGGACCATGAAGAACAGGAAAGACAACTGCATTTTCCTGATAAATATCACTCGGTTTGACTTGCTGTGAAAGATCAACCGTTGCATTAGTCATGAGCTTTTCATCTGCAGACGGCTTTTCTGTGAATTCCTGCGTCTTGATAAAATCGCCAGCTTTTGTGATGAAATAAGTCTTGACAGAAAATTTGTCATAGTTGATAGCTCGCATGACACTCTCAGCCGACAAGACTGAAACTTCTCGCTCAGCACTGCGGCCACCGTATAGTAAAATCAAGGTTTGTTTGACCATTATCTTATCCTAACATTTCTAGCTATAAGTTCATTTTGGGTTGCCCCATCTTCTTTTTAGACTGTTTCAGTATACCATATTTCCCCGCATTTTTGAATAGAAAAAAGACTCCCAAAGCTGTTTTTCAGCAGGAAATCTTTCTTTCATCTTACAATTCTGTCCGATTTTCAATCGCTCGGAGCAGGGTCACTTCGTCTGCGTATTCGATATCAGCGCCGACAGCCAATCCGCGGGCCAGACGAGTCACCTTGATGCCTGCAGGCTTGAGCACTCGAGAAATATACATAGAAGTCGCTTCTCCGTCAGCCGTTGCATTAGTAGCCACAATCACTTCCGTCACTTGGCTGTCCATCAAGCGAGTCAAGAGACTCTTGAGGTTGATGTCATCTGGTCCTACACCGTTCATGGGGGAGATGAGGCCGTGGAGAACATGATAAAGGCCGTGGTATTCTTGGATATTTTCCATAGCAGACACATCGCGGCTATCCTCAACGATCAGAATCACAGTCTGATCGCGCGTTTGATCCGTACAGATAGCACAAGGATCATCGTCCGTCAGATTGCCACAGATAGAGCAGTAAGTCAGCTCACGCTTGGCAGCTAGTAGATTTTTGGCAAATTCATTGACATCATCGTCACTCATCCCGATGGTATAAAAGGCCAGACGAGTAGCTGTCTTGATGCCGATCCCCGGCAGTTTGGAAAAGCTATCAATCAATTTAGCGATAGGAGTTGGATAAAGCATAATAATAGTTGAGCAGTAAAATCTTGATCCGATTCTACTGCTTTTCCTTTCTAATTCATAGGGTGCTGTTGGTTATAAAGGTTGATAATATCACGGGTGATACTGTGGCTGACCGTTGAGGAAAGGTCAGTATTGTGCGGAAATACCACGGCTACAGCTATTTTAGGATTATCGCTTGGTGCATAGGATACAACATTGGTGTTGATAGCAGATGTACCACCGTTGACAAAGGTTTCAGCAGTACCTGTTTTGGCGCTGATAGAAACCATAGCGCCCTGCGCAATCGTCCGTCCAGTTGTAAAGCCACTCCATCCATTAACCACCTGATAGAAACCTTGTTTTATCAGAGCCATATTTTCCTCAGAAATATTGACCTGATTTAATTCTTTTGTTTCCTTCTTCTCAATCAAGTCTCCCAGTCCACCTTGGTCATTGTTGGCGTAAATACCTTCAACCAGATGCGGAGCTACCCGTTTACCGTTATTGGCTACTGTCGACGCATATTGAGCCAACTGAAGTGGTGTGTAGTTATCAAACTGACCAAAAGCATCCGTAATATAATTGCTGACTGTGAAGTTTTTGGGAATATAGCCTGTAGATTCTGTCGGTAAATCAATTCCTGTCTCAGTCCCTAGACCATATTCTGCAAAAGTCGAACGGAGTTTTTTCATTGAAGCATCGACGTTGTTGGTTCCTAAGGCCATATTTGGGCTATACGGAGTCCCAAGCATATTTAGGGCCACCTGAACCATATAGGTATTAGACGAATATTCCAGCGCCTCCACCGCTGTAATAGAGCGAGAACCATAGGCCGTAAACCAAGAATTGATGGGAGCAGAACCCGCGAAAAGAATCGGCTGATCGACCAAGGATTGATTCCCAGAAATAGCTCCGTACTGCCAACCAGCGGTTAAGGTAGCCGCCTTGACGACAGAACCTGGAACGAAAACATTTGTAATGGTACCCAGCGCATCCGCTGAGATATCGCCTGTTTCCAGATCGTGCTTGACACCAGCCAGGGCCAAGATTGACCCCGTATTGGGATCCATAGCCACGGCATAGACACCTTCTGAATAGGTGGCGTTGCCCTTGGCTAGCTCCATATTAAAGGCATTTCTAAGAATATCCTCAACACCCTGCTGGAAGGTCAGATCTACGGTTAGCTTCAGGTTGTTCCCTTTGCTTCCCTCAGAAATGGTCTCAACGCTCTCCATGTTGCCATTTTTGTCCAGCCGAATTTCTTTCTCTGCTCGTTTTCCTTGTAAAACAGACTCATACTCTTTTTCCAGATAAGAAATTCCCACTCGGTCATTCAGAGAATAGCCCTTCTTGACATAGTCATCCGCTTCCTCAGCTGGCAGACCTGTTTTTTCGGTTGAAATTTGACCAACAATTGAAGCCAACGATGTTTCCAAAACTTTCCGGTTCCAGCTGGTTGAAATACTAATACCCGGAAGCTCTTTGCCGATGGACGCAATCGTAGCGACCTGCTCCGTCGTCAAATCATCCGTCTGAATCGTCCCTGTTGAAAAGTTTGGAACAGCATTCATCTGGCTAAATAGAGCGATAATCCTCTTTTCCTCATCTGTATAGCCTAGCTGGCTTGGATCAATACTCTCCGCTGCTGCCTTATAGATCTTGGCTTCAGGTAAACGATTGCCATCTGTATCAAATTTTTCTTCCTTGGGTAATTTTTCAACCACTTCTCGGTAAACTTTATTATCCGCCAGATAATAGTCAACTTCTTGGCGCTCGGTCACCTTTAGGTCAGACACGGACACATACTGCAGTAACTTTTGTGCTGTTTCACGGATTTCTTCTGCTGTCAGTTTATTATCTCGCGTAAAGGTCACCACTTGCTTGGTTGTGTTCTCCACCAGGGGCTTGCCTGAAGCTTCATAGATCTGCCCACGAACCGAACTCGATTTTATCTTTGTTTTACTTGCTTTAGCTAATTTATCTGTATAAAATTCTTGATTGACGACCTGCATGTAGCCCAGACGAGCGATCAGCACCAAAAATAAGGCTCCGACAATTCCAAATAGAAGGTAGAGTCGGCCTGTGATAGAATGGCTATCAAATTTCCTCTTAGACATTTCTTCTCTCATTCTCGTAAAAATCTATCTTTTATTTTACCACATTTCCCCAGCAATGAAGCATGGAAATCTAAAAGGATCGAAAAAGAATTTTTCTCCAATAATGAGAAAATCTATAATTTCTGTAGTGGGTAAAACCACTGTAGGAATTATGGATCTAAAATTATAAACGCCTTAGATCTTACCTACTCAAACGCAACGCTTTTAGCTTTCGGAACTTTGACAACTTTAAAACTAGAATTCTCGTCGCTTTGAATATCAAAAAGGAGAGAACAAATTTGGTCCTCTCCAGGTTGTAACTTTTCAACAACCCACTACAGTTGACAAACATACTAAGATTAGTAGTGAAGAAATCTCCGACGGAAGAGAGTACTCACTACTTTTTCTTTATGTTAAAGTAGTGGTGTCTTGTAAAGTCGTAGGGCTCTATGGCGCTAGACGTCGCTTGACAAATTGGCAAGACACCTTGTTTTAGGTGGAGTTTGATCAAAGTATGTGGGACGCTAAACGTCGCGTATTGAAAATAAAATCACTAAAACATGGAATTATTCAAGACAAAAGAGGTAATGTCATGCGTGCAGTATTTGGAATGGATGTAAGTAAAACAAGTTCTGAGGTGGCAATTTTAGTCAACGGTGAGAAGGTTCATGGCTACACCATACTCAATGATGCCATTGGATTCAATCGCCTGTTGGGGGACTTGAAAACTGTTCATAACCCTGAGATTATATTTGAGGCCACAGGCGTCTATTCTCGGCGTCTTCAGGCCTTTCTTGAGGAATCTGGTTACGCTTATATACGGCTAGCAATTGGACAGTCTGCGAGTTCGTAAAACAGATAAAATTGACGCTGAAAAGTTGGCTAAATCTCAGCTTGTGCACAATCGTAAACCAACTTACGTGCAGGAAGAAGTTTATCAACACCTGCGTGATTTAAGCCGTTTCTATCAAAATATGACTGAAGATCTTGTTCGAGCTAAAAACCGTCTGCACAAGGTCCTACAAGTCACCTTTCCTGAATTGGAAAATCTCTTATCCACACCAACTGGAGAGCAATATTGGAACTTAGTGATAGCTTTTCCATGTAAAGAGTTTGTATTAAGCCTATCTCAAAGTGACTTGTATGAGATTATCCGTCAATCTACCTCCAAACGCATCTCTGAAAAGCGTATTGCTTACCTGACTGATAAACTGATAAAACTCGCTAAACAATCTTTTTGTGCGGTCAAGAAAACCTCTCCAATGCTTGAAGAGGTTCGCTACTATGCTCAAGAATTGCTTCGTCTTTCTGAACGCAGACAAGTTGTCTTAAACGATATGGTAGCTCTAGCTCAGCCTTTACCAGAGTATGACATCTTACGGTCAATTCCTGGCATCGCAGAAACCACAGCGACATCTATCATTGGCGAATTGGGAGATATTCATCGCTTTCAGTCTACCAATCAATTCAATGCTTTTATTGGCATTGACCTGAGACACTATGAATCTAGGAACTTTCTCGCTAAGGAACACATCACTAAACGAGGTAATCCCTATGCCAGAAAAATCTTGTTCAAGTGCATTCACAACATCGCTTCAGCTAGTCATACCAATCCCTGCCATATCGCTGACTTTTATGAGAAACGAAAAAGACAATCGACAATAGCTTCAACTAAGCCACTTACGATTGCCTCTATACATCGTCTCATTCGAACAATGTATTACCTCATTACGCATAACAAACTTTACGATTATTCTTTGACCCAAAATCGATAAGGCTGTCTATGCCGTATTATGGTAACACCTTGTTTCAAAAATACCAGATAAGGTGTTTTTTAGCATGCCCTTTTATGGATCAAAAAGTGTTAAAAATAAGACAGTAACCTCAGAATAGCTACTGTCTTATCTCTTTTTTTACTTAAAGCCTTGATAGACTTGACAAATGGTAGAAAAGAGCCGAAAAACCCCAGATAGCCTTGAGCCATCCGGGGTTCTTATTTTCATCGCTAAAATGATATCAACAAAATTTCATTGTAGCCGATTTTTGGAACTTAGTCTTCTAAATCCATTTCAGAAGCTGCTGATCTCTTCTTCTTACCAAGAAGAGAGGCAGTTACCAAGGCAGCTACTCCTAATCCAAGACCAGCAAATTGGTTACTTGCAGTTCCTGTATTTGGTAAAGCCTTAGCGTTTGGAGTAACTTTGACTTGTCCTGGTTGTGCAGGCTGTGGCTTAGGTGCTTGAGAGTGATTTGTAGCACTTGAGATTGAAGCACTGTCGGACAAGCTAGCTGAGGTACTTGCGCTGTCACTCATGCTTGTGCTTGTTGAGACTGACTCACTTGCACTTACAGATTCAAGGTAGCTAGGAAGGTTAAACTCTGGCTTAGATTCGCTTGTTGGCTCACCCTTACTATAGCTGAATGAGTTAGATTGTTGTAACGCACTTGTACTCAAACTGTTTGAAACGCTATTGCTAAGTGATGTAGATGTACTTACGCTGTTACTCAAGCTTACTGAAGTACTTGTTGAAACTGAAGTACTACTTGAGTTGTTGCTTACTGATTCAGATGCACTGATTGAAGCAGACACGCTGTTGCTCATGCTTGTGCTTGCTGATTCAGATGCACTGATTGAAGTAGACACGCTGTTGCTCATGCTTGTGCTTGCTGATACTGAAGCACTGATTGAGGCTGACACGCTATTGCTCATGCTTGTGCTTGCTGAGATAGATGCACTGATTGAGGCTGACACGCTGTTACTCATGCTTGTGCTTGCTGATACTGAAGCACTGATTGAAGCAGACACGCTGTTGCTCATGCTTGTGCTTACTGATTCAGATGCACTAATTGAAGCAGACACGCTATTGCTCATGCTTGTGCTTGCTGATACTGAAGCACTGATTGAAGCAGACACGCTGTTGCTCATGCTTGTGCTTGCTGATTCAGATGCACTAATTGAAGCAGACACGCTGTTGCTCATGCTTGTGCTTGCTGATACTGAAGCACTGATTGAAGCAGACACGCTGTTGCTCATGCTTGTGCTTGCTGATACTGAAGCACTGATTGAAGCAGACACGCTGTTGCTCATGCTTGTGCTTGCTGATTCAGATGCACTGATTGAGGCAGACACGCTGTTACTCATGCTTGTGCTTGCTGATACTGAAGCACTGATTGAAGCAGACACGCTGTTGCTCATGCTTGTGCTTGCTGATACTGAAGCACTGATTGAAGCAGACACGCTGTTGCTCATGCTTGTGCTTGCTGATACTGAAGCACTGATTGAAGCAGACACGCTGTTGCTCATGCTTGTGCTTGCTGATACTGAAGCACTGATTGAGGCAGACACGCTGTTGCTCATGCTTGTGCTTGCTGATTGGCTTGCACTGATTGAGGCAGACACGCTGTTGCTCATGCTTGTGCTTGCTGATTGGCTAGCTGATACAGATGCTGAAGTACTTTGACTTGCAGATACTGACGCGCTTGCTGATTGGCTTGCACTGATTGAGGCAGACACGCTGTTGCTCAAGCTTGTGCTTGCTGATTCAGATGCACTGATTGATGCTGACACGCTGTTACTCATGCTTGTGCTTGCTGATGCTGAAGCACTGATTGACGCTGATACGCTGTTACTCAAGCTTGTGCTTGCTGATGCTGAAGCACTGATTGAAGCAGACACGCTGTTGCTCATGCTTGTGCTTGCTGATACTGAGGCACTGATTGACGCTGATACGCTGTTGCTCATGCTTGTGCTTACTGATTGGCTAGCACTGATTGACGCTGACACGCTGTTGCTCATGCTTGTGCTTGCTGATTCAGATGCTGAAGTACTTTGACTTGCAGATACTGACGCGCTTGCTGATTGGCTTGCACTGATTGAGGCAGACACGCTGTTACTCATGCTTGTGCTTGCCGATTCAGATGCACTAATTGAAGCAGACACGCTGTTGCTCATGCTTGTGCTTGCTGATTCAGATGCACTGATTGAGGCAGACACGCTGTTACTCATGCTTGTGCTTGCTGATACTGAAGCACTGATTGAAGCAGACACGCTGTTGCTCATGCTTGTGCTTGCTGATTCAGATGCACTAATTGAAGCAGACACGCTGTTGCTCATGCTTGTGCTTGCTGATACTGAAGCACTGATTGAAGCAGACACGCTGTTGCTCATGCTTGTGCTTGCTGATACTGAAGCACTGATTGAAGCAGACACGCTGTTGCTCATGCTTGTGCTTGCTGATTCAGATGCACTGATTGAGGCAGACACGCTGTTACTCATGCTTGTGCTTGCTGATACTGAAGCACTGATTGAAGCAGACACGCTGTTGCTCATGCTTGTGCTTGCTGATACTGAAGCACTGATTGAAGCAGACACGCTGTTGCTCATGCTTGTGCTTGCTGATACTGAAGCACTGATTGAAGCAGACACGCTGTTGCTCATGCTTGTGCTTGCTGATACTGAAGCACTGATTGAGGCAGACACGCTGTTGCTCATGCTTGTGCTTGCTGATTGGCTTGCACTGATTGAGGCAGACACGCTGTTGCTCATGCTTGTGCTTGCTGATACTGAAGCACTGATTGAAGCAGACACGCTGTTGCTCATGCTTGTGCTTACTGATTCAGATGCACTGATTGAGGCGGACACGCTGTTGCTCATGCTTGTGCTTGCTGATTCAGATGCTGAAGTACTTTGACTTGCAGATACTGACGCTGAAGCTGATTGACTAGCTGATACAGAGGCTGATTGGCTAGCACTGATGCTTGCTGAGATAGATGCTGAAGCACTTTGGCTCGCACTAATTGACGCAGACTGGCTCGCGCTTACTGAGATAGACGCTGAGTTCTGGTTGTTAGATGCTGAAGCTGAGGCACTTTGGCTTGCGCTTACTGATGCTGAAGTACTTTGACTTGCAGATACAGACGCTGAAGCTGATTGACTAGCTGATACAGAGGCTGATTGGCTAGCACTGATGCTTGCTGAGATAGATGCTGAAGCACTTTGGCTCGCACTAATTGACGCAGACTGGCTCGCGCTTACTGAGATAGACGCTGAGTTCTGGTTGTTAGATGCTGAAGCTGAGGCACTTTGGCTTGCGCTTACTGATGCTGAAGTACTTTGACTTGCAGATACTGACGCTGAAGCTGATTGACTAGCTGATACAGAGGCTGATTGGCTAGCACTGATGCTTGCTGAGATAGAGGCTGAAGCACTTTGGCTCGCACTAATTGACGCAGATTGGCTCGCGCTTACTGAGATAGACGCTGAGTTCTGGTTGTTAGATGCTGAAGCTGAGGCACTTTGGCTTGCGCTTACTGATGCTGAAGTACTTTGACTTGCAGATACAGACGCTGAAGCTGATTGACTAGCTGATACAGAGGCTGATTGGCTAGCACTGATGCTTGCTGAGATAGAGGCTGAAGCACTTTGGCTCGCACTAATTGACGCAGAGTGGCTCGCGCTTACTGAGATAGACGCTGAGTTCTGGTTGTTAGATGCTGAAGCTGAGGCACTTTGGCTTGCGCTTACTGATGCTGAAGTACTTTGACTTGCAGATACAGACGCTGAAGCTGATTGACTAGCTGATACAGAGGCTGATTGGCTAGCACTGATGCTTGCTGAGATAGAGGCTGAAGCACTTTGGCTCGCACTAATTGACGCAGACTGGCTCGCGCTTACTGAGATAGACGCTGAGTTCTGGTTGTTAGATGCTGAAGCTGAGGCACTTTGGCTTGCGCTTACTGATGCTGAAGTACTTTGACTTGCAGATACAGATGCTGAAGCTGATTGACTAGCTGATACAGAGGCTGATTGGCTAGCACTGATGCTTGCTGAGATAGATGCTGAAGTGCTTTGGCTCGCACTAATTGACGCAGAGTGGCTCGCGCTTACTGAGATAGACGCTGAGTTCTGGTTGTTAGATGCTGAAGCTGAGACACTTTGGCTTGCGCTTACTGATGCTGAAGTACTTTGACTTGCAGATACAGAAGCTGAAGCTGATTGACTAGCTGATACAGAGGCTGATTGGCTAGCACTGATGCTTGCTGAGATAGACGCTGAGTTCTGGTTGTTAGATGCTGAAGCTGAGGCACTTTGGCTTGCGCTTACTGATGCTGAAGTACTTTGACTTGCAGATACAGATGCTGAAGCTGATTGACTAGCTGATACAGAGGCTGATTGGCTAGCACTGATGCTTGCTGAGATAGATGCTGAAGTGCTTTGGCTCGCACTAATTGACGCAGAGTGGCTCGCGCTTACTGAGATAGACGCTGAGTTCTGGTTGTTAGATGCTGAAGCTGAGACACTTTGGCTTGCGCTTACTGATGCTGAAGTACTTTGACTTGCAGATACAGAAGCTGAAGCTGATTGACTAGCTGATACAGAGGCTGATTGGCTAGCACTGATGCTTGCTGAGATAGATGCTGAAGTGCTTTGGCTCGCACTAATTGACGCAGAGTGGCTCGCGCTTACTGAGATAGACGCTGAGTTCTGGTTGTTAGATGCTGAAGCTGAAGCACTTTGGCTTGCGCTTACTGATGCTGAAGTACTTTGACTTGCAGATACAGACGCTGAAGCTGATTGACTAGCTGATACAGAGGCTGATTGGCTAGCTGATACTGAAGCTGATTGACTAGCACTTACTGATGCTGAAGTGCTTTGGCTCGCACTAATTGACGCAGACTGGCTCGCGCTTACTGAGATAGACGCTGAGTTCTGGTTGTTAGATGCTGAAGCTGAGGCACTTTGGCTTGCGCTTACTGATGCTGAAGTACTTTGACTTGCAGATACTGACGCTGAAGCTGATTGACTAGCTGATACAGAGGCTGATTGGCTAGCACTGATGCTTGCTGAGATAGAGGCTGAAGCACTTTGGCTCGCACTAATTGACGCAGATTGGCTCGCGCTTACTGAGATAGACGCTGAGTTCTGGTTGTTAGATGCTGAAGCTGAGGCACTTTGGCTTGCGCTTACTGATGCTGAAGTACTTTGACTTGCAGATACAGACGCTGAAGCTGATTGACTAGCTGATACAGAGGCTGATTGGCTAGCACTGATGCTTGCTGAGATAGAGGCTGAAGCACTTTGGCTCGCACTAATTGACGCAGAGTGGCTCGCGCTTACTGAGATAGACGCTGAGTTCTGGTTGTTAGATGCTGAAGCTGAGGCACTTTGGCTTGCGCTTACTGATGCTGAAGTACTTTGACTTGCAGATACAGACGCTGAAGCTGATTGACTAGCTGATACAGAGGCTGATTGGCTAGCACTGATGCTTGCTGAGATAGAGGCTGAAGCACTTTGGCTCGCACTAATTGACGCAGACTGGCTCGCGCTTACTGAGATAGACGCTGAGTTCTGGTTGTTAGATGCTGAAGCTGAGGCACTTTGGCTTGCGCTTACTGATGCTGAAGTACTTTGACTTGCAGATACAGATGCTGAAGCTGATTGACTAGCTGATACAGAGGCTGATTGGCTAGCACTGATGCTTGCTGAGATAGATGCTGAAGTGCTTTGGCTCGCACTAATTGACGCAGAGTGGCTCGCGCTTACTGAGATAGACGCTGAGTTCTGGTTGTTAGATGCTGAAGCTGAGACACTTTGGCTTGCGCTTACTGATGCTGAAGTACTTTGACTTGCAGATACAGAAGCTGAAGCTGATTGACTAGCTGATACAGAGGCTGATTGGCTAGCACTGATGCTTGCTGAGATAGACGCTGAGTTCTGGTTGTTAGATGCTGAAGCTGAGGCACTTTGGCTTGCGCTTACTGATGCTGAAGTACTTTGACTTGCAGATACAGATGCTGAAGCTGATTGACTAGCTGATACAGAGGCTGATTGGCTAGCACTGATGCTTGCTGAGATAGATGCTGAAGTGCTTTGGCTCGCACTAATTGACGCAGAGTGGCTCGCGCTTACTGAGATAGACGCTGAGTTCTGGTTGTTAGATGCTGAAGCTGAGACACTTTGGCTTGCGCTTACTGATGCTGAAGTACTTTGACTTGCAGATACAGAAGCTGAAGCTGATTGACTAGCTGATACAGAGGCTGATTGGCTAGCACTGATGCTTGCTGAGATAGATGCTGAAGTGCTTTGGCTCGCACTAATTGACGCAGAGTGGCTCGCGCTTACTGAGATAGACGCTGAGTTCTGGTTGTTAGATGCTGAAGCTGAAGCACTTTGGCTTGCGCTTACTGATGCTGAAGTACTTTGACTTGCAGATACAGACGCTGAAGCTGATTGACTAGCTGATACAGAGGCTGATTGGCTAGCTGATACTGAAGCTGATTGACTAGCACTTACTGATGCTGAAGTGCTTTGGCTCGCACTAATTGACGCAGACTGGCTCGCGCTTACTGAGATAGACGCTGAGTTCTGGTTGTTAGATGCTGAAGCTGAGGCACTTTGGCTTGCGCTTACTGATGCTGAAGTACTTTGACTTGCAGATACTGACGCTGAAGCTGATTGACTAGCTGATACAGAGGCTGATTGGCTAGCACTGATGCTTGCTGAGATAGATGCTGAAGCACTTTGGCTCGCACTAATTGACGCAGACTGGCTCGCGCTTACTGAGATAGACGCTGAGTTCTGGTTGTTAGATGCTGAAGCTGAAGCACTTTGGCTTGCGCTTACTGATGCTGAAGTACTTTGACTTGCAGATACAGACGCTGAAGCTGATTGACTAGCTGATACAGAGGCTGATTGGCTAGCTGATACTGAAGCTGATTGACTAGCACTTACTGATGCTGAAGTGCTTTGGCTCGCACTAATTGACGCAGACTGGCTCGCGCTTACTGAGATAGACGCTGAGTTCTGGTTGTTAGATGCTGAAGCTGAGGCACTTTGGCTTGCGCTTACTGATGCTGAAGTACTTTGACTTGCAGATACTGACGCTGAAGCTGATTGACTAGCTGATACAGAGGCTGATTGGCTAGCACTGATGCTTGCTGAGATAGATGCTGAAGCACTTTGGCTCGCACTAATTGACGCAGACTGGCTCGCGCTTACTGAGATAGACGCTGAGTTCTGGTTGTTAGATGCTGAAGCTGAGGCACTTTGGCTTGCGCTTACTGATGCTGAAGTACTTTGACTTGCAGATACAGACGCTGAAGCTGATTGGCTAGCACTGATGCTTGCTGAGATAGAGGCTGAAGCACTTTGGCTCGCACTAATTGACGCAGAGTGGCTCGCGCTTACTGAGATAGACGCTGAGTTCTGGTTGTTAGATGCTGAAGCTGAGGCACTTTGGCTTGCGCTTACTGATGCTGAAGTACTTTGACTTGCAGATACAGACGCTGAAGCTGATTGACTAGCTGATACAGAGGCTGATTGGCTAGCACTGATGCTTGCTGAGATAGAGGCTGAAGCACTTTGGCTCGCACTAATTGACTCAGAGTGGCTCGCGCTTACTGAGGTTGAAGCACTTTGGCTTGCAGATACAGAAACTGATGCGCTTTGGCTAGCTGATACAGATGCTGAGTGACTAGCACTTACTGATGCTGAAGCTGATTGACTTACAGATACTGATGCGCTAGCTGAGTGACTTGAGCTTACTGATGCTGACGCGCTTTGGCTAGCTGATACAGATGCTGAAGCTGATTGACTTGCAGATACTGACGCTGAAGTGCTTTGGCTAGCTGATACAGATGCTGAAGCTGATTGACTTACAGATACTGATGCGCTAGCTGATTGACTTGCACTTACAGAAGCTGAAGCTGATTGACTTACAGATACTGATGCGCTAGCTGATTGACTTGCACTTACAGAAGCTGAAGCTGATTGACTTGAGCTTACTGATGCTGAAGTGCTTTGGCTAGCTGATACAGATGCTGAGTGGCTAGCACTGATGCTTACTGAGATAGATGCTGAAGCGCTTTGGCTCGAACTAATTGACGCAGAGTGGCTCGCGCTTACTGAGGTTGAAGCACTTTGACTAGCTGATACGGATGCGCTGGCTGATTGGCTTGCTGATGCACTTTGGCTAGCATTTACTGAGCTTGATGCTGAGTGGCTCGCACTGATGCTTGCTGAGATAGATGCTGAAGCACTTTGACTTGCAGATACAGAAGCTGAAACTGATTGGCTAAGGGATCCGCTTTCTTTAACATTTACTTGAATGTCCTTAAAGTTAAGCTGTCCCGCTTCGTCAGTGATCTTATATTTGAGTGTTACAGTTCCTGTTCCAGTAGGCGTTCCAGAAATTTGGATAGATGGGATATAGCCAGTTTTACCAGCCCCTGGTTCATTGCTTTTAGTAGTAACTGTTAATCCAAGAGCTTCTAGTTCTTTCTTACCATGAATCAGTTCAACCGCTTGATCTGCAAGGTAAGAACTTTGCCAAGAGCCAACAGACTTATCTCCTTTGTTATTACCATCATGAACATATAAAGTTTCATTAACTCGTTTACCGACTTCAAGCTCAGGAACTAGTGGTTCAGGGGAAGGAATTAGTGAGTCTTTGCTCTTGTTGATAATTGACTCCTGCGCAGCCTCAGTTACAACTTCTTCTGGACGGCCTAGATAGGTAAAGAAGTCAGCATCCTTACCTCCCGATCCATTAGTCTGTCTGACGAGTACATTAGGATTTTCAGTTAAAACCGTCCCTGTAATAGTGAGTTTTGGAACATAGGTGAAATCAGCACGCCTTTCCACCCCTGTAACATACCTCAAGCCACTATATTTGGTTGTACCACCATTACCAGTGTACAAAAGCATAGAATTTTTAGCATCTTGCTCATATCTATACTGTTTATCATTATGGAAATATAAAGTTTCATTAACTCTATCGCCTACTTTATATTTTGCAAGAGGAGCCAGTGCTTCTTGTTTCCCTTCAGCATCATACGTTACAGCAGGTCCCTTAAACTGAGTAGTAGTAAGGTTCATGAATATGCTGGTTTGAGGAAAGCTACGTCCATCAAAGGTCACATCCAGATTGACACTACTATTAAATGCTTTTGGATTATCACTCTTGAAAGTTACATATGGAATATAACGTCCAGGAGCCACTTCCACACGACCTGTTTCCGAGGTAATATTATATTTCTCTTGTGCTTCTTGCCAGTTTCGAGTCTCTAGAGTTGTTCTTGCAGAAAGTCCTGCAAACTCACTATCCTTATATGAACCGTAAGGATATTCGTCCGCATCAAATTGAGACTTATGCATGTAATATGTTACCGAGAAAGGAACACCTGCTCGTCCCAGAAAGACCCGTTGTCTATTTAAACGACCACTTGTTTCTGGAGAGTTGATGCTATATGGATCGGTATTTAGAAAGAAAGGTTCTTTTGATCCAGTATCGATCGGATTTGCTCTAAATCCAGAATACCCTGTCTTTGGTGCAGTCGCTACAGTATTGTCTACCTTTTGGTTTTTCTCAGCTTGCTTGGTTGTATCCTTGCCTTGGGCTTGGTTCTTATCCGCTATCACACCAGCTGCGATATTGTTGCTTGTCGTTGCTGCTTGGCTTGTGCTAAGAGCTGCACTTGCCAAACTTTGGTTAGCACTACCTGATACAAGACTTACCTCAGGGTTGACCTTAAGGTTGAGCGATGCAGAAGCTGAGGTAGACACAGAAGCCTGAGCTGATGGTTCGCTAACAACTGATGCACTCTCAACTACAGAGGCAGGTGCTTGAGCGCTTGCTGATTCTGATGGTGTAGAGCTTACTGATGCAGATGCTTTTGCACTTGCTGAGACTGATGTAGGAGCTGATGCTGATTGACTTGCTGAGGCAGATTGACTGACTGAAGCTGACTGACTTGCTGAGGCAGATTGACTGACTGAAACTGACTGACTCGCACTCGCTTGATCCTCAACAGATTGACTGACTGATACAGAAGCTGTTGCAGATGCTTGTTCTGCTTGAGCTTTCTTTACTTCTGCTTGCGCTTGAGCGATGATTGAGTTGGCACTTGTTTCAGCCGCTTTCGGTTCAGCTGCGATGACTGTTTTATCCTTTTCTGTATACTCAGATGTTTCATCCGCATAAACAGTTTGCTCTTGAGTCATCACAAATCCTGCAGCCCCCGCGGCCAGGATTCCCCCTATACCCGCTAGCGTGTTAAAACTAAGGTATGCGTGATCAAGTTCTTCAGTGTCTGACAGGGTACTAGAGACAACTTCGCCCATCCCACCGATACGGAAGAGATCCAATTGAGAATTCGAGGCTTTTACCCAGTTTTTACCCGACTTGTAAAGCTTATAACGCTTTTTCTCATCTACGATCTCGAAATCTTTGTTAAATTTTTTACTTCGAAACATTCGATTCCTTTCTTTTATCCAATTGCGACCCTTTGTTAATCTCATGACCATTAACAAAGTGTAGATTGCGCTGCCTCCCAAAACCAGAGTTAATAAAAGTTGCAGTCAGTTTCAGTTTTTATCCCTTTGACTCAGAAAAAGCAGATTCCATCTGGGATATACCAGCCGTTTTTATCCAGTATATAC
Organism: Streptococcus cristatus ATCC 51100; assembly: GCF_011612585.1. Taxonomy (NCBI): domain Bacteria; kingdom Bacillati; phylum Bacillota; class Bacilli; order Lactobacillales; family Streptococcaceae; genus Streptococcus; species Streptococcus cristatus. The sequence continues at coordinate 637,168 of NZ_CP050133.1, read as the reverse complement.
CACTCATCATTTTACCAAAACGGATTCCCTTTTTCAAGTAATTATATGTAAAATAACAAATGAAAATAGCTAATTTTTTCAGAAAATCCGCTTTTAAGCTTCAAATTGTTGAAAGCGTTTTATTATCTTTTGAACCTCTACTCCCCCCTTTCACACTAGTTCAATTAGATAGAGGCAAAAAAACCTTGACGATTTGCTCGTCAAGGTTCATCTTTTCCAGAGACCTCCTCCATCCAGAAAAAATCCTAGAAAAAGTGTCCCAACTGCATGATGATTGTGACCAAGAGGGTGATAAGAAAGAGAATGCCACCTAACACTGCAATCATACTAAACTCTTGCTTCTCTCTTTTCAACGGTCTCCTACGATTATCTAGTTGCTCGTTGATATGTTCCTGCAGAATTCCCTTTTGCTTCTCTGGCATGATTGTCCTCCCTTACTAAATCTGCATAAAGGAACTTGCCCTCATCGAAAGCAAGTTCTCATGTATCTGGTTAAATAATGGCCTTATATTGCTCCAAACTAGCTTGATTAGCAGCCTGTTTCTGTCTAGTAAGTGCTGCTTCCATCTCTGATGAATGGGCAAGGGCACTTTGAATCTTATCCACCATGCCTGAGACATTTTCTGGTGCGTAAATGTGATCATCCGCAATAAATCGACGGCTATGACAAGTATTTGTGAAACTGAGAATCAACATGTTGTTCTCAAAAGCTGTGCGACAAGCATTAAGAATTTCATCGCTGATATTGATATCTAGATACAAGTCACATCTCTCAAAAAGCTCTGCAACCTTTGCCGGACGAATATTTGGATAAAGCGAAACATTCGGATAACGATTGAGCCCCATCAAATGGCCAGACATTTCTGTGATGGCTCCAATATGGAAATGTACATTTGGCAGCTGAGTCAAGAGCTGCTCTATTTGCTCAAGCTGATCACTATTGGTCAAAATCAAGGCTTCTGGATTCATATTATTAAGACGTTGGTAATCATAAATATAACCAATATTGTGGAAATAGACTTTTTCTTCCGGTGTTGCCAAGCTTTGAATTTTCTCATATACCTGCCTGTCCTGAACAGCGATGCGGATATTGCGATGAGGCATTTTCATAGCTACTTTCATATTTCCAGGTAAGGCTTCTCCGATAGGCTCCTGCCAGAAAAGAACATCTTCTGCACGACCATTTTTAGGACGAAGAGCGTAGGCCACCAAGAAGGGGGTTGCTAGAGAATTATAAATAATACGATCTGTATCATATCCACGATATTGCAGATAAAAGACGACAAATTCTTGTTTAGATTTAAAAATATGACGCTTTCCTTCAAGTGTCAAGATGATATCACCAGTCAGATGATTTTCCATAATGACCACGACATTGCTCTGGTCAAAATAACGAGTATGGGTCGGACGTTGTGTCTGGTCGTAGGTTATTTGTGCAAAAAGCCGTCCTTTGCGATTGTAGATATCTGCCGCTCGGACTTGCCCCTCTGTATCCAACCATTCGACAGCCCGCACACGTCTTTCATGTGTCGGTTGGCGATAGAAAATATTCGCACGCTTCTTGCCCATATCCAAGATTTCGCCATTTACATTGCTAGAGCGAATCTCCCATAGATGCGGTTTGGGGACAAGATTAAAATAAATTGGACGGCCCTCTGGTGTGTCCAAATCTCCTGTAAAATAACTGTAAGGAGACTCGACATCTGGTGAAAGATAGCCATCGTCTTGTACAACAACAACAGGACAATCAAGTCCTGTTGCTTTTAATGAACGTAACAAATCAAAACTTGCTTGATCATAGCGGTCAAACAAACAAATCATAGTGGTTATGCCTTTCTTTCTGAATCCTACTTAGTTGGTCTGAGCCGATCGAACCAGATCAGACCAGCGCTGGGCAATATGCTCATCAAGGTAAGGCTCAGCTATCTCACTCGCTAAACAATCTTTTTGTGCGGTCAAGAAAACCTCTCCAATGCTTGAAGAGGTTCGCTACTATGCTCAAGAATTGCTTCGTCTTTCTGAACGCAGACAAGTTGTCTTAAACGACATGGTAGCTCTAGCTCAGCCTTTACCAGAGTATGACATCTTACGGTCAATTCCTAGCATCGCAGAAACCACAGCGACATCTATCATTGGCGAATTGGGAGATATTCATCGCTTTCAGTCTACCAATCAATTCAATGCTTTTATTGGCATTGACCTGAGACACTATGAATCTAGGAACTTTCTCGCTAAGGAACACATCACTAAACGAGGTAATCCCTATGCCAGAAAAATCTTGTTCAAGTGCATTCACAACATCGCTTCAGCTAGTCATACCAATCCCTGCCATATCGCTGACTTTTATGAGAAACGAAAAAGACAATCGACAATAGCTTCAACTAAGCCACTTACGATTGCCTCTATACATCGTCTCATTCGAACAATGTATTACCTCATTACGCATAACAAACTTTACGATTATTCTTTGACCCAAAATCGATAAGGCTGTCTATGCCGTATTATGGTAACACCTTGTTTCAAAAATACCAGATAAGGTGTTTTTTAGCATGCCCTTTTATGGATCAAAAAGTGTTAAAAATAAGACAGTAACCTCAGAATAGCTACTGTCTTATCTCTTTTTTTACTTAAAGCCTTGATAGACTTGACAAATGGTAGAAAAGAGCCGAATTTTTCTCCAATAATGAGAAAAAGCCCTGCTAGGCAGAGCTCTATCATCAATTATTTTCCAAGGTAGTATTCAGCAACTACGTTCAATTTTTCGTCGAATTCGAATACCAATGGTGGGAAGTTAGGGATTTCCACGTCCATGATTTCGTCGTCTGACAAGCGTTTGATGTGTTTTACAAGGGCACGGATTGAGTTACCGTGAGCTCCTACGAATACATTTTTACCATCTTTAAGTGCTGGAGCGATTTTATCTTCCCAGAATGGAAGGGCACGTTCCAAAGTTACTTTCAAGTTTTCAGCATCTGGAATAACTGAATCGTCAAGTGAAGCGTAACGACGGTCAGTGTGAGCTGAGTGCTCATCATCACGGTCCATGTTTGGAGGCAATACATCGTATGAACGACGCCAGATGTGAACTTGCTCATCACCAAATTGTTCAGCAGCTTCAGCCTTGTTTTTACCAGTCAAACCACCGTAGTGACGTTCGTTCAAGCGCCATGATTTTTCAACTGGAACCCAAAGTTGGTCAGCTGCTTCAAGCGCCAAGTTTGTTGTTTTGATCGCACGTTTCAAAACTGAAGTGTAAGCTTGGTCAAATTCGATACCTGCTTCTTTGATCAATTTACCAGCGTCGATTGCTTGTTGTGTCCCTTTTTCAGAAAGATCTACATCAGCCCAACCAGTGAAAAGGTTAGCTTTGTTCCATTCAGACTCACCATGGCGAGCAAAAACCAATTTTACCATTAGATGGATTCTCCTTTTATTTTCCGGGGTTTGCCCCGTTTATCTATTCTATTTTACAAAATTTTCTCTCAAAAATCTAGTCTCAGTGAGATATTTGTGAAATTTTCCACTTGCTCAGACTTTTGAAAAAATTAATTCTCACTCAAGACTTCTAGCTAGCCACTTGTTCTTGCTGGGCGCACTCTGGACAAATACCATAAACGACCATCTGACTCTTGGTGATTTGATAACCGGTCTGCTCTGCTGCTTCCTGCTGAACGTCTGGCAAATCCAAGTCCATATCCGCAATCCGACCACATTTTTCACAAATGACATTGAGGTGCTGATGCCCCATAAAATCATAATAGGTCGTCGTGTCATTTCGGACTTTGAGCTCAGATACAAAGCCCTCATCAATCAACACTTTTAGGTTGTTATAAACAGTCGCCAAGCTCATATTGGGAAATTCAGGCAAGAGGGCTTGGTAAATCATCTCTGTGCTAGGGTGGTCATGACTGCTGATGATAAAAGCAATCACGGCCTTTCTCGTCTCTGTGATTCGAACACCTTTCAGCCTCAGATGTTCAATTACTTCCTGGTAATTCTTTTCATACTCTTCATTCATCTTCTCTATACTCCATCCACATTCATTCTAGCTTATTTCCATTATATCATGACAAACATAGATTTTCTATTAAGAATGATTGTAAATAAGGAAAAATATTAATCTGCCTAATAGACTTATTCATTTTAATTAAGTAGATTTTTGCCTCAAAGCACGATATGATAGAGATGTTAACAAATATGTAAGCGCTTAATTTTAATATATCAGTTTTATAGTAAGAAATTCTGTAGCCAAACTTCTGCTATTTTACCTGCCTTGCAGGAAACATGCAGGACAACTATTTGGGTACAGCTGGTTTTCTATCACTTTTTAGAAAAAATATATAAATGAGGATATCATTATGAAAAAAACACCAAATCGCTGGTTCATTTTAGCAGCAGCTATCTTAACCAACCTTTCTTTAGGTGCTGGATACGCCTGGTCTGTTTTTCAAAAAGCGCTGCTGGAAGCCAATGCTAGCCAAGGATGGGTGCAAGCTCAAACCTCTCTAGCCTTCAGTATCTCTTTTGCAATGGTGCCAATCGGCATGATTATTTTCGGACCTAAAGTCGATTCATTAGGCCCTAAGAAATTTGTCTTTCTAGGAGGCATTCTCTTTGGTGCTGGTATGTTTGCTACAGGATTTGCAACTTCTCTTCCTGTACTCTACTTAACCTACGGGGTTGTCCTTGGTCTCGGTATCGGATCAGCCTATGGCGCTTCAACTTCTGTCGCTACCAAATGGTTCCCTGATAAAAAAGGGCTCGCGGGTGGTTTAACCGCTGCTGGCTTTGGACTTGGACCACTAATCATCGGACCACTTGCCAAAACTCTCATCGCTTCAATGGGCGTTTATTCTACATTTAAAGTTCTGGGAATTGCCCTACTTGTCGTTATCTGCTGCTCTTCTCTTGTCATGGAAAAAGCTCCAGTAGCTGCTCCAGCAGCAGGAAGTTCTTCACCGACAGGAAAAACTCACAAAGAAATGCTACGCGAAGGCAACTTCTGGTTGCTGTGGCTCATCTACATTTTAGGTGCTACTGGTGGTATGATGATTATCGGTTCAGCAGCGTCTATCTCTGACCAATATAAACTAGTTGGAGAAGCCACTCTATTCGTTATGCTGGTTTCTATTGCCAATACTTTTGGACGAATCTTCTGGGGAGCTGTATCGGACAAAATCGGGCGCTACCCTACTGTAATCGCCATGTTTGGCGCCGTCGCTGGTGGCTTGGCGCTGACCGCTCTCTTTAAAGGGGAGGGAAGCATCCTTGCAATCTTAGGCGTCATGCTTGTCGCCCTATCCTTCGGTGGCTTCCTTGGATCTTTCCCAGGTATTACAGCCGAAAATTGGGGCGTGGCCAACGTCGGTACAAACTACGGCTGGATGTTCACGGCCTATGGTGTTGCAGCTATTGCCGGACCACAGTTGGGAGCTCGACTTGCTCAAGCAAACAAGGGAGACTATTCAATGGCTTTCTACATCGTTATTGGTATGGCACTCCTTGGTATCGTCCTACAATTATTCTATATTTCTAAATCAAAGAAAGCTTAAATCTATTACTAACTCTGGGGTAACCCAGAGTTTTTCTTTGACAAAGAAACTGTTAGCCAGCAGAAAGTGAAAAGAGCTCTTCTGATTAGTATAAAAGCCGAGACAAACTCGGCTTTTATGTTTAACGGAACGATTCTAGATCAACGGTCAGCACTTGGCCGTCTCGGACAACCTGCTGCCCAGCAATGTAGACATCCTGAACATCGCTACCCTTGACTGCGTATACTAGGTGCGACAGCATATTTTCCAAAGGATAGAGGTGAAGTCGTCCCTTAGGCTGAATGGCAATGAAATCGGCTTGCTTGCCCGCTTCCAGACTGCCAATTTTGTTATCCAATCCTAGTGCCTTGGCTCCTTCAATGGTCAAAGCTTTCAAGGCCTGCTCGATCGTAAACTGGGTCGCATCTCCTGCTCGCATCTTCTGGAGGAGGGCTGCTGTCCGACCTTCTTCAAACATGTCCAGATTATTATTAGAAGCGACAGAGTCCGTCGCTAAGCCAACGGTCACCACAGCGGCTAGTAAGTCTGTCACTGGAGCCACACCAGAAGCCAGCTTGAGGTTGCTGATAGGATTGTGGGCGATGCTGACTGGAGAAGCCGCTAAATCCGCAATCTCTGACGGATTGAGCTCAACCCCGTGAGCAAAAATGGCTGGCTGCTCCAAGTAGCCAAGCTCTTTCAAGAAAGCCAAAGGCCGTTTACCATAGCGCTCCAGGATGATTTTATTTTCTTCCTGAGTCTCTGCCACATGGATATGAAGCTTCAAATCCAGCTCACGAGCTAGCTCAAGACTGCCCTTGAGTAGATCTTCGTCACAGGCATAGGGCGAATGCGGCGCCACCATGACCTTAAAATCTTCATCTTCATAAGCGAGGATTTCCTCAATAATGGCCCGAGTACGTGCCAGAGTCTCTTCGGCTGTTTCCGACTCTGAGCTAAAGAGGGTTGGTGAGAAATAGCAGCGCATACCAGACTGCCGCACAGTCTCATAGATTCGGTCAATCTCCACCCCTTGAGGATTATACATATCGTTAAAAGTCGTTGTTCCCGATTGGAGCATTTCAGCTAGAGCCAGCTGGACAGCTTTGGTTGTTAGAGCCGATGTGAATTGGCTTTCTGCTGGCCAGATATAATCCTCCAGCCATTCATGTAGATTGCTGTCATCACGAATCCCACGCAGCAAGGTCATGGCTGAGTGCGTATGGCAGTTGACCAGCCCTGGCATGATCCATGCTCCTTCATAATCCACCAGCTCGCTGCACTGTTCTAGCCAGGCCTCGTCATAGGGACCACAGTAGGCAATGCGTTCATCCTCAACCACAAGTAAACCTTCCCAATAAACATGAAATGCGCTGTCACAGGTCACCAGATTGACATTTGTATAAGCTTTCATCCTTGCTCCTTCTCATTTCGTTTTAGCTATTATAGCAAGCCTAGTAAACTAGCGCAAGAATTTTCCAAGATTATTTAAAATAAAGATAATCAGGATTGGGAGTCATATAATACAACTCTCCTTTAGAGAAAATCAGATTAATTTTATGTTGCTTATAGCTATATAAAATATAGTCACTCTCCAACTGATGGTCTTGGTTCAAGCTAGCTGCCTGTGCAATATCCGCTGCTGTTACATAGAAAGCTTTTGCCTGCTCTTCCGTCACATGCTGACCTCGATAGAGCTCTTTTATATTTTCTAACTCCTGAGCTTTAAAAGTGTCCTTAATGTAATTCGGATCCTTTATGACGGCCTCTGGCTCGCCAAGAACCTTTTTGACTTGCTCCTCTGTATAGCCTTTGAAATCAGGCGTTTGAGCACTAAATCCTCCTTCAAAAGAACGATAATACACCTTGGCATTACCTGTTGCATAGATCTTGTCTTTATTGGCAGACTGTGCATCTTGAGGCAAACCATCCGTTACTTCATCTGGCGAACTTGTCGCCTTACTCTCAGAAGCTGGAGCACTAGATGATGAGGTCTGGCTACTCTTTGATTTTTCTTGCTGACTGGAGCCTGTAGCTTTCGTCGATTCTGATTTCTTTGGTATTTTCACCTTTTGGACAGAAGAGGCTTCAGACCTAGGAACTCTTTTCCTTGGATAATAGCAAGCTGTCAAAGCTATAACAGCCACAAGCATGGTTAAAAAGGTTATTACTCTTTTAAAATTCATAGCTACCCCCATTTCTTAGCTACATTATATCATATTTTAAATTGATCAGAAGGAGTATCCTGATTTTTGCTGCCTTCTCTAATAAACAAATACTATGTCTTCTAGAAAGTTCAGATGATTAATGTTATACCAAAACATAAGAAAAAACCTACTGCACAAGCTAGGAAGCTGATACAGTAGGCTTTTAATTTTTGTCTTATTTAACAGCGTCTTTAAGAGCTTTACCTGCTTTGAAAGCTGGAACTTTAGAAGCTGCGATTGTGATTTCTTTACCAGTTTGTGGGTTGCGACCTTTACGTGCTGCACGCTCACGAACTTCAAAGTTACCAAAACCGATCAATTGAACTTTTTCACCTTTTGAAAGGTATTCTGTAACTGCTGCAAATACAGCGTCAACTGCTGCTGCTGAATCTTTTTTAGTCAATTCTGTAGCTTCTGCCACTTTTGCGATCAAATCTTGTTTGTTAGCCATTTAACAAATCCTCCAATTTTTTTCTGGGTTAATAACCCTAACAGATATTATCATATCTAAAAAAAGCGCCTAGGTCAAGTCTTAAGCAGACATTTTACAAATAATTTACTCTATTTATAGCGAACTAGAACGGCCCATGCATTTTCTCCAGTGTGAGTTTGGATGATGGAACCTGTTTCTAAGACAGAGATTGGTTTTTCAACAAACTCTTGTAACTCTTCCTTCATTTGATTGGCAAATTCTGGTCCACCCGCATAGGAAATTCCTATTTCTTCAATTTCCTTCTCTTTCAGAGACTCTTTCAAGTCATCCAGCCATTTCTTGAAGGTTTTAGCGCCCCTTCCTTTGACAATAGGAGTCAAGGTATGATTTGTCATCTGCATGACGACACGAATATTTAAAAGCGAGCTAATCAGACCGGTCACACGGCCGATACGACCACCTTTGACTAAATTTTCTAAGGTTGATACGCCGATGTATAGCTCCGTCTTGGCTTTGACTTCCTCAAGTTTTTCTAAAATCTCCTCCAAATTCGCTCCAGCTTTTGCAATTTTAGCAGCCTCAACGACTTGGAACTTCATCGCTTGGTCCGTGAAAGAACTATCGACAACCGTTACATCAGCCTTAGCCAAGGTAGCACCCTGACGAGCTGCCTCTACAGTGCCAGATAAAGCATGAGACATGTGAATCGAGATAATTTGGACATCTTCCGCTGACAAATCTTCGAAAACCTCAGAAAATACTCCAACTGGTGGTTGGCTAGTCTTAGGTAGATTTTTACTAGACTTCATCAACCGAAGGAATTCTCCCTCTTTCAAATTTGCATCCGAGTAGACTACACCGTCAATCATGACTGTCAAAGGAACTATCGTAATATTCAAATCTTTTGCTAGTTCAGGCTCAATCGTAATCGAAGAGTCTGTCACAATTTTAATTTTTGCCATATTTTCCCTACTTTTATCCTATTATTGAGTCTATTATACCAAAAAATCCTAAATTTTTGTGAATCAATCTTAGCTTAATCCATAAATCTCAGAAAAATAAGAGCCTTCTAAGTCAAACACTACTTAGAAGACTCTTAACTAGTTGATTGAGGCACTAGCCAAAGCTTACACAAAGAGATGCTCTTTTAAGCCTCATCATCTTTGCGCTTGTGACCAAGAATCATGAATCCTAGACCCGCAAGAAGAGCACTTGTCGTCGCTCCCGCGATTGAAACTGGAGCAGTGCTACCTGTATTTGGTAAGGTCGCTTGTTTAGTCTTATCTCCTGCAGGAGTTGGAACAGCTGGCTTAGCATTTGGAACAGGTTTGCTTTCAGGCTTCTTCGCCAACTGATCCGTTTGAACTTTAGCTTCTGAATCAGTCTCTTGAGTTGGCTTCACTTCTGGAGTCACTGGTGGAACTGGACTTGGCTGAGGTTCTGGTTTCGGAACCGGTTGCGGTTGTGGCGCTGGTTCTGGTTGAGGTTCTGGTTTCGGCTGCGGTGCTGGTTCCGGTCGTGGTTGAGGACTAGGAACTTGCTTCGCTTCAAAGGCCCACTTACCTACGAAGGTCAAACTTGTCTCCTCTTCCACTTTTTCATAGCCCAGGAATTTCCAAGTACCATTTGCAGCAGCCACTTCTACAGGCATCGGTGCTTCTGGAACAAAAGCAATCGCTGCAGAAGAACTTGTAGTATATGTTCCACTTTGTGGAAGTAAGCTCAATACTTCTGTTGGCAAGTTATTGTCTGCCGTAGCACTTTCGAAGCGGTAAGTCACTTTATAGGTTTCAGTTACCGGTGCAGGCAAAACATTAACTGGTACAGAAACTTCAGTAGAAGAACCATCTGGATAGTCAACACGGACTGTACCGCTATAAGTACCTGGTTTTGTAGTATCTATTTGACCCGCAGGCGTGATATCGACTACCTTAGTCCCAGCTGGAAGGCTTGGCAAGTTCGTCACATTATCGATCAAGTTTGGTTTGTCTCCAATCTTGATGATTTCTTCCGTTACCTGAGGCGTATAAGTTTCAGAATTTTTCGGATTTGCTTTGAATTCCCATTTACCTACAAACTCAACATTTGCCTTGTTCACGACTGCACTAGCTGCGTCGTAGCCCTTGAAAGTCCATGTGCCGTCGTTCACAGTATCTGTGTATGTGGTTTGGGATGGTTGTTGAGCCGAAACAGAGGCACCATTCACATATGTTGCACTGTCGCTTGGGGTCAATGCGGCGATGGCTGCTGGAAGAGCTTGACCTGCTGTTTCGCTCTCGAAGCGATAAGTAGCTTGGTACTTCTTAGCTTCAAAGACCCATTTTCCTACAAACTCAACATTTGCCTTGTTGACAACTGCACTAGCTGCGTCGTAGCCCTTGAAGGTCCATGTGCCGTCGTTCACAGTATCTGTGTATGTGGTTTGGGATGGTTGTTGAGCGGAAACAGAGGCACCATTCACATATGTTGCACTGTCGCTTGGAGTCAAGGATGTGATAGCCGCTGGAAGAGCTTTACCTGCCGTTGCGCTCTCGAAGCGGTAAGTAGCTTGGTACTTGTTGGCTTCAAAGGTCCATTTACCTACAAATTCTACATTAGCCTTGTTGACAACGGCGCTAGCTGCGTCATAGCCCTTGAAGGTCCATGTGCCGTCGTTCACTGTGTCTGTGTAGGTCGCTTGCACTGGTTGCTGAGCGGAAACAGAGGCACCATTCACATAAGTCGCACTGTCGCTTGGAGTCAATGCTGCGATGGCTGCTGGAAGTTGCTTACCTGCTGTTGCGCTCTCGAAGCGATAAGTAGCTTGATACTTGTTGGCTTCAAAGGCCCATTTCCCTACAAACTCTACATCAGCCTTGTTAACAACGGCGCTAGCTGCATCATAGCCCTTGAAGGTCCATGTGCCATCGTTCACTGTGTCTGTGTAGGTCGCTTGCGCTGGTTGCTGAGCGGAAACAGAGGCACCATTCACATAAGTTGCACTGTCGCTTGGAGTCAATGCTGCGATGGCTGCTGGAAGTTGCTTACCTGCTGTTGCGCTCTCGAAGCGATAAGTAGCTTGATACTTGTTGGCTTCAAAGGCCCATTTCCCTACAAACTCTACATCAGCCTTGTTAACAACGGCGCTAGCTGCATCATAGCCCTTGAAGGTCCATGTGCCATCGTTCACTGTGTCTGTGTAGGTCGCTTGCGCTGGTTGCTGAGCGGAAACAGAGGCACCATTCACATAAGTTGCACTGTCGCTTGGAGTCAATGCTGCGATGGCTGCTGGAAGTTGCTTACCTGCTGTTGTGCTCTCGAAGCTGTAAGTAGCTTGGTACTTGTTGGCTTCAAAGGCCCATTTTCCTACAAACTCTATATTAGCCTTGTTGACAACGGTGCTAGATGCGTCATAGCCCTTGAAGGTCCAGGTGCCATCATTCACAGTATCTGTGTAAGTGGTTTGTGATGGTTGTTGAGCGGAAACAGAGGCACCATTCACATAAGTTGCACTGTCGCTTGGAGTCAATGCTGCGATGGCTGCTGGAAGTTGCTTACCTGCTGTTGTGCTCTCGAAGCTGTAAGTAACTTGGTACTTGTTGGCTTCAAAGGCCCATTTTCCTACAAACTCTATATTAGCCTTGTTGACAACGGTGCTAGATGCGTCATAGCCCTTGAAGGTCCAGGTGCCATCATTCACAGTATCTGTGTAAGTGGTTTGTGATGGTTGTTGAGCGGAAACAGAGGCACCATTCACATAAGTTGCACTGTCGCTTGGAGTCAATGCTGCGATGGCTGCTGGAAGTTGCTTACCTGCTGTTGTGCTCTCGAAGCTGTAAGTAACTTGGTACTTGTTGGCTTCAAAGGCCCATTTTCCTACAAACTCTATATTAGCCTTGTTGACAACGGTGCTAGATGCGTCATAGCCCTTGAAGGTCCAGGTGCCATCATTCACAGTATCTGTGTAAGTGGTTTGTGATGGTTGTTGAGCGGAAACAGAGGCACCATTCACATAAGTTGCACTGTCGCTTGGAGTCAATGCTGCGATCGCTGCTGGAAGTGCTTGACCTGCCGTCTCACTCTCGAAGCGGTAACTTGCTTGGTACTTATTAGCTTCAAAGGCCCATTTCCCTACAAACTCAACATCGGACTTGTTGACAACGGCGCTAGATGCGTCATAGCCCTTGAAGGTCCATGTGCCATCATTCACTGGGTCTGTGTAGGTGGTTTGAGATGGTTGTTGAGCGGAAACAGTATTGCCATTTTCATAACTTGCACTGTCGCTTGGAAGCAACGTTGCGATACCTGCTGGAAGTTGCTTACCTGCCGTCTCACTCTCGAAGCGGTAACTTGCTTGGTACTTATTAGCTTCAAAGGCCCATTTCCCTACAAACTCAACATCGGACTTGTTGACAACGGCGCTAGATGCGTCATAGCCCTTGAAGGTCCATGTGCCATCATTCACTGGGTCTGTGTAGGTGGTTTGAGATGGTTGTTGAGCGGAAACAGTATTGCCATTTTCATAACTTGCACTGTCGCTTGGAAGCAACGTTGCGATACCTGCTGGAAGTTGCTTACCTGCTGTTGCGCTTGCAAAGCTGTAAGTAGCCTGGTACTTGTTGGCTTCAAAGGCCCACTTACCTATAAACTCTACATTATCCTTGTTGACAACGGCGCTAGCTGCATCATAGCCCTTGAAGGTCCATGTGCCGTCATTCACACTATCTGTGTAAGTGGTTTGTGATGGTTGTTGAGCGGAAACAGAGGCACCATTCTCATAAGTTGCACTGTCGCTTGGGGTCAATGATGTGATGGCTGCTGGAAGAGCCTTACCTGCTGTCTCACTCTCGAAGCGATAAGTAGCTTGGTACTTCTTGGCTTCGAAGGTCCATTTTCCTACAAACTCTACATCGGCCTTATTAACAACGGCGCTAGCTGCGTCATAGCCCTTGAAGGTCCATGTGCCATCATTCACTGTATCTGTGTATGTAGTTTGAGATGGTTGTTGAGCGGAAACAGAGGCACCATTCACATATGTTGCACTGTCGCTTGGAGTCAATGCTGCGATCGCTGCTGGAAGTTGCTTACCTGCTGTTGCGCTCTCGAAGCGATAAGTAGCTTGATACTTGTTGGCTTCAAAGGCCCATTTCCCTACAAACTCTACATCAGCCTTGTTAACAACGGCGCTAGCTGCATCATAGCCCTTGAAGGTCCATGTGCCATCGTTCACTGTGTCTGTGTAGGTCGCTTGCGCTGGTTGCTGAGCGGAAACAGAGGCACCATTCACATAAGTTGCACTGTCGCTTGGAGTCAATGCTGCGATGGCTGCTGGAAGTTGCTTACCTGCTGTTGCGCTCTCGAAGCGATAAGTAGCTTGATACTTGTTGGCTTCAAAGGCCCACTTACCTGTGAAAGTCAAATCAGCTTTTTTCACAATCTTACTTTTGGCATCATAACCAGCGAAAGTCCAGGTACCATCATTCACATCATCTTTGTAAGTCTTTGTTGTCGGCTCTTCTGGTACAACTTTTTGCGTGTTGTAATAGCTTGAGCTGTCTTTTGGTGCTTTCTTCTGGATAAATTCAGGCAAATCAACACCAGCCGTTTCGCTTTCAAAAGTATAGCTTACATGATGCGGTCTAGGCGTTGCTTCCCAGATACCTGTAAATGTCACGCGCTTGCCATTATAGGCCGCATTCTTCTGATCGTAACCTTTGAAGGTCCAGACATAGTCTTTTTCTTCTTCAACTACTGATTCTTTAGCAGGCTGTTTGGCTACAATGGTGTCTCCAACCTTATAAGAAGCCTCATCACTTGGCAGCATTCCCAAAATACTTTGTGGCAATGGAACACGCGCGTCAGAAGATTTGAATACATATTCTGGATTTGGAGTAGGCACCCAGCTTCCAAGGAAAGTCTGTCTGCCTTTTGCTACAACAATTTTTTCTTTATCGTATCCTGCAAATGTCCAAGTTACCTTGTTTGCTGTGTCAACATAAGTCGTTTCACTTGGTTGCTCAGCATCTACTTCTGTAAGGAACAGACCGCCCATCTTATAATCAATTGGGTTTTTCGGAGTCAACTTGGTGATATGATCTGGTAATACGAAATCAGGATTAGTTGATTGGAACTGATAGTCGACACCATTTGGCTCAAAGCTCCACGTTCCAGTTATGGTTTTGACTTTCGTTCCTGCAATAGCTTTTCCGTATTTAGCTGTATCAAAACCATGGAAAGTCCAAGTACCTGTCGGAACAGTTACTGTAGATGTGTCAAGCTTGCTTGCATCTTTGTAATCGTCAGCTCGTCCAACGAAATCAGTGCCAGCTGGAAGCATATCGCGAATCTTATTTGGAAGAGGATAAGCAGGAGTCGAGTTAGTAAATTTATACTCTACCCTATAGATCGTATCAGACTGATTGGTAGGAACCAAAATCCATTTCCCTCTAAAGATAACGTCTCCTGCCTCGACTGTTTTCACACGTGGAGAAATAGTCGTATTATCATCTTCATAGTAGTCATCAAATACCCAAGTCCCTCGGCCATCAGGATCCTCAAATCTTGTTTTAGATGGCATTTTAACGCGAGCTTTTTCACCCTTGACAAATTCTCTTTCGTAAGTGATTAGATTATACAAAGTTGATGGCGGATAGATCGTTTGACCAGAATCATCTTTTGAATCTGTATAGAAGTCATAATAAACACTACGCTTGGTCGGTTCAAAGGTCCAGTGGAGAGTGTAAGTAGAGTCCTCATCGTCAGTTGGCTTTTCCACTTCCTCAGGTTGCTTAGAAACCCATGTACCATCATTTTCTTCATCTGTGTATGTGTAAAAATCGCGAAGGACATTCTTGACATTATCAGAATACTCATCTGGAGATGTCGTGATAGGAGCAGGGATTTGTGCCTTCAAATCATCAGGAATAGTCTTCCCTGGAGTATCACTGACAAAATTAAAGGAAACAACCTTATCTCTGTGTGGTGTGAAGGACCAAGTACCTGTAAAGAGGACCTTATCTTTATTGACCACTTTACTATCAGCGTCATAGCCTTCAAATTTCCAAGTTCCCTTGTTGGCAAAGTCCATGTAGGTCGTCTTAAGGGGAGCTACTGCATTTACAGTATCGCCATCATTATAGGTATTTGTATTACTTGGCGTTAGGGCTTTAACTTCCTCTGGTAGAGATAGGCTAGGATCCTTACTGATGAACTCATAGTTTTCTGAATACTTGTCTGCTACAAAAGTCCAAGTACCTGTGAACTTAAGGTTCCATCCTTTGTGATCCCACTCGCTCACTGGCTTTTCTTTAAAATCGTAACCTTTAAAGGTCCAGGTACCCTTGTTAGTTTTGTCATAGTAGGACTCTTGAATCGGTCTAACAGACTGAACCATCTCACCTTTCGGGTATTGCTTTCTCTTTGCATACTCCCATTCAGGCATATTTGTTGGCTTCAAATTATTAATTTCCGCTGGAAGAGGCTTATCTGAGCTATCGCTGATAAACTCATAAGTCGGTTTCCGAGGAACCCCTTTAAATACAAACTCCAATGGTATTGTAACTTTTGGTATTTCCCCATATGTAGCCGCCCGCTCTAGTTCACGACTGAAGGTTAAATCTACTACATCTTCCTCAAAGGTCCAATTTCCTTCATTTTCCGCATCATAGAAGGGTTTGTAGAGATTTTGAGCTTCATCGTAGCGAAGCAAGGCTGCTACCGTATCCAGTATATCTTTAGGTAAATACTCATGGCGTTCATCAAACTGATTGAGAGAAAGCTTGTAATCGTATAGCCTACTTTCTAGATCTTTTATCTCCTTAGGAAGAGGTAATTTATATTCGTCACGTGAGGTCTTAGGACTACTTGGTAAATGATAAAAATTCTCAAAATCGTGCTGGTTCATAGGTTTGTAGGATACAGTGACATCCTCAAAGTATTTCCAAGTTCCTACGAACTCTACATCGCCATTGTTTGCCACTTTACTTGGAGCATCAAAGCCAGTCAAAGCCCAATAGCCTTTTCGGTTAGGAAATTCTTCTGAAGTATAAAAAACATAGTGAAATTCTTTTGCTTTTACTACTTCACCCTCAGCAAATCTTCTTCTATCTTCTGGACTCCAATTTGCAACATAAGATGGCGGAGTTTTTCCAGGTGAGCCATTAACCGCTCTATAGGTAGCCTTATATGGTGTCGGCGTAAATTCCCACTTACCTGTGAAGAAAACATCATCTTTGTCAATCACCTGACTATCATGGTCATAGCCCTTAAAGGTCCATCTACCACTTCCATCATACTCTACATAAGTTGTTTCAGTTGGCTGGATGGCCTTTACTTTATCGCCCTTTTTGTAGATTTTTGTATCTTCTGGCTTCAAGTAGTTCAGAGCAAGCGGAGTTGTTTTTCCTGGTGTAGCACTTTCAAACTCATAAAGTGCTGAGCGAGGAGTTTTATCCTGATCTGGGATGAACTTCGGATTTTTATCACGAAGACCAGAATTGACAAAGTTCACGAGATTGCGATAAACCTTATCAATTTCTTCTTGCTTTGTTGCAGTTTGAAGCACACCATCAGCAGCCGTCATTACGCCATTCAAGATTTCTAGACTATCGTCTGTCTTACTTGAAAAGTCCTTGCTGCGCAAGTTTTTGAGGTAGTTCTCTAAAGCGCTCTTATTTAGACTTGCATTTGCTGAAGCAGGTTGAGCAGTGGCTGCAGCTGGTTGGCTTGTGCCTGTAGCTGGCTGAGCATTTTTAAAAATAGTCGAATCTGTCGCTTGACTTGCCTCTGTCTCAGCAGGCGTAGCAGATTTCAATGAGGCTTGGTTATCCCCTTGCGTTTCTGTCTGTGCTGGCGCAGGAACTGTTGTTGTGATAGCCTCTTTACTTTCTACTTGCACGGGTGCAGAAGGCGTTACTGAGACAGTCTCTTGAGTTTCTGTTTTCGCTGGTTCAGAAGTTCCCACCGAGACTTGATTTTCTGACTTATTTTCTACTTGAGCTGTAGCCACAAGCTCATCCGCATGGGCTACTTGACCCGCTCCAATCGCTGCGGGTGCAAACAAAAATCCAATCGCAAGTGATACAGTAGCAACTGATAATTTGCGGATTGAATACTTTATCTTTCTATCCTGGAAAAACATCTTTTCCTCCTTTTTGCTTTTTCGATAACTATTATAGCATAAAGAAGAGGAATTGCATATATTTTGAATTATTATTTAAGGGTTTATGATTACTTATAGGATAGCAAATTCACCCTATATAAATATAGATATTCGCCTATTTTTTCAGTAGAAATTATCTCATCCAACCCAAAAAAAATTGAAAAAGATAGCTAGCTATACTTCTTCAATCTTCTTGATTTCTTTCTACCGGCAGGGAATATTCAAGATGCTGGTAAGTTACACTATTTGGCATTTGTAGACAGCTTCTCAGTCCTCCGCAGCAAAACCGTCATTTCTAATCGCATACTGCTCTATGATGCCATTATGACCAAAGAGAACTCCGTGGAGGACTCCGCCATAAACAGCTCCGCCATCCATGCCAATCTTGCCATCCTCAGTCATCCATAGCTGATCAGTTCCCGGTGCCTTATGCAAGAGGTAAAATGTCGGTGTATGGCCAAAGACAATCCTTTTGCCAGTCTGATTGCTGCCTTCATGAAATGGCGCGCGAATCCAAACTTTTTGATAATCACTGGTCTCTCGCCAGTCTTTCAGCTCCAAATCTAGGCCGGCATGGACAAAAATGTACTGCTCTGTCTCCAATAGGAAAGGCATCTGGCGAATAAAATCTACTAAATCTACCGCCTCCGTCTTGACACGTTCCGCGTCTGCCACTCCATCTACAGGAGCATTGAGAGGCCGGCCTAAAAGCGAATTAATTGTCGTATCTCCGCCATTGCGTCGATAGTGGTCATAAGACTTTTCAGGATTGTCCAGCCAAGTCAGAAACATATACTCATGATTGCCAGACAGACAAACAGCTCCTTCTTGGTCCACTAAGTCCTTGACCCGCTCCAAAACTGCTCGGCTGTCTTCGCCACGATCGATCAAATCGCCTAGAAAGACTAGTTGGCTACGACCGTCCCAATGCTGGAGCAATTCATCAAGCATGCCAGCCTTGCCATGGACATCACCAATTGCAAAATATTCTGTCATACGCGCCACCTTCTAAAGGAGACCGAAACACTAGTGTCTCAGTCTCGCTTGTTTATTTCTTTAATAATTCTTTGGCTTGAGTCAAAGCAGCCTCCGTCACATCTTCACCAGCCAGCATCTTAGCAACTTCCTGAACACGCTCGTCAGCCGTCAGCAGGCGAACCGTCGAGACGGTCGAATTCTCATCCGAAATCTTCTCAATAAAGAACTGATAATCGGCAATCGCAATGACCTGCGGCAGATGGGAAATTGCCAAGACTTGACCGTTGGAGCCAATCTTGTAAATCTTCTGAGCGATGGCTTGAGCCACACGGCCAGAAACGCCCGTATCCACTTCGTCAAAAACAATGCTGGTCTTGCCTTCCTTACGAGAAAAAGCTGACTTGATAGCCAACATGAGACGGGAGAGTTCGCCGCCAGAGGCAACCTTCACCAAAGGTTTGAAATCCTCTCCCGGATTGGCTGAGATGTAAAACTCTACTTGCTCATTTCCTTCACGGTTGAACTTGCCCTTACTGAACTGTACTTTAAAGCGCGCCTTTTCCATGTAAAGTTCTTGCAACTCCTGCTTGATTTCCGCTTCCAGCTGGGCTGCTAGACCATGACGAGCCTGACTCAGCTCCTGGGCCAGCTCTACCAGCTCTCTCTCCAAGGTCTTCAGCTCTCGGTCCATATCCTCTGAGGACAAGTTGCTGCCAGTTAAAAGGCTGTATTCTTTGGAAATCTGAGCAAAGTATTCCAGCACATCATCTACTTGGCCGCCGTATTTACGGGTGATGCTGTTAATCAAGTCTAAGCGACTCTCCACTTGCAGCAGCCGATCTCCGTCAAAGTCCAGTCCATCCAAAATATCCTCTAGGCGCTTGCTGACATCTTCCAAGACATAATAAGTCTCTGACAAGCTACCAGACAGTTCCTTGTAGGCTGGATCGTAATCCTCGATAGACTCAAGGTCATTCATAGCTGAGCGGACATTGGTCAAACTGGAAAAGTCTTCATTATCCAGCATAGTATAGGCGTTGGTCAGCGTATCGGCAATTAGCTTGTGGTTGAGCAAACGATCTCGCTCCTGATGCAGGGCAGTATCTTCACCGCTTTTTAGGGCTGCACTTTCGATCTCCGCCATCTGGAACTCCAGCATCTCAATTCTGGCCTTATGCTCCTGCTGATTTTTCTGCAGAGTCAGGACTTGCTTACGCAGGCTTCGATAGCGGTCAAAGGTTTCCTGATAGCGGCCTTTGAGATGCAAAAAGTCTGCTGAGCCAAACTCATCTAGCATGGCAATATGAAGCTGGGGTCTCATCAGCTCTTCCTGATCATGCTGACCATGGATATCCACCAAGTGCTGGCCGACAGCCTTTAGAACAGATAAATTAACCATCTGGCCATTGATACGGCTGACACTGCGGCCGTTTTGCAGAATTTCCCGACGGATAATCAGCTCATCGGTCAGCTCCCAGCCCTGCTCCTCAAAAATCTCTCGCAAAGCTCGGCTATTTTCCAGCGAAAAAAGTCCCTCTATCTCAGCTTTGGGCGCTCCATGGCGAATCACATCCGTCGTCGCACGACTACCTAGCATCATGTTCATGGCGTCAATAATAATAGACTTGCCGGCTCCGGTTTCCCCGGTCAAAACCGTCATACCTTGCTCAAAATTAAGGGAAATCTCCTCAATAATGGCAAAATTTTTAATTGAAATTTCTAATAACATAGGCTTTCCTACCAATTATTGATTTCAGCCGTGACTTTTTGGGCTGCACTTTCACTCACTGCAACGATTAGGATACTGTCATTATCCGCAATGATGCTGAAAACTTCCTCAGCAAATTCTTTACTCAGATGGCGCTTGACTACCGCCGCACTCCCTGGCACCAGATTGAGATTGAGCATATTTCCTAGATTTTGACAGGCCAAAATATTATTTTCAGCCAGCTTCAGACTATTGGTAGCTGTTTTGGGAAGATCATAGATATAGGTATTATCTTTAAAAGGGATTTTTACAATCCCTAGCTCCTTGATATCTCGTGAAACCGTTGCCTGTGTCGCTGTAATTCCAGATTCCCTGAGATGTTCCACAATTTCCTCTTGGGTACCAATCTCAAATTCACTGACAAATCGTCTGATTTTCTCTAATCTATCTTTCTTCTTCATCTTTAAATTCCTTGTGGGCTGCCTCTACGACAGCAACTAAGTCTTGCTCCAAGTCATTTTTCGGCTGCTCACTTTTCTCCAGAAAGGCTAAAAATTCAACATTGCCATGCCCACCCTGAATCGGAGAAAAATCCAATCCTTTGACTGAAAAACCCGCTTCCAGCATAGAGGCTGTCACGGTTTCCAGCACCGCCAAATGAACCTTCTTGTCCTTGATAATCCCCTTCTTGCCAATCTGCTCGCGGCCAGCCTCGAACTGAGGCTTGATCAAAGCCACGACCTGACCTCCCTCTTCTAAAATCTGATAGAGGGCCGGCAAAATCAAGCTAAGCGAGATAAAGCTGACATCAATGCTGGCAAAGCTGGGCCGAAAGTTAAAATCAGCTGGCTCGGCATAGCGAAAATTGAACTGCTCCATGCTGACAACCCGTTCGTCTTGGCGGAGTTTCCAGGCTAACTGGTTGGTGCCGACATCAACAGCATAGACTAGTCGTGCTCCCGCCTGCAACATGACATCGGTAAATCCTCCAGTTGAAGCTCCGATATCCAAGGCCACTCGTTCTGCCACCGAAAGGCCAAAGACTTGCAAAGCCTTTTCTAATTTTAGGCCGCCCCGACTGACATACTTAAGTTTTTCTCCCTTGAGCTTGAGCTCTGTTCCATCATCGATTTTTTCACCTGGCTTATCAAAGCGCTCTCCATTCGCAAGTGACACGACCAGACCAGCCATCACTCCACGCTTGGCCTGTTCTCGGGTCTCAAAGAGGCCTTGTCGATAGGCCAGTACATCCACTCTTTCCTTAGCCATCCAGTCTCAAACTTTCTATTATTTTTTGAATTTCTTCCGCTGAAAAATCACTTTCTTTTTCTAGTTGCTCCAGCAGGCTTTTTGCTTGTTCCAGCGTTTCATCGAAAAAGTCTCTGGCTCCATCTAAGCCTAGCAAGGCTGGATAAGTTGATTTCTCAGCCGCCAGATCCTTCTGCGGTGTCTTACCGATCTGCTCAAAACTAGCCGTCACATCTAAAATATCATCCCGCACCTGAAAAGCCAAACCCAAGAGCTCTCCCGCCTGACGAAGCTTCCCTAGAACTGATTGACCAGTCTGAGCAATGATCCCAGCCGCTACAAAAGGATAGGCCAAGAGCTTACCTGTCTTATTGGCATGGATGGTCTGGAGCTGATCCATGGTCAACTTGCGGCCTTCTCCCTGCATATCCAAAACCTGCCCAGCCACCATACCAAAGGAGCCAGCCGCCAGAGACAGCTCTGCTATCAGCTCCACCTTGACCTGACTAGGGAGCTCTGCCATTGCCACCAACCCATAAGGATCCAAAAAGAGAGAATCTCCAGCCAAAATGGCCATATCCTCCCCAAATTTCTTGTGGCTGGTCAGACGGCCTCGGCGGTAGTCATCATTATCCATAGCTGGCAAATCATCATGGATCAGGCTGCCAGTGTGAATCATCTCCAGAGCTGCTGCCACCTGAAAGTGAGCGGGAGTTAATTCCAGACCAAATCCCTCCAGCAACTCCAAAAGCAAGAGAGGGCGGATCCGCTTGCCACCAGCCTCGACAGAATAGAGAATGGTCTCAGTCAAATCCGCTGACACTTCCTTGACCTGATAAAAATCTTGAATCGTCAGGCCAATTTGCCTGATTTTAAACTCTCTTGTCATTCCATATCCGTTTCTTTGCCATCAGCCTGCATGACCTTGACCAAGGTCTTTTCTGCCTGATCTAGCGTCTTTTGCAAGTCTTTAGACAGCTGCATGCCCTTCTGGAATTCAGCGATTGCCTCTTCCAAGGCCACATCCCCATTTTCCAGCTTCTGGACAATAGCTTCCAAATCAGCTAAATTTTCTTCAAATTTCTTGTCTTTTGACATCTTTTACCTCAACTTGGACTTGACCATCCCGCATGAGAATGGTCAGCTGGTCCTTCTCCTTGATATCCTGACTGGACTCGATTACTGTTTCATTTTTTTGGATAATAGCATAGCCCCGCGCTACAATGCGACTGGTATCCAGCATGAGTAGCGCATCTGACAGCCGCTTGGCTTCAGCCACCTTATGGTCATAGATAATCGCCATATTGCTACGCAACAAGCGTTCTTGCTGGTGAACCTGCTCCTGATAGCGCTGCACCTGTCGCAGAGGTGACAGAGACTCCAAGCGATGCTGGAGAATCTTGACCTGTTGGACTTCTTCACTATAATATTCGCGAATTTTTTGCTTTAAACGCAGATTAAGCTGGTCTAACTTTTGCAGATAGCCATCATAAAGTCGCTCTGGCTGCCGAAAAATAACAGAGGAAGCCAGCTTGTCCAAGCGTTCCCGCTGGTAAGCCAGACGATTTAAAGCTGCATTTGCCAGACGATTTTGCTGCTGACTCAAATGCCCCAGAAGATCCAGCTTGGTGACTGGCGTTGCCAATTCAGCTGCTGCTGTGGGAGTTGCTGCTCGTCGGTCTGCCACAAAGTCAGCCAGCGTCGTGTCCGTTTCATGGCCCACACTGGAAATAATCGGAATCTGGGACTCAAATATAGCTCGTACGACGATTTCTTCATTAAAAGCCCAAAGATCCTCGATGGATCCGCCGCCCCGACCAATAATCAAAACATCCAAATCTTCCCGCTCATTGGCTCGACGAATATTGGTCGCCACCTCGGCAGCAGCTCCTTCGCCCTGAACCTTGGTCGGAAAAAGCAGGATGTCCACGCCAGGAAAACGGCGACTGACTGTCGTGATGATATCTCGGATGACAGCTCCACTAGGACTGGTCACCACCCCAATTTTCTTAGGAAATTGAGGCAAGGCTTGTTTAAATTTATCTTGAAAAAGACCTTCTTCTCCCAGTTTTTTCTTGAGCTGCTCGAACTGAACAGCCAAGGCGCCAATGCCGTCTGGCTCGGCCTTTTCAATGACAATCGAATAGGAACCACTTGGTTCATAGAGCTGCACACGACCAATGACATTGACCTTCATGCCCTCTTCTAGTTCAAAACCAAGCTTTTTATAGACACCTGACCAGATAGTCGCCTGAATCACTGCCTTCTCATCCTTGAGGGAAAAATACTGGTGATTGGGACGCTTGCGAAAATTAGAGACCTGACCTGTCAGATAAACCCGCTCCAAATAAGGATCTCGGTCAAACTTCATCTTCAGATAACGGGTCAAAGTAGAAACCGATAAATAATCTGGCATGCCACTCTCTTTCTATTTTCTAGTATTTGCGTGACTTTTATTATACCAAAAAATTGAGGAAGTCAGTGCTTCCAAGTTCTCAATTTTCAGGATAAAAATCACTAAGATTTTGTACTTTCCTTGATAATTTGATACATTTCGATATGCAACTGTTGCGCAATGAATTCTAAGGTTAGTAAACTAGGAATCGAATCGCCTGCCTCGATCCGAGCAAGCTGTCTGACTGTCAAACGAGTCTCATCTTCACACAGCAATTCTCTTGTCATTTTCCGTTGTTCCCGCAGTTCTCGAATTTTTTTTCCAATTGCTATCCTTAACTCTGACATAAGACTTTTTGCACTTATCCTTTTCTACTAGTTTTTATACTTTTAACTCTCATACTTTGTTTTTATTATAGCACAAAAAAGTTTTCTATCGTATTAACTTTTTTCTATAAATTAAAAAAGTAAATATGTGAGAAAATTGATGAATCCTAGACTTTTCCTAACTAAGGCAAGATTTCCTAATCCACAAAAAGAGGCTCGGATTTTTCCAAGCCTCCCAAGATTTATTGACTAAAATTTTTCATCCAAGTTGAAATTTGTTGACTCAATTCTGTCGGTAATACCACATAAACTTCTTTGGCTAACTCATCCGCAATGGCTGAATGCAAGTAGGTCGCAGCTGTTACTCTTTCAAGAAGTGAAGCCTGCTGAAATTGACCTGCAAAGCCGGCAACCATCCCTGCCAAGGTATCTCCCATACCACCAGTTGCTTGATAGGGACCACCAACCGGCAGTTGATAAATATCCTTTTCTCCACTCTGAAAAACTCGCGTTCCATTCCTTTTCTGTACAACTAGAGTTCCCTTAGGAAATTGGTCAACAGCCTTTTGGCTAGATTTTTCGTCCTGCGACTCGATGGGCAAGCCAGACAAGCTTTCCCATTCTTTCTGGTGAGGGGTAAAAATTGTCTGGGAGTTTGGAAAAGGCAGAGCTTGCTTGGCAAAAAGTGAGATAGCGCCCCCATCCATGATCAAGATTTGTTGCTTGTTTACAAGCTGTAAAACCAGCTGTAGTACCGATTTCTCTAAAGAATTTTTAGCCAAACCCGGTCCGATTAAAATAACAGTAGCCTTGCGGATCTGCTCTATCAGCCGCTCTTGTTCCCGCAAATCAAAGGCCATAGCCTCTGGCAAATGGGCATGGAGGGCAGGAATATTTTCCCGTTCAGTTGCAACAGTCACCAAACCAGCTCCGCTCCTTACTGCGGCCAAGGCAGCCATGATAATAGCCCCTCCGTAGGGATAGGTCCCGCCAATCAAGAGCAGGCGTCCATAGTCACCTTTATGGCTGTCTAGCGATCGATTTATAATAACCTTTTTCAAAAGCCTGTCACTGACTAGTTTCATCTTTCATCCTCTATAATCATTTAAATGTTTTCAAAAACCAATATTACTCGCTCGAGCAAACCAAGCAAAGAAACTCGACTACCATTTTCTATCCCTGATAGGCATATCTTTATTGAATTCTAGTTGCGTAAGAGAATGATATAAAGCCGAACAGACAACAGCTTCTTTCTTCACTTCAAAATCAAAAGCTAAAATGACTCTCCATCTCGCCAGTTATCGCCTATAAGCATATCCTATACTTTGACAAATTATTTCCGAAATTTCCAATCTTTATTTCGACCCGAGCAATTTTTCTTCTCCCATATTTTACCATATTTTCGCTTGATACTTAAAATGAAGAAATAAATTCAGAGCAAGATTTCTGTGGGACTATTACATTGCTTACTACCACAGTACCTAAAAAAATGGAGACTTTCATCAAAGAAAACTATACCACGAAACTCTAGCCTCATCTAAAAAGGGCCCAGCGGATTTTTAAAAACATGCAGCTGCTAATGTAACTTTTTAGTTGTAATCAAAAACGACTATCGGCTCATCCAAATAAACAAATTTATCTTGAAAACAAAAAAGGTCCACTGGACCTTAATAAGCGAAAACTCGCTGCCACGAGTTCCCATCTGCAACCTGAAACAATCCACTGGACATTTTGACGAAAACCTCGTTTTCTTTATCTGCAACTTAAAAAGGTCCACTGGACCTTTTCTAAATGTTAAGTTACTATCATAACTTTCTATCAACAACCTAAAAATGTCTCCCAGACATTTTGACGAAAACCTCGTTTTCTTTATCCGCAACTTAAAAAGGTCCACTGGACCTTTTTAACCACCTAGATATGCTTTGCGGACTTCGTCAGAAGCGAGGAGCTCTTGGCCTGTTCCAGATAGAACGATTTTTCCTGTTTCAAGAACATAACCACGGTCTGCGATAGATAGTGCTTTATTGGCATTTTGCTCAATCAAAAGCACAGTTGTCCCCTGCTTTTGGATATCTTGAATGATATCAAAGATTTCTTGGATGAAAATTGGAGCCAGCCCCATTGACGGCTCGTCCAAGAGTAAGAGCTTAGGCGTAGACATGAGCGCTCGTCCCATAGCTAGCATCTGCTGCTCACCACCAGATAGGGTCGCTGCATCTTGGTTCTTACGCTCTTCCAAGCGTGGAAAACGAGAGAAGACCTTTTTGAGATTGGCTTGATTTTCTTCACGATTTTTCTTAAGAAAGGCTCCCATTTCAAGATTTTCCAAAACGGTCAGGCCTGGAAAGACATGGCGCCCTTCTGGAACCTGTGAAAGCCCTGCAGCCACAATCTTTTGAGCAGGAACTTTTTGAATTTCATTGCCTAAAAATTCAATCTTCCCAGCACTTGGGCGAACCAAACCAGAGATCGTGCGGAGGATGGTCGTTTTACCAGCACCATTGGCACCGATAAGGGAAACAACCTCTCCTTCGTTGACTTCAAAACTGACATCACGGACAGCCTGAATCATGCCATAGTGGACAGATAGATTTTCAACTTTGAGCATGGACATTAGGCTTCACCTCCTAGATAAGCTTCAATAACGCGTTTGTCATTCTTAATCTCATCTGGTGTGCCGTGGGCAATCAAGCGACCGTATTCTAGTACGTAGATGCGCTCAGTTACTTCCATAACCAGACTCATATCATGCTCAATCAGCATGATGGTAATATTAAATTCATTTTTAATCCGACGGATCAGGGCAGTCAGCTCAGCTGTTTCCTGTGGATTCATCCCAGCAGCTGGCTCATCCAAGAAGAGAATCTTTGGCTCTGTGGCAAGCGCTCGGACAATCTCCAGACGACGCTGTTGACCATAAGCCAAATTTTTAGCCAAGGTTTCTGCTTCCTTATCCAAGTCAAAGATAGCCAGCAATTCTAGAGCTTTTGCTTTCAATTCCTCTTCATTTTTATAAAATGCTGGAAGACGGAAGAAAGAAGCCAACACATGAGGTTTATGATGATTACCGAAAGCAATCAGTACATTATCCAACACTGTCAAATCTTTAAAAAGACGAATATTTTGGAAAGTCCGGCTGAGACCCAGTGTTGCAATCTTGTAAGGTGTTTTGCCATTCAGCAAATGACCATCCAAAGTAACCGTTCCCTCACTCGGTTCATAAACACCTGTCAAAAGGTTGAAAAGAGTTGTTTTTCCAGCACCGTTAGGCCCGATAAGACCGACCAGTTCCCCTTCGTTTAATTCCAGAGTCACGTCACTAACAGCTGTTAGTCCTCCAAAATTTTTGGTTAATTTTTTTACATCAAGAAGTGCCATTATTCTTTGACCTCCTTATTCTTTTTAAAGAGCTTAGCCAAGCTAAATTCCCAAGTACCAAGCAAGCCGCCTGGACGGAAAATCATCACCAAGATCAGGGCAAGCGAATAAACAATCATCCGAACACTTGAGATATCTTGTAAAAGCATATTGAGGATACCCAATACTACTGCCGCAACGATTGCTCCAGTCATTGATCCAAGGCCGCCAAAAACGACGATAATCAGGACATTGATTGTATTGATAAAGGAATAGTCTTTTGGTACAACAGAGCCAACAAATCCAGCCTGCAAAGAACCTGCAATAGAAGCTGTAATGGCTCCAAAAACGAAAGCAATGACTTTAATTTTTGTTGTATTGACACCGACAGACTCTGCCGCAATCTCGTCTTCACGAACAGACAAGGTGCTACGTCCGATAGGACTGCGGAGGAAGTTAAGAGTCAAAATAGTTGTAATTACGACAAAGACATAAACCAACTGCCAAGAGGTAAAGTTAGGAATGGATAGGATACCTGCCGCACCATTAGTCAGGTCACCTCCATTGACAATCAGAATCCGGATAATTTCAGAAACACCAAGGGTCGCAATCGCCAAATAGTCTCCCTTTAAGCGCAGGGTCGGAATACCAACAAGCAGGGCCACAGCACCCGCAATCACAGCGCCAACCAACATAGCAATAAAGAAAGTGCCATAGTTTGGAGATTTAGAGCCCATAATAGCTACTGCATAGGCACCAATGGCCATAAAGCCAGCATGCCCAAGCGAGAATTGCCCAGAAAAACCAACGATAAGATTGAGGCCAACAGCCAAGATAATATTAATCCCAATCTGCTCAAAGATTTGCAGATAGAAAGGATTGAGAATACCTGTGCTAGCAAGCACTGTCATCAATAGATAGCCAAAGAGGATCAGAGCAAGCCATAACGCATTTACTTTTAAATTATTTTTCATACATTACACCTTCTCTTTCACGTTTTTACCTAGAATACCAGCTGGACGAACCAATAGAATGATAATCAAGATCGCATACACAATCGCATCACGGAAATCTGACAGTCCAACTGCTGTTGCAAAAGTTTCCAAGAGGCCGATTACAAAACCACCCAAAGCTGCCCCAGGGATGATACCAATTCCTCCCAAAACTGCCGCAACGAAGGACTTGATACCTGGTGTCATTCCCATCAGTGGCTCAAGTGAGTTGTAGTAAAGAGCAATCAGCACCCCTGCTGCTCCTGCCAAGGCTGAACCCAAGGCAAAAGTAAAGCTGATCGTACGATTGACATTAATCCCCATCAGCTGGGCAGCATCGCTATCCACGGAAACAGCCCGCATAGCTTTACCCATTTTCGTCTTTTGCACAATAAACTGCAAACCAACCATGAGTAAAATAGAAATTCCCAAAATCATCAATTGAATATTGGAAATCGAAATTGGCCCAAGCGTATAACGCACTGTTTTAATCACTTGAGGGAAGGAACGAGTATTGGCACCTACAAAGAAGACCATCCCGTACTCCAAGAGGAAAGAAACCCCAATTGCTGTGATCAAAGCTGCAATCCGCGTTGAATTGCGCAAAGGACGATAGGCTAAGAACTCAATCACTACACCAAGGATCGCTGTTCCAACCATAGATAAAATAAGGGCTACAAAGAAGTTTAGGTGAAGGGTGTTAATCAGGTAATATCCCATAAAAGCACCAATCATATAAATGTCTCCATGCGCGAAATTAATCAATTTGATAATTCCATAAACCATGGTATAACCCAAGGCTAGAAGCGCATAAACACTCCCCAAAATCAATCCATTAGCCAATTGCTGAAGAAATTGTTCGAGCATTCCACACCACTCTTTCTAATATAAAATAAGAGCAGAAACAACAATCTCAGACGAAGCCTTGTCTTGCCGTCTCTACTCAAACATCATAAGCAAGTAAGAAACAAGTCAAAGACTGGGTTTATCCCCAGCCTCAGACCCTTTATTCAGGTTTAACTGTTTCAACAGTTTCTACTTTACCATCTTTCAAACCAATCATCAAGGCTGTCTTCACAGGATTATGATCTTTATCGATGGTAATAGATCCAGTAACTCCTTCAAAGTCTTTTAACTTAGCAAGGTTATCTTTAATATCTACAGATGTTTTTGCACCCTTAGATGCTTCTGCTGCCATATAAACTGCGTCATATGAAAGGGCTGCAAACATTGAAGGTTCTTCGTTATATTTAGCTTTGTAAGCTGCAACGAATTTCTTCGCTTTATCAGTCATGTCACCTGAAGTTGAGAAACCAGATACATAATAAACATTAGTTGCTGCTGCTGGAGTTGCTTGCTCAACAAACTTGGCATCGCTAAATCCATCAGGTCCAACGATTGTTTGGTTAATTCCCAAACCACGCGCTTGGTTCACCAATTTACCAGCTTCTGTGTAATAACCTGGCACAATCAGTGCATCAAAGTCTTTACCTTTGATTTTTGTCAAAGCAGCTTGGAAGTCTGAGTCACCAGAAGCGAAAGTTTCTGTCGCAACGATTTCACCCTTATATTCTTTCTTGAAAGCTTCTGCCATTCCTTTTGCATAATCGCTTGAATTATCATAGTAGAGAACAACTTTTTTAGCTTTCAAAGTATCAGTTACATATTTAGAAATGATTTTACCTTGGTAACCATCAGTAAAAGTTGCACGGTACAAATAATCTTGTTTATTTGTCAAATCATCTTGTGTTGCACTTGGTGTTACCAAAGGAACTCCTGCTTTACCAGCATTTGCAATTGCGGCAGCTACGGCACCTGAAGTTGCAGGACCAATGATTGTATTAACTTTATCTTGAGTTACCAAGCTTGTAGAAATAGTAGCAGCTTCTGCAGTTTCTGATTTGTTGTCTTTATCAGTTACTTCGATTTTCTTACCGTCTACACCGCCAGCTGCGTTGATTTCATCAACAGCAAGTTGAGCACCGTGTTGTTCTGCAGTACCGTAAGCTGCTACAGCGCCAGTTTCTTCAAAGTTGAAACCGAACTTAAGTGTTTTACCGATTTCTGTTCCAGTAGCAGATGAGTTGTTTGTAGAAACTTCTCCACAGGCTGCTAGAAGCGCAGCACTAGCAAAAGCTACAAGCGAAAGTGCAAATTTTTTCTTCATGAATAATCTCCTCTATTTTGTTTTTTGCTATGTTTGCAAATGATATAGTAAGAATATACCGAATTATCTGACAATTGTCAACCCAAAGAAGACATTTTTTTAAATAATAGCGTTTTCTTGGTTTCTAAATAAACTTCCAACAAAATTCGTATCCAAATTTTGGATCTCGCAAGTCTGGATTTTTTTGATATAGGACTCTTTTGACAGGCTCTCCTTCAGAGAATCTGCCTGATCTTTTGCCACATAAAGCTGCAAATAGCGGTGTTTCTTAGAATGATAAATAATATCTCCAACATGAGCCAGCTTCTTTGCATCGCGATTATAGTATAGATGAATGATGAAACCCATTCGTTCCTCTTTTTTAAACATGACAATCCTCTCTGGTCATTTGTACTCTATTGATTATATCAAAAAAAGCCCGCAAATGGGGCATTTTTCGTAGTTATAAATGAAAACTAGCTAAGATTATTATTAGCCATGATTTCATCGATGAAACCATATTCAAGAGTTTCTTGAGCACTCATCCAGTAATCACGTTCTGCATCTGCATGAATTTGCTCAACCGATTTACCAGAATTATCAGCAAGAATTTGCTCCAAGGTCTTACGAGTCTTGAGCAAATGCTCTGCTGCAATAGCCATATCTGTTTGTTGAGTACCGCCACCAGTACCACCCATTGGCTGGTGGATCATATACTCTGCATTTGGAAGCATGAAACGTTTGCCTTTAGCTCCGCTAGATGCAATGATGGTTCCCATGCTGGCTGCCATTCCCATGACAATTGTCTGCACATCAGACTTAATGAAGTTCATGGTATCTACAATCGCCAATCCCGCTGACACAGAGCCACCAGGAGTATTAACATAAAGATAGATGTCCTTGGTGCTGTCTTGTGCATCTAGGAAAAGCAATTGCGCAATAACAGAATTAGCCATATTGTCCTCAACAGGACCTGTCAGCATGATAATACGGTCTTTTAAAAGGCGTGAGTAAATGTCATAAGAACGCTCACCACGGCTGGTTTGTTCAATAACTACAGGAATCATGAATATTTTCTCCTTCATTCGATCTATTCATTATTATATCTTTTTGGTCAAAAAAGGTCAAATATTTGCTTTCTCTGCCGGATGACAGAAAGCAGCGCTAAGTCTATCTTTGATTTGGAAAGCATGAATCCATCGGTTTGGCAGAACTTTCCTTTTTGTAACTTCTAGCTATTATTTTGTACCAAAGAGGCGGTCACCAGCATCTCCGAGACCTGGAACGATGTAGCCGTGTTCATTGAGGTGATCATCAAGGGCAGCAGTGAAGATATCTACATCAGGATGAGCATCCTGCAAGGCTTTGACACCTTCTGGAGCAGACACTAAGCAGACAAAGGTGATGTTGCTTGCGCCACGTTTTTTAAGTGAATCCACAGCCAAAATAGCAGAACCACCCGTAGCCAACATTGGATCGACAACAAAGATTTGACGTTGATCAATGTCTTCTGGCAATTTCACCAAATATTCAACGGGCTTCAGGGTTTCTTCATCACGGTACATTCCGATGTGGCCGACTTTAGCAGCAGGAACCAAGCTCAGGAGACCATCCACCATACCGATACCAGCCCGCAAGATTGGGACAATAGCCAATTTTTTCCCTGCAATCTGCTTTTGAACTGTTTTCGTAATTGGTGTTTCAATTTCTACATCTTCAAGTGGTAAATCGCGCAAAACTTCGTATCCCATCAGCATTGCGATTTCATCTACTAATTCACGAAAAGCTTTAGTAGAGGTATCTGTACGACGCAAGATAGACAATTTATGCTGAATGAGCGGATGAGCGATAACTTCAAGTTTTCCCATGATTGGATTTCCTTCTTTCATTTTATTCTTCTTATTATATCAAAAAAGAAGAAAAAAGGCTTGCAACAAGCAAACCTTTTCATCCATTTTAGTTACTTTTTGATAGAAGAGTTTGATTTCAATTTAGGCTTTATCAAATCACCATCAGATAGACTATTACACCAAACCTTCTAAGAGGCCTCTCATAAAGTTCTCAGAATTAAACTCGCCGATATCGTCAATTTTCTCGCCAAAACCAATCAGTTTCACTGGAATATCCAATTCCTGACGAATGGCAAGAACAACACCACCGCGCGCAGTTCCGTCAATCTTAGTCAGGACAATACCTGTCACAGGCGTAATTTTTGAAAATTCCTTGGCCTGAACCAGCGCATTTTGACCCGTAGAGGCATCCAAAGCTAGAAAGGTTTCGTGCGGCGCTGCTGGATCTACCCTCTTGATAATGCGACCGATTTTTTCCAGCTCTGCCATGAGATTGTCTTTATTTTGCAAGCGACCTGCTGTATCAATCATGAGAATATCAACATTTTCAGCCTTGGCTCTTTCCAAACCGTCAAACACGACACTGGCTGGATCGCTCTTTTCTGGGCCAGTCACAACAGGCACATCGACTCGGCGACCCCACTCAGCCAGCTGGGCAACTGCTCCAGCTCGGAAGGTATCTGCTGCCACCAGCATCACTTTTTTACCTTCTTGCTTGTATTTATAGGCCAATTTACCGATTGAGGTCGTCTTGCCTACGCCATTTACTCCGACAAAGAGCATGACAGTCAAACCGTTTTGGAAATTGATTTTTTCATTAAAGCGGCCATCTTTCTCATAGATATCGACCAATTTTTCAATGATTAGTTGGCGCAAGGCTTCTGGTTTCTTAGCATTTTCCAGGCGTGCTTCATAGCGCAAGTCCTCAGTTAGATTGGAAGCTACCTGCACACCGACATCACTGGTAATCAGCAATTCTTCCAAGTCTTCAAAGAAATCTTCGTCAACTGAGCGGAAATTAGCAAAGAAGGCATTGAGACGAGCACCAAAGCCAGTCCGCGTCTTTTTTAGACTGCGGTCATACTTGTCTTGAACACTCTCTTCTTGGTATTCAGTAGAACTCTCAGATGTTTCTGCGGGAGTCAGTTCTTCCTCTGCCTCTTCTCCATACTCGGTCGAGTCTACTTTTGAAGAAGTGCTTGCTTCCTGCTCACTAGATACTTCTTGCTCTGATTCGTAGTTAATTTGCTCTCTCGCTGCAGCCAAACGTTCCTGTAATTCTTGGTAATAATCTCTGCTTTCAGTCGCCGCTTCTGATTCGCTACTACTTTCCAACGCTTGATTTGCTGAAGTTTCAGACTGCTCTTCTGCCTCAGCCAAAACTTGTTCAGGACTTTCCTCGTCTTCAAGCACTGGTTCAGATAAGTCAGCTTGTTGAGTAGTTGGGGCAAATTCCTGCTCAGAAATTGCTGAATCTGTAGACTCTATCTTCTCTTCTAACACAAACTCTACTTCCTGAGTTTCCGCTGTTTCTTCATTGGAAGCAGCAAGAGGCTGGGATTCTGCCTCAAATGGGACTTCAGTCTCTGTAGTCTGATAACTCTCCTCTGCCTGCTCCTCTAACTGGGGCTTTTCTTCAAGTTCCTCTTTTTTACGTCCAAAAAGACGGTCAAATAATCCCATTCTTTAGTTCTCCTTCAATACATATTTCCGAATGGCCCAAGCAACTGCATCTTCATCATTGGTCATCGGAGTGACAACTTCTGCGACTTCCTTGACTTCTGGCACAGCATTTTGCATGGCAACTCCTAGCCCAGCCCAAGCAATCATTGACAGATCATTGGCTTCGTCACCGCAGGCCATAACTTGGCTTTTATCAATTCCCAAGTGGGCAATCAGTTTCTCCAAACCAGTCGCCTTGTGGACATTTTTCGGTGACCATTCCAGCAGCATTTCCCGTGATTTGAAAATCTCATACTGGTCAAACAGTTCGGGCGCAATATGAGGAATGGCTGCATCCAGCGGTTCCTGAGCAAAGGCTGTGACGCACTTATTGTAGGTAATTTGGCTAGAAAGGTCTTCAAAAGCAATGGATTCAAAGTTCAGAGCTGGATTAAACTCCGCATAGAGCGATACTTGGTCTGATTGAATCTGATAAACCAAGCCCCCATCAATCGCATCCAGAGGCAGACCCAATTTCTCAGTCTCTTCATAAATTCTAGCTACATCATCGTAGGCAAAAACTGTTTTATCCAAAATTTCGCCTGTATTGCGCTGAACTAGACCACCATTAAAGGTAATGGTGTATTCATCTGCCTGACCATCAGTGCCCAGCTCATGCAGGAAAAATTCCATAGCCTTAAGCGGACGCCCTGTGGTCAATACAACTTTGACACCTTGCTGCTGAGCCGCTTTGAGCGCTGCCAGATTCCCTTGAGAAATCTTTTTATCCGTAGTCAAAAGCGTCCCGTCCAAGTCCAAAGCGATCAATTTAATATCAGCCATTATAAGCCCTCCATGTAGGTCATAACAGATTGGGCCGCATGGTGGCCAATCACTTCTTTCGCAACTGCCAAAATTTCCGGCCGTGCATTTTCTGGTGCAATCGGGTGCCCCACCACCTGCATCATATGCAGGTCATTGAGGTTATCGCCAAAAGCCATGACCTGGTCCATTTCTAGGCCTAGCTTCTTAGCTAGCTCGACAAGAGCCACGCCTTTATCCACATAGTCCAGCACGATATCAATCGACTTATAGCCTGTTGTCATCGCCTTGACACCTGCGACATTTTCATTGACCCAGGCTTCGCCGTCGGCCACTGTTTCTTCGCTGAAATTGGTCGTGAATTTAAAAATCTCGTCTGTAATCTCACTAAAATCAGCAACTTTTTGGATATTTTCATTATAATTAGCGCTGAAAGAGAGATAAGTCGGATCTACTGTCTCTAGCACATAACAGCCTTTTTTCCCTGTCAGAAGCAACTCATTGATATTGACAAAAGGCGACTCCTTAAGCTTGTCAAATACCTTTAGATAAAATTCTCTTGGCATGGTTGCTTCGTATAGATCTTTTCCTTGAAACTCTACTAGGCTACCATTTTCTGCGATAAAGATAATATCATCCCGAACTTCATGAAAGAGCTTCTCAAGAGAGAGAATCCCTCGACCACTGGCAACAGCAAAGTAGATGCCCTTTTCTCTAAACTGAGCTAGCAGGTGCTTGAGCCGCTCCATATCAAACTGACCCTTGTCATCTAAAAAAGTCCCGTCCATATCTGTGGCAATGAGTCTTATCATACAATTATCTCCTTTTTTGAATTAGGGGTGTGCAAAGGGCATTTAGGGTATGCATCTTTTAAGGATTTAGGCAACCCCCATCATTTCTCATCTCTGTTAATCCTTTATATTATATCATAAAACTAACACTTCATTCCACAGATGAAAAACAGTCAGATCATATTTCTATGACCTGACCGTTTTTGATATTGTTTATACTATATCTATTTACTTTTTTATTTTATAAAATAACATCACATAAACTTTTTATATATTTAGTTATCCTAAATTCAATTTATGTTTTGCTATTTGGCAAATACGTTCTGGCGAAGCGTGGTCTACAAACTGACTTAGCAGTCTTCGAGTCGCCAGCTTCCAAGGTGTTGGTTTGCCTGGCGAATGGCTTTGATTTCGGCGTGCAGCGTGGCGTCTTGTTCCTTTTCACGTAAGTTATGACCACGCCCAATAATTTCACCATTCAAGACCACGACAGCCCCGATTGGCACTTCCGCTTGGTCATAGGCTTTCTGCGCTTCCTTCAACGCTTCCCTCATAAAGAATTCTTTTTCATGAAGTTCCATGTTCTTACTGATAGACGCGCTTCGTCACGACTAGACTATGCGGTCTCTCAAACTCCTTATCTAAGTAATCTTGGTACGTTCCTGGTGAAATAAATCCTCGGGCGCTTAAAATATCGGTGCCTGCTGTCCCGACAATCGTATCGGCTAGCAATACACAGTTGGTACTCATCACAAAATACGTCTTGAATTTTGAAGAGGTAAATTTATACAAGAGTGCATCTGCTTCTTGTTTGAGCTTGTAGGCATACATTGGTTCTTCTTTGTCGATTCCAGGATGCTTAGGTTTCACCATTTTCGGTGGATCCCAAGGCACTGTCAGCGACATCAATTTGGCGATTTCCTTATCGATGGCCGCGAGTTGTTCTGGAGACAAGGCAAGACCATATCCCAGTAGGGTCTTATGATTTTCGCGTTTACAAAATTCGATGTATTTTTCACGGTCGGCACTGAAAAGTACCCCGTCCCCCATCGTTCCAAAGAGGCGCTCCGAATTCGTATCGTAGTTTCCGAATGAAATAATGCGGCCCTTATAACACAGGTCGACATGCCCGATGGCTCCAAACCCGTCTTTTGTGACATGAATAAACATCTCTAAGTTTGGTTCTGCATTTTCTTTGGCACGGTCGTAAATTTCTGAAGCCGTTTCGCCTTCTCCAAGTTCCAACGCATCATTAATTTTTTGTAAGGTTACTCGAGGAATCAGTGCAGCAAATACAAGCGGCATCCCACGACGCAAGCGTCTGCGAAGGACTTTCTTTCCAACTTCGGCCTCGAAGAACCAGCCGTCCCGAATATTGCTAATCCCATACCCGATAAAATAGAGCGAAAGGAAGAACATTTGCAAATTGCCGTCGCCCCCAAGAGAAATTAAAGTGGCTACCCCGACAACTGAAAGCCAAATGGTATCAAAGAGCAAGCGAAATCGCGGGCGAATATCATCTTTGACATAAATATAGTATGTCACACCACTAATTCCCGCCTTCATCACTTCATTGAGTCCCATCAAGATGCTTACAATCGCAATCGGCAATGACAGGAAGAATTGATTTCCTGCTAAAAATCCGTAAAGGGAAAATTTCCCTATATTCAGCCATAACGGGTCTTTAGATGCCGCTTTACTAAACCAACGGAATAAGAAATTCCATAGTTCACGGGCCCATAAGAATGTTAAAAACAGACGTAACATCAATTCTGGGAAGCTTGGTCCGAATATAAGGAGCAATATCCCAGCAACAAGGAACGCAATCCCTTCAAAGAGGAGCTTTTTCCCCGTAATCCCTAAGTCGCTAATTTTCTTCATCAATAATACCTCCTACAGCTACCACTGGAGCAGCTTGTTCATGTTTCTCCATCCATTCTTTCACGAGACGGTAAATCACGGCAAAGATTGGTGTGAAGAAAATCATTCCTACTAAACCAAAGAGATTTCCACCGATTAACGTAGTAGCAAGGGTTAGAGCCGTTGGCAACCCTACGGAACTGCCGACAACCCTAGGATAGACGACATTGCCTTCCACTGTTTGAACGACCATAAAGACGACAACCGAAATGAGTGCTTGAATTGGGCTTTCTGTAAAGATGAAGAGCATTACGATTCCGCACGCCATAAACGGCCCGATATTCGGAATGAACGAGAATACTCCGGCCAGCACCCCAACAAGTCCTGCATATGGCAACCCTACAAGAGAGTATGCGGCAAAAATCATAACCCCAACAATTCCCGCCTCGATGATTTGACTCATCAAGAAACGGTCATACGTATCCACGATGACTTCCCCGACATAAGAATGTGCTCAATTTTGTCTTTTAGCAACACCACATTGAGAATGCGAAGCGTTAAACGTGCGAGTATTTCCTTACTTACGAGAATATTAATCATGAAGAAAATCCCCATAATCACAGAGAACACATTTGAGAAGAGCCTATAATATTCGTTGTAAATCCGCCAAGGAATGTAATGACAGACGATATACGCTTTTGTATTATCTATAACCTAGTTTATTTCCATCAACATACCTGTGCCTTCAAATTATTTTTTATTTATTATCCTCATTATACCAAGAATTCTCACAATTTACTATAACTCCTACTTTCTATTGACGAAAGAAATGTTATTATGCAGTTATACTGCCTCAAGATGATTGACTTTCGAAACATGCAATTTAACGTTTAACAAATCAAGGGTGTCTCCATAGAATCAAAGTATTTCTGATACCCATTTCCTTCTATCTATAGACAGTAAAAAGCCTTGAAACAACTTATTCAAAGGCTTTCTTAGTATTCTATTGTATCAATTACCTTATTCCGATTTCTGTTGCTACTAATTTTATACTCATACTATAAACTTTCTAAATCTTTTAACTTGACCGACACAATCTTGGAAACTCCTGACTCCTGCATGGTTACTCCATAGATAGAGTCTGCTGCAGACATGGTTCCCTTACGGTGGGTCACAACGATAAACTGGCTTTCTTTGTCAAAGCGATTGAGATAATCCCCAAAGCGCTTGACATTGGCCTCATCCAGAGCTGCCTCAACTTCATCCAAGATAACAAACGGAATGGTCTTGACGCGGATGATGGAGAAGAGAAGGGCTAAGGCTGACAGGGCTTTTTCTCCACCACTCATAAGATTGAGAGATTGGATTTTCTTGCCCGGAGGCTGAACCGAAATCTCTACCCCAGCTGTCAGCAGGTCGCCTTCTGTCAAGATCAGGTCAGCTGAACCGCCGCCAAACATCTGGCTAAAGGTCAGCTTGAAGCTTTCACGAATGGCTTCAAAGGTTGTTTGGAAACGTTCCTTGACTTCGTCATTCATCTCTTCAATGGTTTCCAAGAGAAGATTTTTGGCTGAGAGGACATCGTCCCGCTGACTTTTGAGGAAATTCAGTCGGTTGCTGACTTCTTCAAATTGTTCTACTGCTTCCAGATTGACCGGTCCCAAAGCACGAATAGCCTTTTCTAAGTCTTTGACTTGGGCTTCTGCAGCTGCAAGATTTTCCAAAGAACGCGCTCTTTGATCAGCCTCTTCAAAGCTGATCTGGTAATTATCCGTCAGATTAGTCAGCAGACGACGCAAGGCATCTGAAAATTTCTCTTTTTCAGCCTCTGCCTTGGCCTGACGGCGAATCAGACTTTCGTTTTGCTGACGGGCTTGATCTAAGTTCCCTAGAATATCCTCAGACTGGCCCTCTAAGTCGTCCAGCTCAAATTTGAGTCGGATGAGGCTCTGATCCAAGTCTGTCTTTTTCTCTTGGGCAGTCTTAAGCTGCTCTTCCAAGACGGAAATATCCACCTTCTGGCTGACCGCTTCTTCCTTTTGCTCTATCAAAAGCTGCAAAGTAACGACTTCCTTGTCCAGAGCAGCCTTCTCCTCTAGCAAACGCGACAAATCATTCTTCTCAAAGCGCTGGCTAGAAGTCAGCTCCGTGCTCTTCAATTTCAGTTCTGACAAGTTAGCCGATAGCTGATCGAAACGATCCTGAACAGCGTTTTTATTCGACTTGACTTGCTCGATTTCAGCAGTAATGGCTACTTTGGAAGCCTCGATAGCCGACAGCCGCTCTTCCATTTTTTTCTTTTCAGCAAGGCCTGCTGCTTCAGTCTGATTAGCCAAATCTTGCTCCTGGAGTTGCTCCAGCTGGCTGAGTTCCGCAACCCGCTCTGCAATCTGTTCGTAGGCCAACTTGACTCTTTGCTCCGTCAAGCGGGCTTGCTCACCCTCAGACTTGATGGCTTCCAAGGCTTGCTTGGCCTCTGATAGCTGAGACTGCAAGCTTTCGACTTGCTGCTCCTGAGCTTTCAGCTTCTGGGACTGCTGCTCCATTTCTCCAAGCAGGCTGTCCAGTTCAGGCTTGATAAAGATTGTGTTATTATTGCGATTGGCTCCTCCGGCGTAAGAACCGCCTGTGCGCAGTTCCGTTCCGTCCAGCGTTACAATTCTGACTTGGTAACGAACCTGACGAGCAGCCGCACGCGCATGCTCAATCGTATCAAAAATAGCGGTTGTCCCCAATAGATTTTGGAAAATATTCTCCAAACCTGGCTCATAGGTCACCAGCTCCGAAGCTATACCTAAGAAGCCTGAACTAGCCTCAATTCTGGATTGATTTTGCTCGGGAAGTTGACGAGCCTTGATGGTCGTCAGAGGTAGGAAGGTAGCCCGACCAGCCCGATTTTTCTTAAGAAAATCGATGGCTCTGGTCGCTGCCCCTTCGTCCTCAACGATGATATGCTGACTACTTGCCCCCAGCGCAATTTCCAAAGCGGTCTGGTAATGAGGATCGAAGCTCAATTTCTCGCTGACTGCCCCGACAATGCCACCCAGACGATCAGCTTCCTGCAGGACACTTTTTACACCTGCATAGAAATTACTGTGATTTTTAAGAATAGCTTCTAAACTGGCTGCACGGGCTTTTTTATTTTTCAAATCATCCAGCAGGGCAAACATGCTGGTCTGCTCATTTTGATAAGCAGTCGCCAACTTCTCGACCTGCTCCTCCTGCTGCTGATACTGATCTAGCAAGTCTCTGAGGGCAGCCTGTGCCGCTTCCAATTCTGCTTGTCGAGCCGCTTCTTCGTCTCTACCAGCTTTTAAATCAGCCTGTAGTTTGCTAAACTCTGCCTGTTTGCTGGCCGCTTGGCTCCGCTCATTCTCCAGACGATTTTCTAGCGAGGTCAAGTCGTTGGACAAGTCCGCTTCTTCTTGCATGAGCTTGACGTAACGATCCCGCAGATTTTCGATCAACTGGTCTGGGTCATCTGAAAAGTCCGCCAATTCTGCTTCCAACTGGCTCATAGCCTCTTGATTTTCTGTCAACTGGACTACTAAATCAGCCAGATGAGCTTCCTTGGAGGAAATATCAGCTGTCAGCTGCTGGCTTTTTTCTCTCAACCCAGCCAAGCGTTCTTCATTTTCCAAACGGCTGCTGGCCGCCTGACTAGATTCCAGCTTAGCTAGGTCTATCTGGCGTTCCAAATCACTGATCAAACGCGTCAACTCCAAAAGACTGGCCTGATCGTCAGACAGTTTTTGATTCACTTCCTGACGTTTAACCTTAATCTCTTGGTTTTCACGCTCCAATTCATCCCGTTTCGTATAATAGGCCGCTAGTTCCTGCTTGATACTCTCCAAATCAGCTTCTGCCGCCGTCAAATCAGTTTTATTCGCCTTGATTTGAGCCACCAAGACATCCAGATAAAGCTCCTGACGCTCATGATCCAGTTCTAAAAAGCGCTTGGCCGTCTCAGCCTGCTTTTCCAGTGGCTTGACTTGACTATCCAGCTCGTAGATAATATCTTCCAAGCGATCCAAATTGTCTTGAGTCTGCGCTAGTTTGCTTTCTGTTTCCTTGCGACGGGTCTTATATTTGAGCACTCCGGCCGCTTCTTCAAAAATAGCCCGACGCTCCTCTGGCTTACTGTTAAAGATTTCCTCGACCTTTCCTTGGGAAATAATGGAGAAAGAATCCCGTCCCAGTCCTGTATCCATGAAAAGGTCATGGACATCGCGCAGACGGACCTTTTTGCCGTCAATCTTGTACTCGCTATCACCACTGCGATAGATATGGCGCTCGACGCGGATTTCCTTGCTTGCTTGCTTGATAAACTGATCCTGATTATCCAAAACCACAACGACCGAAGCATAGTTGAGGGGCTTGCGGTTCTCCGTCCCTGCAAAAATGACATCGGGCATCTTGCCACCCCGCAGACTCTTGACACTCGACTCACCCAGAGCCCAGCGCAGGCTCTCTGTAATGTTGGACTTGCCTGAGCCATTGGGACCAACAACAGCAGTCACACCTTGGTCAAAAACCACCTTGGTCTTATCTGCAAATGACTTGAAGCCCTGAATTTCAATTTCCTTTAAAAACATTAGTGACTTTCCTTTTCAAATGCATCCTTGGCAGCTTCCTGCTCAGCCAGTTTCTTAGAACGGCCTTGTCCCTGACCCGCTTTCTGACCATTGATTAACACAGCCACAGCAAAGTTCTTAGCATGGGCTGGCCCTGTCTCATCTGTAACCTGATAGACAATCTCCACATCCCCATTAACCTGTAGGAGTTCTTGCAGCTTAGTCTTATAGTCAGTCACCTGCTCAAAGTCACCTGCTTCTACCTTGGGAATCATGACTTGGTAAATAAAGTCTTTGACAGTCTCCACATCCTTATCCAAAAGAAGGGCACCCAAAAAGGCCTCAAATAAGTCACCCAGAATGGTATCGCGATTGCGGCCTCCTGACTTTTCCTCACCGCGACCCAGCTTGATAAACTGATCGAACTGACAGTCCCGTGCAAAGCCAGCCAAACTCTCCTCCCGAACAATCATGGAGCGTAGTTTTGACAAATCTCCTTCTGGTTTTTTGGGGTATTTTTTATATAAATACTCAGAAATAATCAGCTGCAGAACAGCGTCTCCTAAAAATTCCAGGCGTTCATTGTGTGAAATTTTTAAGAGGCGGTGCTCATTGGCATAGCTGGTATGAGTAAAAGCGGTCTCTAGCAGACTGCTGTCTTCAAACACCAGCCCAAACTGCTCCAGCAGTGCATCTTTTAATTGTTCCATAATTTCTTTTTCATGCTAGGCCAAGGCAGAGCATGAGTCCAATCCATCCTTTCTAAAATGATGTTCTTTGTGAACCATCTACCATTATACCAAAAAACAAGTGCCAACGCACTTGTTTACTTGTCTTCTTAGCGTAATTCCTGGCCTATTCCTTATCTGGGATGACCTTGAAAAGATAATAGGTAATAAAGATTGTCAGGGCGAATAAGAAAATTTTTACCCAAATTATCGGAGCTAACGCAATGGAAATTCCCATCAAGATATAGATGGATACGATAATCTTTTTCTTGCGCTCCTTAGCAATCGAACCTGTCTCCCGAAAATCTGCAACATAGGTCTGATATAGCTTGGTGTGATAAAGCCAATTCTCAATCCGCTTGGAACTGCGCGAAAAGCAAGCAATAGACAAAAGTAAAAAAGGAGTCGTAGGAAGAAGGGGCA
This sequence comes from Streptococcus cristatus ATCC 51100, assembly GCF_011612585.1. Lineage (NCBI taxonomy): Bacteria > Bacillati > Bacillota > Bacilli > Lactobacillales > Streptococcaceae > Streptococcus > Streptococcus cristatus. The sequence continues at coordinate 593,998 of NZ_CP050133.1, read as the reverse complement.
GAAAAATCCCCAGCACTCCTAAGGCCAAAGATAAGCAGGCAATCACAAAATAAATCAAGCGCATTTGGTTTCCTCACGTACGTTTTCATGGTCATTCTTTAGCTTCCTTTCTAGTATAAAAAACAAGCTAAAAAATATAAAACTAGTTTCCCATAAAAAGCAATCCTTGTCAATCCTAAAAAAGAGGCTGGGACAAAAATCCCAGACTCTCAATTGTCTTTGGTTTGTTGAGCAAGACGCAGTGGTTGAGTGGGCTCTACCACGCTGATTTCATCAGCTTTTACAGCCCTACTCAACTGTGCGGAGGTGGGACAACGAAATCGAATTCTAACGAATTACCGATTTCTGTCCCACTCTCTTTCTGAACGACTGATGATTAGATATTTACCAAAGGCGTCGCTGTATCAGGAGAAGTATCGAAGACCTGGAAATCATGGCCCACTGGCAAGTCTGCTTGAGCCAGTTGATTGACCATGGTCATATGAGCCAACTCCTTGATATTATTTTCCTTGCTCAGATGCCCCAGATAGATGCGCTTGGTGCGATTGCCAAGTGTACGAATCATAGTTTCCGCACCATCTTCATTGGATAAGTGCCCCAAGTCAGACAGGATGCGCTGTTTCAGGCTCCACGGGTAGGCACCGCTCCGGAGAATCTCGATATCATGATTGCTCTCAATCAAATAAGCATCTGCATTCTCAATGACTCCTGCCATGCGGTCACTGACATAGCCCGTATCCGTCAGCATGACAAAGCTCTTGCCATCCTTCATAAAGCGATAAAACTGGGGAGCAGCCGCATCATGGCTCACTCCAAAACTTTCGACATCTAAATCGCCAAAAGTCTTCATCTTACCCATTTCAAAGATATGCTTCTGACTAGCATCCAGCTTGCCCAAGTCCTTTTCCATCGCTCGCCAGGTTGCTTCGTTGGCATAAATATCTAGATTGTATTTACGCGCCAAAACCCCCACACCATGGATGTGATCCTTGTGCTCATGGGTGACCAAAATAGCATCTAAATCCTCTGGTTTGCGATCTATTTCGCTCAAAAGACTCGTAATTTTTTTCCCTGATAGACCAGCATCAACAAGCAGTCGTTTCTGGTCTGTTTCCAGATAAAAGCAATTGCCACTCGAGCCTGATGCTAGAATACTATATTGAAATCCCTTAGTCATGTTCACTTTCTACATTCTCTTCATTTTCCCAGTCATCTACACGGACAGCATCGTTATCATATGGAAGAACAATGGTAAAGGTAGATCCTTTGCCATACTCACTCTTGGCCCAAATAAAGCCATGATGCTGCTTGATAATTTCTTTAGCAATAGCCAGACCCAAGCCCGTTCCTCCCTGGGCTCGACTGCGGGCCTTATCCACCCGATAGAAACGATCAAAAATCTTTGGCAGATCCTGCTTGGGAATGCCCAGACCTTCATCTGAAATCGAGAGAATCAACTGAACATCTGTTGTTCTCACAGAAACCGTAATCGTCCCACCATCAGGCGAATACTTGATGGCATTGTTCATGATATTATCAATCACCTGGGTCATCTTATCCGTGTCAATCTCTACCCAAATCGGTGTAATTGAATAATCCCTGATAATCTCATATTTTTTGGTCTCATCCTGATTTTTTATCTTATCAAAACGGTTGAGGATATAGGTGATAAAGGCTGTAAAATTGGTCAGCTCAACATCCAGATGGCTGGTATTATTATCAATCCGCGATAAGCTAAGCAAGTCCGTCACCATCCGCATCATACGGTTTGTCTCGGTTAGTGAAACCTTGACAAATTCCGGTGCAACAGGCTCTGACAGAGCGCCATCATCCAAGGCTTCCAGATAGGATTTCACACTGGTTAGAGGCGTCCGCAATTCATGGCTAACATTGGAAACGAAAAGCCGACGCTCCCGCTCTTCCTTGTCCTGCTCCGTTGTATCATGTAGCACTGCTACCAACCCTGATATAAAACCTGACTCCCGTCTGATCAAGGCGAAGCGAACCCGCAGGCTTACATATTCACCATTTTCATCTTGAGAATCAATAGTCAATTCTGGAACCTTGGTGATCAATTCGCGCAGATCATACTCATCAGCAATATCCAGCAAATCTAAAATACTGGTATTAAGGACATCATCACGTTTGACACCCAATTGCTTGGTTGCCATGTCATTGATGGTAATAATCTGTCCTCGGCGATTGGTCGCAAGCACGCCATCCGTCATGTAAGACAGGATACTGGATAGACGCTTGGTTTCTTGCTCCAAATTTTCATGCGTCAGGCGGATGACTTCAGAGAGATCATTGATGGAATTGGTCATGTCCGTGATTTCAGGACTGCCCTGCATATCTAAAACTTCTGAATAATCTCCTGCAATCAATCCTTTGATCTTTTGGTTTAACTGCACCAGCTTTTGAGTATCTCGTCGATTTTCCAGTAGCAAAAGAGCCACGACGATGATAAAGCCGACAACAATCAGTGAAAAGACAAAGTCAGGAGAAAGTACGAATTCTTTTAGCGTTTCAATCATTATTTCTTATGTAATAACCGACACCGCGGCGAGTCAGGATATACTCCGGACGGCTTGGAGTATCTTCGATTTTTTCGCGCAGACGGCGAATAGTCACATCGACTGTCCGCACATCTCCAAAGTAATCATAGCCCCAGACGGTCTCTAGCAAATGCTCACGCGTCATGACCTGACCAACATGAGTCGCCAAATGGTGCAAAAGTTCAAATTCACGATGGGTTAATTCCAATTCTTTCCCATGTTTTTTCACCACAAAAGCATCTGGAAGAATCTGCAAATCCCCAATAAACAGTTCCTTTGGACTGCTCTCATCCACATGACTATCTGGGACTAGTTCAGAACGGCGCAACAAGGCCTTGACCCGAGCCAATAATTCACGATTTGAAAAGGGCTTGGTCACATAGTCATCGGCACCGATCTCCAGACCAATTACCTTATCGAACTCGCTATCTTTGGCCGAAAGTACAATAATCGGCACATTGCTGGTCTTGCGAATGGTCCGGGCAACATCCAGTCCATCCACTTCTGGCAACATCAAATCCAGAATCAAGATATCCGGTTGCTCTGCTTCAAACATTTCTAGAGCTTCCTTACCATCAAAGGCTGTCAGTACTTCATAGCCTTCCTTAGCCATGTTAAACTTTATAATGTCCGAGATTGGCTTCTCGTCATCTACAACTAATATTTTTTTCATTTTTTACCTTCATATCTATACAATTTTTAAGCTTAGACATCTATTATTTTTGTATCTGTCCTACCGCTCCATAAGCACTATTATATCAAATTTTCCTTAAAAAATACTATTTTCGCACACTATATTCCAACATTCTTATAGAAATTTTACCTTAGCTTTCCCTCTTGCGAAAATTCCAAGCAATGATAAGGAATCCTCACTAAAATCCTTGATTTTTTTCACTTTTTCTGCAAAAATAGAGGCATAGAAAGAAGGTTGAACTATGACAAAAATCAATCAAATCATCACTTATCTTGAAAATGAAAAGCAGGATGTGGCTGTAATCTCTGATCCTGTAACCATTCATTACCTAACAGGCTTTTACAGCGATCCACATGAACGCCAAATGTTCCTATTCGTCTACACTGACCATGAGCCACTCCTTTTCGTACCAGCACTAGAAGTTGAGCGTGCTTCTTCTACCGTAGACTTTCAAGTTATAGGCTATGTCGATTCTGAAAATCCTTGGGAAAAGATCAAGGCTTCTCTACCATCTCAATCCTTCAAACAAGTAGCGGTCGAGTTTGATAATCTGATTTTAACTAAGTATCACGGCCTGCGTACTGTTTTTAATGGGGCTGAATTTGTCAATCTGACCCCTTACATTAACCGCTTGCGCTTGATCAAGTCAGCCGATGAAATCCAGAAAATGCTAGTAGCCGGTCAATATGCTGACAAGGCTGTCAATATCGGTTTCGACAATATTTCACTAGAAAATACTGAAACAGACATCATCGCTCAAATCGACTTTGCCATCAAGCGAGAAGGCTATGAAATGAGCTTTGAAACCATGGTTCTGACAGGCAATAACGCAGCCAATCCGCACGGCATTCCCGGTGCCAATAAAATTGAAAACAACGCCCTCCTCCTCTTTGACTTGGGCTGCATGGTCAATGGCTATGCCAGTGATATGACACGGACTGTCGCTGTCGGCCAGCCAGATCAGTTCAAAAAGGATATCTACTATCTGACTCTGGAAGCCCAACAAGCTGCACTTGATTTTATCAAACCAGGCGTCACAGCTCATGAAGTAGACCGCGCCGCCCGTGAGGTTATCGAAAAAGCGGGCTATGGTGAGTATTTCAATCACCGTCTCGGCCACGGTATCGGTATGGACGTCCACGAATTTCCATCCATCATGGAGGGCAACGACATGGTCATCGAAGAGGGCATGTGCTTCTCTGTCGAGCCTGGTATTTACATCCCTGGCAAGGTCGGCGTCCGCATCGAGGACTGCGGCTATGTCACCAAGAATGGCTTTGAACTCTTCACCGAAACCAGCAAGGACTTGCTGTATTTTGATTAAGAAACTAAAAAAGCACCGATTGGTGCTTTTTTAGTTTCTTAATAGTTTTATTTATCCTGTTGTTTTCTCCCCCGCCTCTAGTTTCAACAAAAAGGCTTTTTTATCCAGACCGCCGGCATAGCCGGTCAATTTGCCGTCGCTTCCGACAATCCGATGACAAGGAATCAGAAGGGAAATAGGATTATGACCGATGGCACCACCGACTGCTCTAGCCGAGCCAATTTTTCCATACTCAGCCTGCAATTCTCGCAAAATATCTGAATAGGTAGCCGTTTGCCCATAGGGAATCTTCTGCAGCACAGTCAGAACCTTGCTTCTAAACTCAGTTACTTGAGGTGCCAATGGAATTTCATTTATTGCGGGATTTTCTCCCTTAAAATAAGCGTCCAACCAAGCAAAGACGCGTCGGCTGACTTCTGTCTCTTCCTCCTCTGCTTGCTCCAAATCATAGCCTGCCCCAAAATATTTCTGTCCCTCAAGCCAAAGTCCCAACAAGGCATTTGAGTCCGTCAAGATGAGAATCCGGCCAATCGGCGATGTATAATAAGTCTTGTACATATTTTTTCTTTCTTCGATCTTCTTGATATGCCTTATTATACCACTCTTGTCTTAATTTTTGCCACAATCCCATCTGGGTCTGTGACTTCTAGCTCTTGGGAGCTAATCCATCGGACTGGCGCTTGTAAGACCTGAGCATTTTCATAAATAGCTACTAGGTCTTCTTTTCCTTCTACTTGCGCTTCAAAATAGGCTAGTCCCAGTTGCTTCGGTTGGCGATGATTCAAGTGAGAACCTCCCCATTCATTGACTGCTAAATGATGATGATAGTTTCCGGATGCCAGCCAGCTAGCAGAAGGTACAGAAAATTTATCCTCCAAGCCTAGAAGCTTTTGGTAAAAATGACTGGCTGCTCTGCTATTTTTCACAGACAGGTGGACATGGCCCATACGAGTTCCTTCGGCAATACTAAACGGCTGGATTTCCTGACCTAGTTCATAGATTTCTTGAGCCGCAAGCGCTTCCGTCACTCCGATAATGCGGCCATCTTCTCGAATATCCCAATCAGCCTGAGGCTTGTCCCGATAAAGCTCAATGCCGTTGCCTTCTGGATCCTCCAGATAAATAGCTTCACTATAACCGTGGTCCGCTCCTCCAACCATAGGTACTTTATTTTCGGATAAATGCTTCAGGATATCTGCTAAGGCTTGACGGCTTGGAAGCAAAAGCGCCAGATGATAAAGACCGTAAGCCGACTTGACGGTCTGCCGGTCACTGGTCGCTAAAAGTCTCACCAGCACTTGTCCGTCCCTGCCCAAAGCCACCTGTCCGTCCTGCTCTTCCAAAAGTTCCAGCCCTAAAACACGCTGATAAAAGTCCTTTTGTCTTGCTAAATCGGCAACATAAAGTGCCACCTCTCCTAGATAAATTTTGCTTTGATATTCAAAAGTCATGTTCTTTCTCCTCTCTTTAATTTTAAAGTTCAGTAGTTTTCCTGCCCAATCTTTCTTTTTATTCCCAAAACAGAAATACGTTTCTTGATGCAGTCTTCCACATCTCCATTTGCTCCGAAGGATTATTCAGATTGTAATTGTTTTTATTACATCTATTAGTATAGCACATTCTAATGTAATATCAATAATTACATCTCGGAAAATTCTTAACAAAAAAACAACCTGCTCACTGGGAAACAGATTGTTCTTTAATTTCTTTTTCGGTTGCTGCGACAACTTCGTCAAGGCTGGTCTGAGCTAATTCAGCTTCCATGGCTGCCTGAATAGCAGCCAAGCGGTCATCTAAGACATTGTGAATGTTCTTACCGATAGGACAGTCTGGATTGGGCTTGTCATGAAAGCTAAAGAGCTGGCCGCTCTTGCCCAGACATTCAACCGCACTATAGACGTCCAACAGGCTAATGTCTTTCAAATCTTTGGCAATCTCTGCTCCTCCAGTCCCACGAGCAACGGTAATCATTCCGGCATTCTTGAGCTGGGACAGGGTCTTGCGGATAATAACTGGATTGACGCCGACACTGCCAGCAAGGATATCACTTGTCAGTTTTTGTTTTTTTCCCTCCAAAGCCAGAACAATCAGCATATGGGTGGCAATGGTAAAACGGCTAGAAATCTGCATTTTTTTCTCCTCCCTCATCATTTTCTCTCACTATTATATCTCAAAAATGGTGTAACTTCAAGAGTTACGACCAGACTTTAAGAAAGCCGCAATCTCATCTGCATAGCCTTCACGCTCGCTAATCTCTCGCAACAAGTCGTGATTGTGGGTATGGTGGATACCATTGACCAAACTCTCTCGATAAATCTCATAGTAAGGCAAGTGGAGCTCCCGAGCCAATCGTAGTTCCTGCTCCACATCATAAGCCACGCGCCGAAGGTCGACATCAGCCAGACCCGTCTCATCTATCTCTAAAATGGCATACTGGGCTCGCAAGTCCTGACGCAAAGTCGAATCTAGAAAGAATGGCTGACCAATAGAGCCGGGATTGATAATCAACTGGCCCTTAGTCCCGTAGCGGAGAAACTGTTGGTGAATATGACCATAAACAGCGACAGCGCAGTCGTTTCCTTCAAAAAGACGGTCGAAATCGCTCTGCTCACCAATATGAATCAGCTCCCGCCCCCAATTCTTATCTGGCAGATGGTGACTGACCGCAATCTTCAATCCCTCTACTTCTGTCAAGATTTGCAGAGGAAGTTCTTGCATGTGGTCAATCTCTTCAGGACGGATTTTCTCTAGGACAAAATGACAGAGCCGGGTCAGGTAGAGATGGCTGGGACGATCCAAATCCAGCTTTTGGTGCAGGGCATGCCAGAGACTGTCTTCCCAATTCCCTCTAACCTGAAGGCTGATGGGCAGCTGCTCCATCCTATCTAAGATATTTCTGCGACCGGTTCCTGGCAGGAGCAAGTCCCCCAAAAACCAATAGTCTGTCACTTGCTGGCTTTCCGCATCCGCCAGTACTGCTTCCAGGGCTGTGCTATTCCCATGCACATCGGATAATAAGGCAATTTTTCGTGTCATCGTATGTCTTTCTCTTTCTTTACAAGGAATATTATATCAAAGTTCAAAAAAACTTCCACCCATCAAGTGAGTGAAAGTTTTGAAATGTTTTTTTATCAATCGACAGACTTGAGCGCTTCCAGCATATCCACCCGTCTGAAGCGGTAGTTGACAAAGAAGCCAAGCAAGGTCAGAATAAGAGTCACTGCTGTTAGAGGAAACAGATAGACTGAGGGACTTACTTGAGGGTTTAAGCTGATAATGCTAGGCGCAACCTTCTCAATCAAAAAACGATGCAGGAAGAAACCGCCTAGAAGCCCAACTGCCATCCCAATCACTGACAGGATAATGGTCTCTCGATAGATATAGAGGGTCACTTCCTTATTATGGAAACCCAAAACCTTGATAGTGGACAGTTCGCGAATCCGCTCGGCTACATTGATATTGGTCAGATTGTAGAGAATGACGACTGCTAGAAGAATGGAAATCAGCACTAAAATCATCATCGTATTATTAAGAGAATTAGCTAGAACGTTGAACTGCTGCACCATGCTAGCATTTTGCGAAACACTCTTGACAGACTTGAGGCTCATAAATTCATTGGCTTTGTCCACAATATTTTTGCTGGAAGAATCCTTGAGTCGCACTAGATAAGCATTTTTCTCAGGCTTTTTCCCGTAAATCTTCTGGTAGTCAGTTGCCTTCATAAAGGCAAAATGGCCAAAATGATTCTCATTGACTGCTGCGAGCTTGACAGACTTGCCACCCAGCTCTATACTGCCACCGGGGCTAACTCCAGCTATACGGGCCAATTTATCCGAAACAACTGCACCGTCCTTCAGGGACAGCTTCTGTCGGCTGTCAGGACTTTCCATAGAAATAAACGGTTTAAAATTTTCCTTGTCCGTAACCATTAAAGTGACTGACTCTGTTTCTTTTTTCCCTTTGTATTTCTCCGTCAAAGTTTCACTGTGGATCTCCTGATAGGCAGCAATCGAGTCATCTGCCAACATCTTTTTCAGCTTATCTTGTTCGGCTTGATTTTCCCCAGGATTGGCAGCGACAATCAAGTCGTATCGCAGAATCTCCTCAAACTGACGTTTGGGAATACCACCAATAGAAGACTGAAGTCCTAGGCCGGCAAAGAGCAGGGCAACCGAACCCGCCACACCAAAGATAGTCATAAACATCCGCTGCTTATAGCGAAAGATATTGCGAGCTGTGACCTTCTGAGTAAAGCTAAGACGTCGCCAGATAAAGGGCAGTCTTTCCAAGAAAATCTTGGAGCCCTTGACCGGTGGCTTGGGCAAAAGCAGATGTGCTGCTTCCTCTGTCAGCTCCCGTCTTGCTACCAAATAGGCAGGGAGAACACTGGATAGAAGGGAAAGTCCAAGGGCCAGTATACTATAGGAAACATAAAAATATGCATGCGGGACAGAAAGCACCATTCCTCTGGTAATAATAGAAGAAATCACTCCCGATAAGAAATAATGTCCCAGCAGAATCCCTATGAGGGTACCTAGACTCCCCGCCACCAAACCGTAAAGAGCAAACTTGCGAATGATATCTCGGCTATGATAGCCTAGAGCCTTAAAGACACCTGCATTTGTTCGCTCCTCATCGACAAAGCGCGTTATAGTGGTAAAGGTCACCATTGCTGCCACCAGATAGAGCACCACCGGGAAGATATTACCAATCGACGCAATACTATTCATGGAGTTTTTATACATATGATAGCCATTCCCACCTGGCAGGGACTTGCGGTCATAGCTATGATAGGCCGGCTCTTTCAATCGACTAAGATTTGCCTTAGCGTCAGCTAGCTTGTCCTTGTTAGCAGACAAATCTTTCTCTGCCTGAGCCAGCTCAGATTTTTTCTGATTGAGCTGGGACTCAGCTTCCTGAATCTGCTGCCGGCTCTGACCGAGCTGATCGGGAGCTAGGATAGAAGCAGCTTGAGCTACTTCTAGCTGGCTTTTTTGCTGATCCAGCTGACTCTGAGCTTGCTCTAATTGCTTTTTCCCTTGGGTCAGCTCACTCTCAGCCTGAGCAATCTTATCTTGGCCCTTCTGAATGGTGCTTTTGGCATCTGCCTCTAATCGCTTAAAGCGAGCCACTCCGTTATCTTCAAGGCTCTTGTCCAAAGCAGTCTGGTGCTGCTCCAAATGCTCCTGATAGCTTTCAGAAAAGGGAGCCAGCTTTTCTAAATCATGATAGCGCAGGCGAGCAATACTGTAAACATCTGTATCAAAGGCCTTGGGGCTAACTACAGCATAGGCTGATAAAGCCCCGCTGCCACTAGTCGTATTGCCCAGATTTCTATCAGACCAGAGCTCTGCCGAGTTGACAAATCCCACAATCTTATAGGTCTTGTTTTTCAGAACTGACCGACTGCCTGCTTTTTCGGTTAGATCAATCTCCTGACCAAGCTTATATTTCTTAGACCAAAAGCTAGCCAAGGCAATTTCTTGCTCATTCTTAGGAAGACGGCCAGAGGTCACTTGAAAGTTTGAAATATCCTTGGTATCTGAGAATACTCGGAGAGCCTCCTCGTCTACGGTGACATCTGTCAGATAGCCAAACTCGACATCAGCTCCCTTGATAGCTTCCAGCTCTTTCTGATCCGCTTTATCCAAACCATAGTCCGCCATAACAGCCAAGTCCATAGTTCGCTGCTCTTTCAAATAATCTGTTGCTGTTCTGCGCATATTGGGTGGAGCGAACTTGAGCCCCACGAGAGCTAGAGAACCCAGCATCATGAGGATTAAAATAGATAGGAAACGTCCTTTAGAGCTAGTGAAGGAGCGCAGAATATCTTTCCAATAAATCTTTCTCTTCATATCAATACTCCAATGTACTTATATCCTGAGGCTCTTCATTGACTGTAACACTCTTGACCCTCGCATCGTGCATGCGGATAACCCGGTCAGCAATGGGAGCCAAGGCAGCATTGTGGGTTACGATAATCACTGTCGCTCCTTGATTGCGGGACATATCCTGTAAGATTTGCAGCACTTGCTTACCAGTATTGTAGTCCAGAGCTCCTGTCGGCTCATCGCAGAGCAAAATCTTGGGATTTTTGGCCACAGCCCGAGCAATAGACACTCGCTGCTGCTCCCCGCCTGACAACTGCGCTGGAAAATTATTGAGGCGCTTTTCTAGTCCCACTGCGGTCAGAGCCGCTACTGGATCTTGGGCATCCTTGACAATCTCAGAAGCCAATTCAACATTTTCCTTGGCCGTCAGATTGGGCACCAAATTGTAAAACTGAAAGACGAAGCCCACATCATTGCGACGATAGTCCGTCAGCTGGTGGGAATTGTAGTCAGCAATATTCTGACCGTCTATCAGAATGTCTCCCTCATCATTGGTATCCATACCTCCGAGGATATTGAGCACCGTAGACTTACCAGCTCCAGAAGCACCCAGGATAATGACCAGTTCCCCCTTTTCAATCTCAAAAGAAATATCATGATTGGCGACAATCCCCGTGTCACCTACCTGATAACGTTTAAAACTATGTTTCATTTCAATGTAAGCCATATCGTCTCTCTCCTTTTCAAAGCTCTTTTCCTTAAATCAACAAAGTGTTGATTCTAAATCACAGATATTATATAATGAGCTTAGACAAAAAGCAATAATCAAAAATCAACAAAGTGTTGATTTAAGCAAAAAGGAAGAAAAAATGGTCCAGAAACGGAAAACTAGTACCAAGGAAGACATCAAAGAAGCCCTGATCCAGCTACTATCAGAGGAAAGGTTTGATAATATCTCCATCAGCAAACTCTGCAAACGGGCAGGGATTAATCGCGGCACCTTCTACCTCCACTACCAAGATAAATATCAGATGGTTGAAAGTCTAAAAAGCGACATCATTTCCCAACTTTATAGTTATAGTCTTTTTGAAGAAGAAGGCGAATATTCCAAACGGTTCATGATAGCCAAATTTCATATACTGCGTGCTAATGAACGTCTGATCAATGCCCTGACCAGAAGCCATTATATTGACTTTCGCGGGGCTATTCGAGAGTTTATAACCAGTATCATTCTGAGCGATAAGCAAAAAGCTGCTACCCAGCGTTTTTTAGAGGAGAACTTTCATATCCCTCAGAAATACGCCTTGGAAATCTTCCTATCCAGTGTTGAGGGGATTATTTCTCTTTGGATAGCCGGCGGAGCTCAGGAGAAGCCCGAAGAAATTACTCAAATGATCCTAGCTACCTACAATTATGATTATTGGAAATCATGACCAGCACTCCATTTTTATAGATGAAAACTCAAAAAGGCGCAGATTCATCTGTGCCTTTTCTTAAAACGTTTCTGGTGAGCAAATAGCTTTTTGGTGATGCCCACTTAGATAAAGGCAACAAAATCCTGTCTATTTCACCATGTCTGGATCGTAATCATAAAATCCTGTATCAAGGAAACGATTCTTCGGATGCAATTTGTGAAGTGGCTCATCTAGCAAGAAAGCTTGGTCATGGCTAAATTCACCTTTTTCAATCAAGTCCCTTGCCTGAACAAAGAGCTTAGCAATCTCAACAAAATTCTGACCAGGAGTGTAGAGCCCTTCCAACTTCCAATGCGTAAAGCCGTGGTCAACCAATTCTATCAACTTGGTCATCAAGTCCAAGTCATTATTGGCAAAAATGTGAGTCCCATGCTTGTCCTCAAAGATTGAATAATGGCTCTGAGGATCGCTCGGTTCCGCAAGAAAGAGATCCCTCTCTCTTGATTTCGCATCATCGATGTGTGTAAAGTTATAATAATTTTGCAAAAGTGGACGTTTAGAGTGGTGGATAACGCTCGCACCATAAACTAAGACTTCTGCTGGAATTTCAAGGATTTCCGGCATTTTAAAGAGTTCTGCCGATGGAATTTCCCGCGCCAAAACAGCTTCTGATACCCCAGCATTCTTGCCCCAAAAATTAATCTGGCGGCTGCTGGTAACCATGGTCGAAGCATCATAAATCGTTTTCAACTTATAACCATCCCGCTGCAAGACGTAGAATACACCTGCATCCCCAACGGTGATATAGTCCACTTCAATTTCCTGAAGAAAATCCAAATAAGGCTTGATCTGGTCCATCATGTCCTGATGCATCAAAGCATTGACGGCAACGGTCACTTCTTTTCCTGCCTGATGAACCATTTGAGAAATACGATTTAATTCGTCATAAGTGAAGTTATGCGGTAAACGAAGACCGTATTTTTCCTCACCGACATAAATACGATCTACTCCTGCTTCCAATAAGGCTTGAACTTGTTCTATACTTTCAGCTGTTGCTGTAATAATTATCTTTTTCATATCATTATTATACCAAAAAAATAGGATTTATGATTTCTTAATTCGATTTTATTCGTTTTGTAACTATCTTGTAATATATCTAATCATAGAAACGTGATAGAATGATAAGGTACTACTAGGAGAGAGACAATGGCTGTAAGAGATTTTAAACAGTTTGAATCAGCGCCCCTGCATGATTCGACAGAACAAACTAAGGAAGTATCCTATCAAGAATACCTGCCCCAAGCAGAATCAGCATCACAATTACGTGAGCTATTTTTCTTTATAAATATCGCTTTATTCTGTATTTTGACAGTCTTTTTTAGCTTTATCTTCTTATCTGCAAAGATAAGCACTTTCCTATCTTTCACACTTGCTGTAGTCCTGAGCCTCATGGTTATTCAAGGCTATCGCACTGTTCGGAGAAAGAAACGCCGTTAATTCACGAATTAAATCAAACGAGATCAAAAGATCTCGTTTTTTCGTTTCTTTACCAAGCGTAATTTGGCTCCTGACAAGCACACATAGCTGCCAACAATTCTTCTGGAGTTACCTTTTTCAGCCCTCCATAGACTGGATCCTGAACGGTATAGGATGGATCAATGTAATAAACTGCAAGGATATCACTGCCGTCTGCTGATAATTCATAGCCCGTACCCACAACATTGTGTTCACCCTTATGCCCTGGGTAGATGGAGGCATTATCAATCGTATAGTAGAGCGGATAACCATCATCAATATTCTTGCGCAGGCGCTCTTTAAAGAGCCGCATATCTTCAGAATTCGAGGCGCTACTAGTCACTGTACCAAGATGGTAGCCCGCTTGACCTGCCGGCACTTCCGCATAACCAAATAAATATTGATTTAAGACACGGATTACATTGACATTATGGGTGCCGAAGGTCTCATCGGTCCCCATCGCTCGTGCCAATTCCTCCTGACTAGCCTGAACGCCCCTGTAGGCTAAAATCATACTGACAGAGGTCGGTGCGCAAGTATTCCAAGCTCGCTGGATCTGCATGGGAACTTCCAGGCGCTTTCTGATTGGGGAAGATGCTTCTTTGCTAGAAGGCTGTGTCTCCTCTTCTCTGGCCTTTTCACTGGTCTGACTAGAGCTTTCTGACTCCGTAGAAGTCGAACTCTGACTAGGGATAGATTGATTTGCACTAGATTGACTACTGCTAGCTGTTTTCGAGCGGGCTTGACTTGTGCTCGAAGCCTTAGAAGAAGAGTCAGAACTTCTAGACTGAGGGGACTCTGAAGCTTTCTGCCGAGAACAGGCTAGTAAGCAGCAGCCTAAACCAAGCAAGGCAAGTACTTTTAAATTTTTCATACCGACACCCCCTTTTATTTATATGATAACGCTTTCTTTCCTGGAAATCAAGATGGCTGAGGGAAAACTAAATAGTAGTAATTTTTGCTTCCTATACCACTGCGACAAAGGTGCAATTCTAATACAAGATGAGGCTAGGACTCTTTTGTCCCAGCCTCATCTTGTATATCTAGTTTGAATTTACTTATCTTCTAAATCAATGATGATTTCTTCTGAAGGGGCTTTTTCTCCTTCTTCCACCACGATATCAGAAATTTCTTCTTCAAGAATTTCCTCTTCTTTTTCAAACTTTTCTTTGATTTCTTGGAATTTATCCTGCGAATAGTCTACTACTGACTTGGTCGTATCCTTAACAGACTCCAATACTGTTTCAGCTGTAATTTCGCCATTTTCAACCTTTTCCTTGGTTTGGTTGATGGCCTTGACAGCCTGATCTGAAAAGTCCTTTACTGATTGGACAACTGCTTCGTGAGTCTTGTCTGGATCTTCACGATAATCAACGACAAAGTCTTGAACTTTTTCAGTGATTTCTTTACCTTTTTTGCTGGTGAGAAAGTACGCTGCAGCTGCACCAGACACAGCACCTAATAAAAGTGATGAAATTTTTCCCATAGTAAACCTACTTTCTTATTTTTTGAATAATTTTGTAAACAAACGAAGGGCCGTTAGACCTGCTGTTGTTTTGGCTGTCGTGCTTCCTGCTGCGACTGCTTTCTTTCCTAAAACACGCGCCTGATCGTTTAAATCAGAGACTGATTCGGATAGGTCTGCCACCGCATTGAAAAGTGGATCAATCGTTGCTACTTTGTGGTTGATATCATCTGTCAACACATTGACTTTGGCAATCAAATCATTGGTTTGATGCAGGGTGACATTAACATCAGAAGTCAACACTTTGATCGTATTTTCTGTCTCATCCAGCATTTTTGCAGCCTTATCACCGAGAGTTTTGACGGTGAGGGTCAGGTAGATTAGAAAGACAATCAAAGCGACAGCAACTAAAGTATAAGCAATTTCAAGCATAATATTCTCCTCTCATTCTTGATAATAGGGGGCTTGTTTTTTTCTTTGGTAAATCATAATGCCGATGCCTAGTAAAATCAGAGCTGCAGACAGCCACTGAGATACACGAATACCCAAGAACATGAGACTGTCGGTCCGCATACCCTCAATAATCATCCGGCCAAAACCATACCAAATCAGGTAAAAGGCTGCCAATTCTCCCTGATGGAAGAATTTAGGGCGGCGGCGTAAAATCAGCAGTAGGGCAAAACCAAGTAAATTCCAAAGGGACTCGTACAAAAAGGTTGGCTGGCGATAAGCACCATCTATGTACATATTATTGCGGATGAAGGACGGTAGATAATTAAGATTTTTGACCACCGCTCCATAGGCTTCTTGGTTAAAGAAATTGCCCCAACGGCCGATACTCTGAGCGATCAAGACACTAGGCGCTGCAATATCCAAAAAATCAACAGGATTGATTAGCCTTCTCTGAGAAAAGAAATAAAGGACAAGGGCACCAGTGATCAAACCGCCGTAAATGGCTAAACCACCATTCCAAATCTGAAAAATCTCAATCAGAGAGTGCTTGCCATAATAAGACCATTCAAAAATCACATAGTAGAGCCGCGCTCCAAGGATGGCCAAGGGAAAGGCAATCAGAATGAAATCAAGAATATCATCTGGAATCATCTTCTTGCGTGGCGCTTCCTTCATAGCCAAGTAGACGGCTAAAATCAAGCCAGTGACAATGCAAATCGCATACCAACGAATACTAAAGGGACCGACTGAAAAAGCTACTGGATCAAGCATCTTTCACCTCATTCTGGCTAATCAGATT
Organism: Streptococcus cristatus ATCC 51100; assembly: GCF_011612585.1. Taxonomy (NCBI): domain Bacteria; kingdom Bacillati; phylum Bacillota; class Bacilli; order Lactobacillales; family Streptococcaceae; genus Streptococcus; species Streptococcus cristatus. Next base: position 577,947 of record NZ_CP050133.1, on the reverse strand, counting down.
AGTCAGTCGTTCTTCAAAAATCTTGGTGGCATCAAAGCCCATTTCCTTAGCCCGATAGTTCATAGCTGCGGCTTCAATCACTACAGAGATATTGCGTCCTGTCTTAACTGGGATGCGGATCCGAGGAATTCTGACACCGGAAACTTCCAGTTCTTCTGCATTATTACCCAGACGGTCAAAGGTCTTATTGGTATCATAATTTTCCAGATAGACAGCAATCTGCACCTGTGAAGAATCCTTGACCGCACTAGCTCCATAAAGGCTCATCACATCGATAATGCCGACACCGCGAATTTCTAAGAGATGGCGAAGAATCTCAGCAGGCTCTCCCCAGAGAGTCATTTCATCCTTTGCAAAGATATCGACCCGGTCATCCGCCACTAAACGATGGCCCCGCTTAACTAACTCAAGACCAGTTTCACTTTTACCAATACCACTGTCCCCTTGAATCAGCACGCCCATTCCGTAGATGTCCATCAATACGCCATGGACACTGGTTCTGACCGCCAAGCGTGAGTCAAGGAAACTAGAAATTTCCCCTGATAGACGGCTGGTTGATGTGCGGCTGGTAAGAATCGCGATTTGCTTTTCTTCAGCTGCTCGCCGCATTTCTTCAGGAATCTCCAAATTGCGCGCCACAATGGCAACTGGCGTTTCTGGTTGAAACATTTTCAAAAGGACTTGATGACGGTTGTGGGATGTCATCTTCATCAGATAAGACCACTCCTTCATCCCAATCAGCTGAATCCGTTCTGGCGTGTAGTAGTCAAAATAGCCGGTCATTTCAAGGCCTGGCCGCGAAATATCCGATGTCGAAATCTCCTTTTCCAAGAGGTCATCACTGCCGTAAACGATGCGTAAACGGACTTTTTCAATCAAATCTTTGACCTTTACAGACATTCCCTGCTCCCTTCAAATTTATCTTTCTCTATTATAGCAAATTTTTACCCTAAAAGAGTTTTTAAGATTGGAATTTAAGCAGGATTTTTCCCTAGATGCTTGTGAAAACATCTCCCAACCAGCAAAAAGGCCAGTCAAAATAACTAGCCAATCCATTTTTTGAGAATTCTTTTTTGATTTTGAAAGCAAGGATGGCTCTCAATAAAGACTGGTATTTCATTTAGAGGTAGCCAGAGATGAGCATCGGTTTCGCCTGCCTGATAGCGGACTTGATTCTTGTCACTAGACACCACCGCTTCATAGAAATCAAAGTGGCACTGGTCTTCGACAGAGCACACCTGCTCCAACAGTCTGATACTGTCGGGAACCAGGCCTGTTTCTTCTTCCAGTTCCCGCAGGGCTGCTGTCAGACTATCCTCTCCCGCCAGCACACTTCCTCCCGCTCCAAACTCGTAGTAGCCAGGATAGAGACTTTTATTTGCTGACCGCCGCATAAAGAGAATATCGCCATCCTGATGGCGAACCAAAACATTGACACAGAGATGAAATTGCCCTTCAGGAATGTTTTCTCCTCGAACTAGGAGATGCGGGAGCTGATTTCGATTCAAGTCATAGGCATTCCAAACTTCTGTCATATTTCCTCCTTGGATAAAGTCATTCGTATTTCGGCATCAGCTTCCAGATTCCGTCAGCTGCGTTTCCCTAGATTCTCTCTTTTCGTTTCCTCTACATCTAGCACAAATTCGGGCATACTCCCGAATTTTATATTTGTTATTTTACCAAAACCAACCGTCATTGTCATTGATTGGCTCGGCATCTTTCATTTTACGAGGGCCGGTTCCATACATTTCCGCTTCCACGTCTTCCTTATAAGGCATCACGACAGCCAGCAAAATATAAATCAAAATGCCTAAGCCCAAATTGGAAACTGTAAAGATGATGAATAAAAAGCGTAACAAGCCAAGATCAAAGTTAAATTTATCAGCCAATCCCGACAAAACCCCTGAAATTACTCGGTTTCTTCTTAATTTATAAAACTTAGTTTTCATAATGATGACCTCAACTCTCATTCTTTCCTTTATTTTATCATAGTGGTCGAACAAAAAAATCAGCCCGAAGGCTGATTCTGCATCTATTCGTTTTTTTTGTTCGCTTAGCTTCCGTTTATCTCCTCTTTTAGGAATGCTAATTTTCCTCTACAACAACCGCAACGATATTTTTGAAGATTGACTCTGCGTCTGCGACGGATAAGTGCTCCACAGCTCAAGCATTCATAGATGAGAAAGGTTTGCGAGTCGGACAAGGATGGAGCGTAGCGCAGACCGTCAACTTGCTTAAGGAGGTCTTTAAAATCTCTATCTCCATGGCGGTAACCTTTACCCTGATAATAGAGATGATAGTGGACGAGCTCATGACGAACAATTTTTCGGAAAATATCCAGCCCAAAAGTTTCATAGATTTTTGGGTTGAAATCCAGGTGGCCGTCTTTAGGAAAGAAGCGTCCCCCAGTCGTCCGAAGTCGCTTGTTCCAATAAGCTTGGTGGCGAAATTCCCAGCCAAAATCTTCCAGCGACACCTTCTTAACGTAGTTAGTTAGATTCATTTGGCGCTATCAAAGAGAGATTGACCTTCTCCCGCTCCACATCCAGTTTATCCACCCAGACAGTGACCAAATCACCGACTGATAGAACTTGGCTAGGATGCTTGATAAAGTTTTTACTTATTTTAGAAATATGGATAAGACCGTCTTCGTGGATACCGATATCCACAAAGGCTCCGAAATCGACGACATTGCGGACAACGCCTTCCAGCTTTTGACCAATGCGCAGGTCCTTGATATCCAAGACATCCTGCCGCAAAACTGGCGCGTCAAAGGAATCACGCAAATCTCGGCCAGGCTTGAGCAAATCTGCAATAATGTCTTTGAGGGTTTCTTCTCCTAAGCCCAGCTCTGCAGCCAAACTAGCAACCTGAACAGCCTTTAATTTCGCTTGGGCTGCCTCATCCAAACTGCTGATTTCCAGACGCTTAAAGAGCTCCTCCACCGCCTTATAAGACTCTGGGTGAACGCCTGTATTGTCTAGCAGGTTATCACTTTCAGGAATACGCAGGAAGCCGGCTGCCTGTTCAAAGGCTTTTGCGCCCAGACGCGGAACTTTCTTGATGGCCTCACGAGACCGAATCAAGCCTTCTGTTTCCCGGTACTTGACAATATTTTCTGAGATAGTTTTATTAAGACCAGCTACATGGGCCAGCAGGGCAGGACTGGCAGTGTTGATATTGACCCCGACTTGGTTGACCACGGTATCAACGACAAAGTCCAGACTTTCAGACAGCTTTTTCTGGCTGACATCATGCTGGTACTGGCCAACCCCGATAGACTTAGGATCAATCTTGACCAGCTCTGCCAAAGGATCCTGCAGACGGCGGGCAATGGAAATAGCTGAGCGCTTTTCAACCGTCAAATCTGGAAACTCATGACGAGCTAGTTCACTAGCTGAGTAGACAGATGCTCCGCTCTCATTGACGATAACATAGCTGACATTTGGATGAGATTTCAAAACTTCTGCTACAAAGGCTTCGCTTTCTCGGCTAGCAGTGCCGTTTCCGATGGCAATGATTTCCACGCCAAACCGCTCAATCAGCTCTGACAACTCTTTCTTAGAAGCTTCAATCTGAGCTGGCTTTGCTGGTGGAACTGGATAGATGACATGAGTCGTCAGCATCTTGCCTGTCGCATCCACAACAGCCAGCTTGGCTCCTGTCCGAAAGGCTGGGTCAAAGCCCAGTACTACACGACCTTTGAGAGGGGCAATCAGGAGGAGATTGCGGAGGTTCTCTGAGAAGAGCTGAATCGCTCCATCTTCAGCCACCTCAGTCAGCTCAGTCCGAATACGACGCTCCATGGCTGGAATGATTTTCTTTTTAACTACTTGCTGGACAGCTTCGATAATATAGGCGTTTTTCACCTTGAAGCGTACTTCAAAGAAGCGCAGGATTTTCTCCAAATTGTGCTCAAAACCAACCTTGAGAACACCTAGCTTCTCACCACGATTAAGAGCCAAGGTACGGTAGCCTTGCATAGTCGCTACTTTTTCAGAAAAATCATAATAAATCTGGAAGACCTGCTTTTCATCTAAGTCGCCGTCTTTGAGGCTGGATACGATAGAAGAATTGGTCTGTATCTCGTGGTAGGTCCAAGCCCGCAGCTTAGTATCTTCAGAAATCGCCTCGGTCAGAATATCCACTGCTCCAGCAAGAGCAGCTTCTGCTGTTGGAAAGGCTTCACTAGTCAGTTTCTCAGCCTCTTCCTGCAAGTTAGCCGCATCCTGTAGGATGAAGCGGGCCAAAGGAAAGAGACCTGCTTCACGCGCAATGGTAGCCTTGGTACGGCGTTTCTCCTTGTAGGGCAGATAAAGTTCTTCCACATCAGCCAGCTTCTCAGCAGCCTCAATCTCAGAGCGAAGAGCATCCGTTAGTTTGCCCTGCTCCTCAATCTTATCTAAGACCGTCGCTTTACGCTCTGCTAAGGCAGTCATACTCTTGTCTAAATCAATGATCGCCTTAATCTCGACCTCATCTAGATTTCCCGTCATTTCTTTACGGTAACGAGCAATAAAAGGAATTGTATTTCCCTCAGCAGTCAGATCTAGGACCTGTGATACTTGTTTTTCTTTAAGGCCCAATTTCTGGGCAATTTTTTCAATATTTAAATTTTCCATAACGCTTCTATTATATCATAATATGAAGCTGAAAAATCTATAAAGGCTAGTTTAATCCATCTTTTTCTTGCTAGGATGAGTCCGCTCTCTCTGATCCATCATGGCTGAAAATATCATTTTTTTTCGTTTGGTAGTATAATAGAATTATTATTTTAGAAATGAGGTGGCCCTATGGCTGTGAAATTTACCAAAACAGATGATTTAGATAAGATGTTCGAGGAGTTTGCGACCCTGCCTAAGCTTGAAAAAGTAGAATTTCCAGATGACAAAAAGAAAAAAGAAGCGCAAGACAAGGCTAAAAAAGCATGAGCTTCTTTTCTAACCTTCCTTCCAGCGTCTTACAGGCTGGTGCCATCTTTCTCTCCATTATCATTGAAGCCCTGCCTTTTGTCTTAATCGGAAGTATTATTTCTGGCTTTATCGAGGTGTATGTCACGCCAGACAAAGTTTATCGTTTCCTGCCCAAGAACAAATGGGCTCGGATTTTCTTTGGAAGCTTGATTGGCATAGTCTTTCCTTCCTGTGAGTGCGGAATCGTTCCCATTATAAACCGGTTTCTGGAAAAGAAAGTTCCCAGTTACACAGCTGTGCCATTTCTGGTTACAGCTCCAGTCATCAACCCCATCGTACTCTTTGCGACCTACTCAGCTTTTGGAAATTCCTTCCGAATGGCTCTGCTGCGTGCTTTAGGTTCTATGGTCGTGGCTATTCTTTTAGGGATTTTTCTGGGCTTCTTTGCAGACAGCAATATCCAAAAAGAAAATCGCAAGGCTGTTCATGAGCATGACTTTTCACATCTCCGCAAGGGACAAAAGCTTTTTCAAGTCTTTGTGCAGGCCATTGACGAATTTTTCGATACAGGTCGCTATCTGGTCTTTGGCTGTCTCTTCGCCAGCATCGTACAAGTCTATGTGCCAACTAGAATCCTGACCTCTATCAGCTCGACACCAGCTGTTGCTATTCTTCTGCTCATGCTGCTGTCCTTCTTGCTCTCACTGTGCAGCGAAGCCGATGCTTTCATCGGGAGTTCCTTAATCGCTAGCTTCGGCCTATCGCCAGTCTTAGCTTTCTTGGTCATTGGTCCTATGCTAGATGTCAAGAATCTGCTGATGATGAAAAACTACTTTAAGACACGCTTTATCTGGCAATTTATCAGTCTGGTTACCATCGTCGTCTTTCTTTACTCTTGGCTTGTGGGGGTAGTGCTATGATTCGATTTCTAATCTTAGTCGGCTACTTTGAGATTACTATGTATCTACAGCTGACGGGCAAGCTTAATCAATATATCAATCTCCACTATTCCTATTTGGCCTACTTGTCTATGATTCTGTCCTTTGTCTTGGCTGTCGTGCAGCTCATTATCTGGATGAAAAAGATGGAGGTCCACAGTCATTTAAGCACTCGCTGGGCCAAGCTAGGCAGCGTGCTGCTCCTTGTCATTCCGCTCTTTGTGGGAATTTTCTTTCCAACTGTAACCTTGGATTCGACCACAGTTTCGGCCAAAGGATTTCATTTCCCACTGGCTGAGGGAACTTCTGCAGCCGTCCAGCAGGACGAAGGCACAACCAGCCAATACTTGAAGCCGGACACCAGCACCTACTTTACCAAAGGGGCTTACGAAAAAGAAATGCGTGCTGCCGCCAAGAAATATGTCAAGCAAGATGCCATTCAGGTCACGACTGAGAACTACATGGAAGTCATGGAGGTCATCTATGATTATCCCGACGAGTTTGTAGGCAAAACGCTGGAGTTCACTGGCTTTGTCTACAACGACCCCAGCGACCAGAAGAGCCAATTTCTCTTTCGCTTCGGTATTATCCATTGTATCGCCGACTCAGGTGTCTATGGCCTCTTGACGACTGGAAATACCCAGCATTTCGAGGATAATACCTGGATTCATGCCAAGGGGAAACTTGCCATGCACTACCATAAAAGTCTGGGACAAAGCCTGCCAACTCTAGAAGTTGAAAGCTTTGATAAGGTAGAAAAACCGGACAATCCCTACGTCTATCGGGTCTTTTAGAATCAAACACCTGTGAAAATCCATTTTCATGGGTGTTTCTTTTATATGCCATTCTCTACCCTTTACTAAGTTGCTCTGACCGACTTTTCTAAATTAGAAGAGACTTGATGAAGCTCGCTCTCTAATTTTCTCTCTCTTATCTTGGAAAATCATGCTACAATAATACTATCTCATTTGAAAAGGAGTTCTTTTTATGAATCAAGAAAAAGTAAGGAAACGAGATTTGCTTTCTATTCTAGCTGTAGCCTTAATCACCTTTGCTGGAATTCTTTCAGAGACTAGTATGAATGTGACCTTTCCCCACCTGAGTCAGGTCTTTGGCCTGAGCCTAGGGGTACTACAATGGATTACCACTGGCTATCTACTGGCTGCCGCTATTACCATAACTTTAGGCGCAACTCTGTCCCACAACTGGACGGAACGCCATATCCTCTTTACCTCGCTTTCCATCTTTACCCTTGGAAATCTGCTTTCTATGATTGCCCCAGACTTTACTTTCCTTATGCTTGGACGGATCCTTCAGGGGGGAGCGACTGGGATTGCCATTCCACTTATGTTTAATCTCATCGTGGAGCGGGTCCCTCGGCAGAAAATCGGCTTTTATATGGGGCTAAGCGGCTTAGTCATCAGCATAGCACCAGCCATCGGCCCGACCTACGGAGGCTTCATGATTGGTTCCTTCGACTGGCACATGATCTACAGCTTTATCATGCCAGTTTCCATTCTCTCTTTTTTACTGGCTTATGTTAATTTGGAAAATTCGGCAGGCAAGAGCAAGCGTCCCTTTGATGTGCTGGGCTTTCTCTCGCTCGCAACGGCTCTTTCCTTTTCACTGATGACCATCTCCAGTTTGGAAGGTGGTGATAGTGTCAATTGGCTTTATCTAGCCATTTTCTTCCTTTCCTTTGCCTTTTTTATCTGGCGGAGTCTGACTGTTCAAGATCCATTTCTGGACATCCGTATCTTGAAAGAACCAACGATTTTCTTTGGAATTCTTCCCTTTTTAATCTTCCAATTCTCCAACCTTTCCAGCAACTTTCTCATTCCCAACTTTCTCGTACTGGCCAAGAATGTCTCTACTGCCCAAGCTGGATTTTCCCTCCTTCCCGGAACTATGATCGGGGCTTTTATGTCGCCTTTTCTGGGGAAATTGTACGATAGCAAAGGCCCAAAACTATCTCTGCTAGGCGGCAATAGCCTAGTCTTTCTGGTCATGATTATCTTTAGCTTTTTTACAAGCTGGCTCAATCTGCCTTTAATCTTAGGATTTTATATCCTCTTTACTCTAGGGCGCAACATGGCCTTCAACAATACTATGGCTTTATCGGCCTCACAAGTCAGCAGAGAAAAGGCAGCGGATGTAACTGCCCTCTTTCAACTAGCACAAACCTTTGCTGGTGCCTTGGGAACAGCAATTGCGGCCGTCCTGCTCAATCAAGCCCCCGATACGACAAGCGGCGCCCACAATGTCTTCAGCCTACTGCTCCTTCTCGCAATAGGCAACTTTATTTTCTACTATTTCCTGTTTCGAGCGATTCATCAGAAGAAAGAAGCCTAATTTTCTATCCCGACTTCCCCTCGGGATATTTTCTTTGGTCAAATCCAGATTTTTCAAATACAATTTTTCTGAAAATTGTGATAAAATAGAGACAATCACATTTAGATAGGTAATAGATCTCATGTCTTCAAAAGTTATTATTACAATTTTCGGTGCCAGCGGAGACTTGGCTCAAAGAAAACTTTATCCTTCCCTCTTTCGACTTTATAAATCTGGCAATCTTTCGCAACATTTTGCCGTTATCGGAACCGCCCGCAGACCTTGGAGCAAGGAATATTTCGAGTCGGTCGTTGTCGAGTCAATCTCAGACCTAGCCGACAGTGCCGAGCAGGCTCAAGAGTTCGCCAGCCACTTTTATTATCAAAGCCATGATGTGCAAGATACCGAGCATTATATCGAATTGCGCAAGCTGCAAAACAAGCTCAACGAGCAATACCAGGCAGAAAATAATAAACTCTTCTTCCTTTCTATGGCGCCGCAATTTTTCGGGACTATTGCTAAGCATCTCAAGTCTGAGCAAATCGTTGATGGAAAAGGATTTGAACGCCTGATTGTCGAAAAACCTTTTGGGACAGATTTGGCAACTGCCAGCAAACTTAACGAAGATCTACTGGCAACCTTTGACGAAGAACAGATTTTCCGCATTGACCACTATCTAGGCAAGGAAATGATTCAAAAGATTTTTGCCATCCGCTTTGCTAATCTGCTTTTTGAAAATGTCTGGAACCGCCAATACATTGATAATGTACAGATTACCTTTGCTGAAAAGTTGGGAGTTGAAGAACGCGGTGGCTACTATGATCAATCCGGTGCCCTTCGTGATATGGTACAAAACCACACCCTACAACTCCTCTCACTACTGGCCATGGACAAACCAAAAAGCTTTACCAAAGACCATATCCGAGCAGAAAAGGTCAAGGTCTTTGAACGCCTCGTTCAGCCGAGCGAAGAAGATTTGAAACGCTTCTTCATTCGCGGCCAGTACAAGTCTGGCAAAATCAACGGTAGAAAATACATTTCTTACCGTAGCGAACCAAATGTCAACCCTGAATCTACGACCGAAACCTTTGCCTCTGGTGCTTTCTTCATTGATAGCGACCGCTTCCGTGACGTTCCTTTCTTCTTCCGAACAGGGAAACGCCTCACCAAAAAAGGCACCCATGTCAACATCGTTTTCAAACAAATGGACTCTATCTTTGGTGAGCCTCTCAAACCAAATGTCCTAACCATCTATATCCAGCCAACTGAGGGGATTTCACTCAGCCTCAATGGCAAGGAAGTGGGGGAACTCTTTAATCTAGCTCCCATCTCATTAGATTATCGGACAGATGCCACAGCTTCAGGAGCCTCTCCAGACCCTTATGAAAAACTAATTTTTGATGTCCTTAATAACGACTCAACTAATTTCAGCCATTGGGACGAAGTAAAAGCCAGCTGGGAGCTCATCGATCGCATCGAAGAACTCTGGAGCCAAAATCAAGTGCCACTCCATGAATATCCTGTCGGATCTATGGGACCAGAAGCCTCCTTCGAGTTACTCGCCCAATTTGGAGCAAGCTGGCAATGGCAACCTGATAAAGAATAATACATATAAAAAAGATTGGAAAATTTTCCAATCTTTTTTATTATTCTTAAACATCTGCTAGCACTTCTATTACAGCCATTCCTTGTAACGCTTGATATAAAGGCCTTTCACAAGGGTTACGCTAACCATATAAAGCACAATAATCAAGAAAAGGCAAAGGAAATAGGTGCCATTGAGCGGGGCAGTCTTCAGAACTGACGCAAAGAGGCTATATGGCAAGGAAGTGACAAAGAGCGCTGCCGCCATGGTCGTCACAATGACGGAAAGAGCAGGACGGCTTTGCACAAAAGGCAGTTTAGGCGAGCGTAGCATGTAGATGACCATGGTTTGGGTCCACATAGACTCAATAAACCAGCCTGTTTGGAAAAGAGTGATAAAGGTCGCTGCCTGTTCAGTACTAGCTTGATAGCTGCCTCCTGTGATCATAGGCACGATGATAAAGTAAAGCACCAGATAAGTCAAAACATCAAAAACGGATGAGATAGGCCCGATCCAAGCCATAAAACGGGTAATAGAGCTAGCTGACCAAATATGAGGCTTCTTGAGAAATTCACTATCTACATTATCAAAGGGCAGAGCGATACAAGACAAATCATAAACTAGATTGAGGACAATCAGATGAACTGGTGCCATAGGCAGAAAAGGCAGAAAAATGCTGGCAAAAAGAAGAGAAAAGATATTTCCAAAGTTGGAACTGACCGTCATCTTGATATACTTGGTCATGTTGGCATAGACCTTGCGACCTTCTACCAGCCCTTTCTCCAGAACCATGAGATCCTTGTCCAGCAAAATGACATCTGCCGTTTCCTTGGCAATATCGACAGCTGTATCAACAGAAATACCAACATCTGCTACCTTCATAGAAGGCGCATCATTGATACCATCACCCATGTAGCCAACCTTGTGTCCATTGGCTTTGAGTTGAAGGATAATCCGAGCTTTTTGGTCAGGGGAGAGCTTGGCAAAGACTGTCGTGTTCTCCACTGCCTGACTCAATTCCTCATTAGATAGAGCATCTACCTCTACACCTAGCAAGATATTGTCTACATCTAACCCAACCTTTTCACAGACTGCTTGGGTTACCTTATCATTATCGCCCGTCAAAATCTTAGTGGAAACACCATATTCGGCCAAGGTTTCAATAGCTGGAGCCGCAGATGACTTAGGTGGATCTAGAAAGGCCAGATAGCCCGTCAAAATCATATCGGACTCATCCTTCACTTCATACTCATAATCTTCTTCTAAGTCTGACTTGTAGCTAACACCAAGCACGCGCAGCCCTTGCTCGTTGAGTTGGGCCACTTCAGCAAGGATTTCCTGACGGATATCCTCAGTCAGTTCTGTAATACGATTTTTGTATTCTACATAGCTAGAGATAGCCAGCATTTCCTCCAAGGCTCCCTTGGTCACCATGCTGATGACATCCTCATCATCCTTAACGATAACGCTCATGCGACGGCGTTCAAAGTCAAAAGGCAGTTCATCAATTTTCTTAAAGGTTTGGTCTAAGTCACGAACAATCTCATGCTTTTCGGCTTCTTTCTCCGTCCGATTGATAATAGCCCGATCCATGAGATTTTTAAGGCCTGTTTGATAATAGGAATTGAGAAAGGCCCGACGGAGCACTGCCAAGTCCAAATCACCATGAATATCCAGTGGGTATTCCAAGACAATCTCGTCTTGGGTCAGTGTGCCCGTCTTATCCGTACAAAGGATATCAATAGCTCCTAGGTCCTGAATAGCGTTCAGCTTCTTAATCACGACCTTTTCCTGAGCCATAATAATGGAACCTTTAGCCAAGCTCGCCGTGATAATCATAGGCAGCATTTCTGGCGTCAGGCCGACTCCAACGCTGAGGGCAAAGACACCTGCTTCCAGCCAGTCACCGTCAGTCAGACCGTTGATGAAGAAGACAACTGGCACCATGACCAGCATCAGACGAATCAAGAGCCAGGAAATACTATTCATCTCGCGCTCAAAAGAGGTTGGCTCATCGTAAGTGTTCAACGTCTGCTCAATGGCTCCCATCATGGTCTCATCGCCAACCACCAGCACCAGAGCTGTAGCTCTCCCGGAAATAACGTTGGTTCCCATAAAGGCCAGCGACTCTGTTTCTAAAAGGCTATCGAGATTTTGACCATCTGCCTTGGTCAAACAGATCTTTTCTACTGCATCACTTTCTCCTGTCAGGCCGGACTGCTGAACAAAGAAATCACGCGAGTCCAGCAACAGTACATCTGCAGGAATCATGTCTCCGGCACTAAGTTTGATGATATCTCCTACAACAAGCTCATCAATGGGAAGTTCCTGCTCTGCTCCTTCACGGATAACCGTAGCTGTGTTGACAATCAGCCGAGATAGATTGCTAGCAGCGCGGTCGCTCCGCAATTCCTGAATAAAACGGATGCCGCCGGAAATCAGCACCAAAACAACAATGATGATGGAAGTTGTCGGATCTTCCTCACCAGGCTTGGCCAGCCAGACATTTGTCACTAAGGACACCAGAGCAATCACCAATAAGATGACTGTAAAGGGGTTAATAATAGACTCGTAAATCTTCTTGAAAATAGAGTCTTCCTGACCCTTCGTAATGACATTTTCACCATAGAGGTCACGATTTTCTTCAACCTGCTCTTCTGTCAGGCCGCGAAAGGAACTCTTGTAAAATGCCAGAGTTTCTTGTACAGAAAGCTGCAAAGCAGCAACTAATCTTTCTTTTACTGTTTTCATTGGTTTCTCCTTTATGTATGATTGATAATTTTCATACACAGGGACCAATCACTTTATGAGGACAGAACGACACAAATCAGCGATTGGCTGTGTATGTGCGGTTCCGGATGATCGTCAATTTGCATCGTACTTCTCCTTTCTTAGTTTATAAATGTAGTTAATAATCCCAAGATGCCTGCAAGACATCAAAAGTAGCATTCATCTCCTGTGTCCATTCTTGCAATTCTGGAAAATTTTCTTTCAAAGAAAATCCAATGACTTCTTCACGTAAATTCCACCAATCTACAAGAGCAACTATTTGGATTGTTGCAATATTTAAAGAAAGTCCTTGCTCAGTAGCCAGTTTCTCTAATAAAGCCAAACTCCGGACATTTCTCTCTTCAATTTGCTGATGTCTGTCTTTCCACCAATGCTTTTTTTCATGAAAAATTTTTTCCGCAACCATCGGCATTGTGTTTTCCAAGATTCCTTCAGCAACAGACAGTATGTTCAAAACGCGCCACTTCTCTATTCCATTAGGAAAAAGCGGAGTTTCCTGACCTAGCTCGTCTAAATATTGGGAAATTAAATCACTACCATACAACCATTCTCCATTGGAAGCTTGAAAAGCAGGAATTCTACCCAAAGGATTATCTTGATTATGCGGTGAATTTTTGTCGAAAGCCACCTGAACTTTCTGAATATCCACTTGCTCCTCTAAATGATGGTGTAAAATTGTAGCATAGACTTTACGCGCAAAAGGACTGGTACTAGAATACCATAATTTCATTACTATTTCTCCTTCTTTTTTAAGAGGTGAGCTATTAACTATTTGCATTCTTAAAATGCATTCAGTCAAAAAGAAGACCCTGCCAATTCTAGGCAGGGTTGTTTGCATGTCAGGTTGTTCGCTTCATTGTTTTAAATACAGATAAAACAAGCATTCACCGTTCAAGCTTTAACTCCATAAGGCGATGAAATGAGCTTAGTCTTGACCTTTGCGATCAGGACTGTTGACCAACGAGTAGTGTCTCCACTGCTTTGCGGTAGTCATCCGTATCCTTATGGTAGCCTCACCTACCGATTGATACTATTACTATACTCCTCTTTAGAAAGATTGTCAATAAAGAGAGCTATTTTTATTTTATTTTGCCAAAACTTCCGCAATCCGTCGACAAATCTCTTTGATCATAGTCTTCGGCGCAGCTGTATTGAGACGAGCATGTCCTTTGCCTTCTTGGCCAAAATCACTTCCCCGATTCAAGACAACCTTAGCCTCTTCTCGAAGCAAGTGGAAGAGCTGATCATCTGTCAGTCCATAAGCTGAAAAGTCCAGCCAAACCAGATAAGTTCCTTGAGGCTTCATGACCCGCAGACGTGGTTCTTCCTTAGCAAAATAATCGACTACAAAATCAATATTTTCCTCTAAGACAGCCTTGAGCTCTGTCAACCAAGGCTTGCCATGACGATAGGCAGCTTCTGTCGCTAGAAAACCAAGACCCGAAATTTCATGCTGGTTATTAGCTAGTTGGCGCTTTTGAAACTTTTGTCGCAAGCTAGGATTCTCAATCACTGCATAGGAATTTTTAGTACCAGCAATATTAAATGTCTTGGTCGCACTGGCTAGAATCAGGCTAAAGTCCTTAAAGTCAGGCGAGACAGTATTGAAAGACTGGTGTTTATGTCCAAACAGCGTCAAATCTTGGTGAATCTCATCTGAGACCACGAGAACGCCATACTTTTGGCAGAGACGACCAATCTTCTCTAAAACGTCCTCTTCCCAAACTCGACCGCCAGGATTGTGCGGATTGCACAACACGTAAATCTTAACTTCATTGTCTACGATGTCCCGCTCCAGCTGCTCAAAGTCAATCTGAAAAAGACCGTCCTGTTCTATCAAGGAATTAGTAATCAGCTGACGATTATTAAGCTTGACACTGCGGGCAAAAGGAGGGTATACAGGAGTGTTGATTAGAACGGCATCACCTTCCTTGGTAAAGGCTTGGATAGCCGTCGAAATAGCAGGGACAACTCCCTCGATAAAGACCAAGGCCTCCTTGTCAAAGGTATAGCCATGCTCATCCCGCTCCCAAGCTAGAACAGCATCGATCAACTCCTCACTAGCATAGGTATAGCCATAGACTAACTGATCAGCGTAATCATGCACAGTTTGCTTGATTTCAGGCAAGACTTCAAAATCCATATCCGCAATCCAGGCTGGCAGGACTTGACTGTCTTTCTCCGCCTCTTTCCATTTATAAGTATGCTGACCAATCCGATTGGGTGCTGTTTCAAAGTTATAACTTCCCATATTAGTCCTCCAAGGCTGCTCGTAAATCGTCTACCAAATCTCGACTATCTTCGATCCCAATTGACAGGCGCAGCAAATCATCAGTCAAGCCATAGGAATGACGCACTTCAGCAGGAATGTCTGCATGAGTCTGGGTTGTCGGATAGGTAATCAAACTCTCCACTCCACCTAAACTTTCTGCAAAGGTAAAGACTTTCAGGCTATTTAAGAGATGAGGAATCTTGCTTTCATCGACAACTTTAAAGGAAATCATGCCGCCCTTACCTGGATAGAGAACTTCTTTTACTGCAGGAGATGACTTCAGAAATGCAACGACTTCTTGCGCATTCTGAGTAGAGCGCTCCATGCGGAGAGCCAAGGTCTTGAGACCACGCAAAAGCAGATAGCTGTCAAATGGAGACAGGACTGCTCCAGTTGTATTGAGATTATAGAAAAGCTTGTCATAGATGGCAGTATCATTGGTCATGATAGCTCCAGCCAAGACATCATTGTGCCCACCCAAATATTTTGTCGCTGAGTGCAGAACAATATCAGCTCCATCCTCCAGCGGTCTTTGGTAAATAGGACTGTAGAAGGTATTGTCCACAATGACAGCTGCTCCTCGCTCATGAGCCGCTTGGGAAATGCGGGCAATGTCAAACTCTACCATAAGAGGATTGGTCGGTGTCTCGATATAGACAATATCTATATCCTCTGTCAGATTGTTCAATAGTTCTTCTTCCGTATTAGCATAGGTAAAGGCAAAGCGTCCTTCCGCTTCGACCTGAGCAAACCAGCGGAAAGAGCCACCATAAAGATCTCGAACAGCTAAAACCTTACTGCCGACTGGAAAGGCGCTAAAGGCCAGCACAATAGCCGACATACCAGAGCTAGTCGCTAGGGCATAATCTGCACTTTCGATAGCAGCTAGAGTCTCTTCCAAGCTAGCCCGTGTAGGGTTCTTGGTTCGAGTATAGTCATATCCTGTGGACTGGCCAAACTCAGGGTGCTGGTAGGTCGTTGAAAAATGCAGGGGTGTTGTTAAGGCACCCGTTGTTGTGTCTGTTTTTACTCCCGCTTGAGCCAACAAGGTATTTAATTTCCGCTCTCTCTCCATTTAACCGTTCCTCTTTTTTAAAAATATTCTACCTTTCTATTGTAACATCTTAAGAAAGTCTTGAGCTTTTTTCTTTTCAAGAGCTAGCTATAGTCTGAAACTATAGAGTAACAATCCATAAAAAAAGAGTCGCTGAACGACTCTTCGTTTCTTATTTCATTCTTAATCGTTGGCGTAAACTATCTGCCTTTTGTCCGATAAAACGGTCTATGAGCCGAACCTTGAGAGACAGTACGATATAGACAAGCATTCCGACTCCTCCAACGGCAGCGACATAGATAAAGCTGTATATCCGATCAGTTGGTTGGAAGATGAAGCTTAGTAGATACTCGACAAGCAGAACCAAGATCACCATGGCAATTGTGAGAATCATACTCAACAGCAGACGCTTCAAGAGGTTCTTAGGATTCAAACCAACAACCTTGCGAATTTCTCTAAACATGAAGAAGATTGGCAGTAAAAGACCGACGGTCGTTGAAATCAAGGGACCATAAGCATGGAAGAGATTGATCATCGGCACCTGCAGACTGAGCTTGACAAGAACCCCATAAAAGAAGTAGAGAATGGCTTTCTTGTTTTGGAACAGAGCTTGAATCATCGGAGCGAGAACTGTATAGGCACTGAGAATGATCGTCTGCAGCATAGCGCAGATGAAGAGCCCTAGTGCTAGACTATCTGGCTTACCATAGAAAACGGTATAGAGCGGGCTAGCCACCATAACTGCTCCCACTGTTGACGGAAAGATAAAGAAGAGCAACATACTAAGATTATCTTGCACTAGGCGGGCAGCCGAGCGAAAGTCACCCTTGACATAATTCTCGGTCAAGAGAGGAATACCGACACCACCGATAGAAGTTGCCACCGCAATTAAAATCATGGTGATTTTATTCGGATTAGCTGAAAAATAGGCGAATTGTACTAGGAGCTCTGATTTCGTATAATCGCTAATCTGGGTCATAATGTTGATAAAGGTCGCCTGGTCAATAATCTGGAAAAGCTGAATAGCAGAGCCTGTAATGATAAAGGGAATGGCTTCTCGTATCGTATCCCAGAGAAGGGAGCGACCGCTAATTCCCGCAGATTTTTTTGGCTTTCTCAGGATAGAGCGTAGCATACCCGTTTTTGCTAGATAGAAAAGTAAGACGAGCATACTTGCCAGCATCCCGACAAAAGCAGCAAAGGTAGACTGGGTCACGGCTTCAACATAGTCACCTGAACCGATTTTCATAATGAAATAAGCTGTCAGTAGCATCCAGATCACCCGAATTACCTGCTCCGAAATCTGGCTGATGGCATATGGTTTCAGATTGTTAAACCCTTGGAAGAAGCCCCGAATGACACTCATAGACGGAAAAATGAGCACAGCCCAAGACAAACTCTGCATGACTGGAATCAAGTCAGCCCCGCCACCAGACATTGAGGCAAAAACCGGTGCCATCAAGTACATGATGACTGCAAAGATCAATCCCAATACCAGCATGAACTTGAGAAACTCTCGAATGAGAGCAAAGCTGTGTTCCTCCTTGTCAATCGTATTGTACTTAGCAACCTGCTTTGCAACAGCCACCGGCACTCCTGCTGTGGAAACCAAAAGGAACCAAGCATAGATATTATAGCCCATGGTAAAAAGACCATTGGCCTCTGCCCCGTGCTGGCCCATCCAGATGTACCAAGGGATGATATAAACAGCCCCAAGAAGGCGGCTGATAAAATTACTAGCAGTCAGCCAGGCAGTCCCTCTTAGCATTTTCTGCTGCTGGCTTGTTGTTTCTTGGCTCATAGAAAACCTCTTCTATTTGTTCTTCTTTTATTATAAACTTTTCCTTGCCTCTTGTAAAACATAGCCTTTCGGTTTACAATAGAGATATGATAAAAATTGAAACAATACTAGATATTTTAAAAAAAGACCAAAATTTTCGTGAAATCATCGCTGATGGAGACTACTACTTCAACTATCAGGGCTTAACCTTTGATAAGATTAGCTATGATAGTCGTCAAGCTGACAGCAGAACCCTCTTTTTTGTCAAGGGCGAGCACTTCAAGCGGGAATTTTTAGAAAAGGCTGTAGCAGCTGGGCTAGGGTTTTACCTGAGTGAAACTGACTTCGAAGTCGGAATTCCAGTACTCTTGGTCAATGATATTAAACAAGCCATGAGCCTCATTGCTATGGAATTTTACGGTCACCCAGAGCAAAAACTCAAACTTTTGGCGTTCACTGGTACTAAGGGCAAGACCACATCGGCTTATTTCGCTTATAATATTTTAAAACAAAGCCACAAACCGGCCCTGCTTTCTACTATGAATACCACTCTGGACGGCAAAACTTTCTTTAAATCAACCCTGACCACTCCTGAAAGCTTAGACCTCTTTGAGATGATGGCTCAAGCTGTATCCAATGGTCGTACCCATCTCATCATGGAAGTCTCCAGCCAAGCCTATCTTAAAAAGCGGGTCTACGGACTAACCTTTGATGTGGGGGTCTTCCTCAATATCAGCCCTGACCATATCGGCCCGATTGAGCATCCGACTTTTGAAGACTACTTCTACCACAAGAGACTCTTGATGGACAATAGCCGAGCTGTTGTCGTCAATAGTGGCATGGATCATTTTCAAGTTTTGGCTGAGCAAGTGGCCAACTATGACCACGACTTCTATGGAGCAGACTCCGCCAATAGTATTCAAGAATCGCAAGCCTTCTCCTTTGAAGCGCAAGGAAAGTTGGCTGGTGCCTACGATATCCAGCTGATTGGACGCTTCAATCAGGAAAATGCCATTGCTGCTGGCCTAGCCTGCCTACGACTTGGAGCTTCATTGGAAGATATTCAAGCTGGTATTGCCCAGACACGAGTGCCAGGACGCATGGAGGTCTTGACCCAGTCAAACGGCGCCAAGGTCTTCGTGGACTACGCCCACAACGGCGACAGTTTGGCTAAGTTGCTGTCTGTCGTTCAAGAACATCAAAAAGGACAGACTATACTTGTACTAGGGGCTACTGGCAATAAGGGAGAAAGTCGACGCAAGGACTTTGGCCTCCTACTCAATCAGCATCCTGAAATCAAAGTCATTTTGACCGCAGATGATCCAAATCGCGAAGATCCAATTGCTATCGCAAAAGAAATTGCTAGCTACATTTCCTTTGAGGTGGATATGATTGCTGACCGCGAAGAAGCTATCAAAAAAGCCCTCAGCCTAACCAATGCTAAAGGCGATGCAGTCATTCTAGCTGGCAAGGGAGCAGATACCTACCAAATCATCAATGACCAAAAGGTTCCTTATCCCGGTGATTATACACTGGCAGAAAAATACATATAAAAAAGGACTTTCGAGTCCTTTTTATTATCCATTCCACATCACTAAGACGTAGAGCAAGCTGCTGCCTACCATATCAGCAAAGGCGTGTGCCAAAAAGAAAGGCAACAAGTTTTTAACCTTGTATTTATAAAAGAAATAATAGAATAGACCGAAGACCACGCCAATCAGAAAAGCAGAGACTAGCCCCTGATAGGTATGGACAGAAAAGCGAACCAGCGTTGAAAAGCCTAAAACCCACCATTTGCTCTCTTCTTTTACTGATGTTAGCAAGCCTAAGAAAAAGAATTCCTCATAAACACCATTGAAGAGGGAATAAAGAATGACGACAGGTCCCAGTGCAGCTAGTTTGCGAAAAACTTCGACAAAGGTCCAGTCGATATGCTGCAAGATTTCTAAGTCAAAATAATTATAGGAACCGACTAAAGCTGCTATCACATCAGAAGTCAGACCGACAACCGCAAAAATCAAGGGCGCCCAAAGAATAGACCAAGACAAGCGTAGTTTCAGCTGTTTGAAATCATAATGACGGGTGCCTAGATAGACAAGTGCCAACACCAGCAGGAAAACTTGCAATTTCAAATTGCTCAGCAAGGCAAAATTTTCATCCTCTGGTCTGGGCACGATTGCTTGTCCTACAGAGCTGGACATCGTCAGCCAATTTATTGTTGAGGAGTAAATAAATTGACCAAACATAATAATTGCTAAAATCAACATATCGAACCACCTAAGGTTCTCTAGTGGTTGCTCGGGATAGATTTTTTTCAACATTGTCATTCTAATTCCTTTCCCAAATTCTATATACTACTATAGCACAGAACATGGCAAAATGACAGGTGGGGCTGTCTAATTTTTCCCTCATTCTAAAAACTATCAGTCCAATTGGAACACTAGGCATTCCTTGTCAAAGCTAGCCTTCAACTCATACTTGCCAGTCTCATTCTGACGAATGTAACCTAGAATCACCAGACTATCGACAAAAATGTCTCGGCGCTTCTGCAGGAGCTCATCCTTACGGACATACTTGAGGAGGAAAGTCGTCATATACTTGAGGGCATACTCTGGATTCACATCTCCCAAGATAGCATAAAGGGGCTTCTGCTCCTCAGACAGCGGATACTGTCGCTGCATTTTATAAAAATAATTGGACAAGGTCAGTTTATCTCTCTGAAAATCGGTCTTTTCCAGCAGAATAGCCGCATTAGTCTGATTAGCAAGCTGAGTCTCAAAGCTCAAATTCAACAATTCTTGATAGATCGGACTATCATCTCGAATAAAGATTTCCTGATTCAAAGATAGATTTTCTAGTTTCTCCAAAAGCGGGACTTGCTGATAATAGCGCTTATTCTCCCGCCGAATATAGCCCTCCTTGATACATTCCTCCATGAAGCGATCTAGATTGGGAAAGCCCGCAAACTCACGTTTGATTTCTCTTAAAATCACATTATCCTGCTGATCTAGATAATTGATTAGTTTTTCAAATAAGGGCTGTCGTGTCAGCCGAGTCGGATTGAGAATTTTAATCATGGAGCTCTCCTTTAAAAATGAGCTTGGCTGACTGAGCCAACTGACTGGGATTGGTTCCAGGATGTCCTACAGGCACTGCTAAGCCCAATTCCTCATAATAAGCCTGCCAAAACGCAGAAACCACATTTTTACCATCAGCAAACTGCATGGGAATGGTCTCAAAAATTGGCAAAATCTGAGCAATATATTCCGAGCAGTAAAAGCCCTCGCTCTCAGGATAGAAACTAGCATTATAGGACTTTCCCAGATGGGATTTGGCTTCTTTGAAGGCAGCAGAGGCATCTATCTCTGGATAAGCAAAGACATGATAGATGTCCTCTTCTTCCAAAAACTGGCTCAAGGGTTGATGGGCCACTCCCTTTTCCTGCGTTGCATGGTAAATCTCACCATCAAAAAAGATACCCACATGGCTATAGGAGCCCGTTGCTGTCCGAATCGCTGCTGCCATCTCGGATTGGCCGACTGTGAACAGCAGGTCACCATTTTGTAAATCTTGAATCTTCATTTCTCTCGTCTATCAAAAAAGGAGCCGAAACTCCTTTACATGTGTGGAAAACCAGTGTTTCCTATTTTGAGCTACCACTCAGGAAATTAAGCGTTAAAGCTTTCAGTCAACTGAGGTACCACTTGTTTCTTACGTGAAACGGCACCAGCCAAGAAGGCATGGTTATTTTCAAGTTTGAAGTTGAAAGCTGCTTCTACCTTGTCCATGTTTGCGCCAATTGCAAGGATTTCTGAGTTTGAGTTAACGATGTCTGTAATCATCAAAACAAAGTCAGAATAGCCATTTGCTGCAATAGCCGCTTGCATTGCTGCCTCGATTTCTGCTTGGCGTTCCAAAACTTCAGCAATATCAACAGTGTTGACTTGCGCTACACGGACCTTGTTTCCGTTGAGTTCAAAAGTTTTGGCATCAATGTCGATCAATTCTTCCGCAGACTTGCTAGCTAAGTTTGTACCAGCCTTAAGCATAGCAAGACCGTATTCTTCTAAGTTAACACCCGCCAATTCAGCCAATTCTGGTGCAATAGCTTTGTCAGATGGATGAGTTGTTGGTGATTTCAAAAGAAGAGTATCAGAAATCAAACCTGACAACATAAGACCTGCGATTTCTTTTGGAACAGCTACACCGTGCTCCTTGAACATACGGTAAACGATAGAAGAAGCAGATCCCACCGGCTCTAAGCGCATGTAAAGTGGGCTTGCAGTCTCAAAGTTGGCTACACGGTGGTGATCCACAACGCCATAAACTTCCACTTCAGCAATATCTGAAACAGATTGTTGGAATTCATTGTGGTCAGTCAAAATGACTTGCTCAGCCCCTTCTGCCTTAGCAGATGTGATCACACGCGGCGCTTCTACTCCAAAATAATCTAAGACAAAAGCTGTTTCTTCATTTGGCGTTCCAAGTGCAACTACTTCTATATCCAAACCGTAAGCTTCACGCGCTAGGTAAGCAAAAGCATAAGAAGACCCGATTGCATCTGAATCAGGATTTTGATGACCGAAAACTAAAATTTTAGACATGATGAACCTCTTCGTTTTTAATAATATTTATTCCACTTATTTTACCACAATTATGGGCATTTCTCAAAAGCAGAAGGACATTTTCTTGAGAAAAATTGCAGCTTTGCAATAGAAGGCAAAGCTAAACCTTCAAAATAATCAGCCAATCTTAACCTTCGATACAAATATCATCTTCGATGAATGTCCTCCAGAAGAAAGGCTTGCCTTATCATGTTTATTTCCTGTAAAAGAACAAGAAATTTTTATAAAAATCAGCCCTATCATAAGATAGGACTGAAAACTTTATCAATTTAAGGATAGTGGCAATTGTCACTATTGCTTAAGCGACTGTCTTTTCTCACGCTTAGCCAAAATAGGCAAGATGACTCCCAAACTAATCAAGATAATCGGCGTCAAGATATTTGTCATCAGAGAGAAGCGCCAACCTGCTGGATCCGCTGCGTAGTCTACCTTAGGAACCATACCTAAAATGCAGGCAAAGGCTGTGAAGAGGAAGCACCAAGCTCCAATAGCAAAGCCAACTTTTGGATTTTTGGTAAACTTGTACTCTGCATCCTTGTACTTTTTCCAAGCTTTATTGAGCAGCATGTAAGCCACAAATACCCAGAGATAACGCATGGGCATAACGATTGAGTTAAGATTGGTCATCCATTTAACCAGACCATCAATTTCCTTGATTCCAAAGATTGGTAGGACAATCAAGAAGCTGACCAAAATCCCTGTCAAGATGTAACCGTTAATCAGCACACCTTTTGATGTCCGCTTACGTAGCCAGCTTGGAACAAATTCCTCATCAGCATTATTGAGCAAGATTTGTAGAGGAGCATCAATAGAGAAGGCCAAGGCTGCAATCTGTCCGACCATATTGGTCAGGGCATAGATAACGACTAGCACATTGCCCACACCCCAGTAGTTACCCAGCATTTGGAAGGCTTGGTAGGCACCATTGCGCATCAAATCTTCAGGAATATTGCTGCCATCAAAAAGCATACCCATAGCCAGAGAACCTAAAATCGCAGAGGCACCAACCATGATGGCCATGATAATCATTCCTTTTGGAAATTCCTTAGCTGGATTGCGAGTCTGATTAACGTAAGGCGAGATTTTCTCAGCCCCACCGACTGCAAAGACCAAGAGCGAAATAGTCGTAAAATATGAAAAATCAAAATTAGGAATATAAGTGCTTAGCTTGTCCATATTAGCCGTCGCAAATTGCATGTCCGGCTTGATAAAAGGCGCACCAACCGCTAAGAGAACAAAGAGGAAGGACATAATCAGCATGGCACTTCCAGCCAAGCCCCCAATCACTTTAAGTGTGGACAGCCCCTTGGTGGACAAGTAGAGGAAGGCACCGAAAATCAGCAAGCTAAGAATAACAATCCAATGGAAATCCAAGCTGCTCAAAAAATCGCCATTGCCTTGGATAGCCCAACCTAAAGGAATCAAAACTCCCTGCGGCTTTTGAGCCAAATAGGGGATATGTACGACCCAGTAAGTCCAAGCTGCAAAATAAGCCAAGCGCTTGGTAGAAGTCTTTTCAACCCATGCACTAACACCGCCGCCACTTTCCTTGAAGGTCGATCCCAACTGCCCTACAATCAAAGCATAAGGAATAAAGTAAATGGCTAGGATAAGAATCCAAGAAACAACAACCGAAATCCCCTGTTGGGAGTAGTTATTGACTACGTTTCCCAGCCCCCAAACCATGTTAAAGGCAATCAGGGAAACCATCAGCCAAGTCAGCTGGTTCTGATCTTTTTTCATCATATCATCTCCTTTGAATATAAAATAAATAGATCCGTAATATTATAACATGTTTTAAAGATTTTGTAACCGTCTTCACCACATTTTGTCCAAAAAAAGAACTACCCGCAGGTAGTTCAATTCATATTCTTAAAGTGAGTTTACATCAACTTTGATACCAGGACCTTGAGTTGTTGTGATAGACAAGTTTGTTACGTAAGTTCCTTTAGCTGTAGCTGGTTTTGCTTTTTGAATTGTTTCATTGAAAGCTTTGAAGTTTTCAACCAATTTTTCAGCTTCAAATGATACTTTACCGATGATTGCTTGAACGTTACCTGCACGGTCAGCACGGTAAGTGATCTTACCACCTTTAGACTCTTCAACTGCTTTAGCAACATCCATCGTTACAGTACCAGTTTTAGGGTTTGGCATCAAGTTACGTGGTCCAAGGACACGTCCAAGACGTCCAACAAGAGCCATCATGTCAGGTGTAGCGATAACTACATCAAAGTCCAACCAACCGTCGTTAATTTTCGCAACGAGGTCATCTTCACCAACGAAGTCTGCACCTGCAGCTTTTGCTTCTTCAGCTTTTGCACCACGTGCGAAAACAAGAACGCGTGAAGTTTTACCAGTACCGTTTGGCAATACCATTGCGCCACGGATTTGTTGGTCAGCTTTTTTAACGTCGATGTTCAAGTTGTAAGCAACTTCTACAGTTGCGTCAAATTTTGCAAAGTTAGTTTCTTTTGCAAGTGCTACAGCTTCTTCTACACTGTATGCTTTTGTGCTGTCGATTTTCTCAAGAGCAGCACGAAGTTGTTTGCTTTTTTTAGCCATTTTCTATTCTCCTTGTAAGTGGTTCAATCGATTTTCATCTCCCACGTCACTCCTCGAAATGATGAAGTCTTGCGGGTTATATTGGGGGTGTTATTGATTAGTCAACAACAGTGAATCCCATAGAACGAGCAGTACCTTCGATCATACGCATTGCAGACTCAATGTTTGCTGCGTTCAAATCTGGCATCTTAGTTTCTGCAATTTCTTGTACTTGTGCACGAGTAACTGTAGCAACTTTCGTTTTGTTAGGTGTACCTGATCCTTTTTCAACACCTGCAGCTTTTTTCAAAAGAACAGCAGCTGGTGGTGTCTTTGTAACGAAAGTAAATGATTTGTCTTCGTATACTGAGATAACAACTGGAATGATCATACCAGCTTGGTCAGCTGTACGAGCGTTGAACTCTTTTGTGAATCCCATGATGTTGATACCAGCTTGACCAAGAGCAGGTCCAACCGGTGGAGCTGGAGTAGCTTTACCAGCAGGGATTTGCAATTTTACAAGTTTTTCGACTTTTTTAGCCATTTTTAAATCCTCCTTTGTGGTTTTGGCGGTAATTAGAGATTTTTACCTCCCACAAGTATGCTTTTTGCATACTTTTCTATTATACACTAATCTTTTCAAAATGCAAGAAAAATTCTTATATTTTCTCGTTTTTATGGTAAAATAGTTACATGGTATTATTAAAAATTGCTTCTGTATTATTTATCTTTTTAACACTTATCTTATCGATTATCGCGGTGAAGGTCTTCAGGCTAAGAAAATTTGGCTTGAATTTTGCAGATTTGGCTTTCCCTTTTTTTGCTATAGAGTTGTATATCATTTCAGACAAGGCCTTCTACCATAGTCTTTTACCCCACCTATTATTAGTATTGTCTGGCCTAGCTATCGCCATCACAGCTTATTTTCTTAGGAAAAAACGGACTTTCTACTATCCCAAGTTCTTTAAATTCTTCTGGCGGGCTGGTTTTATCTTAACCTTCTTTATGTACCTAGCCATGGTCATCGCTCTCTTTTTATAAATGTAAAACACACCCCATCGGGCAAAGCCGATGGGTTTTCATATGCAAATCTTATGAATTATTCTTCTGTTGAGAAACAAAGCCCCTCCGATTCTCCTAGTTTTATTCATGAATCTCTAGAGGCAAGCCATCTGGATCAAAGAAGAAAGCCATCTTACGGCCGTCAAAGTCGTCATAGCGCAGATCGGTATGGGGAATCTCCAATCGGTCAAATTCCGCTAGCATTTCTTCGACATCTGTCACTCGGAAAGCCAGATGCCGCAACCCAGTATGTTCTGGAGCTGGCAAGGCTGGCCGCTTGGGAGCTTCTTCC
The DNA here is from genome assembly GCF_011612585.1 of Streptococcus cristatus ATCC 51100. Lineage (NCBI taxonomy): Bacteria > Bacillati > Bacillota > Bacilli > Lactobacillales > Streptococcaceae > Streptococcus > Streptococcus cristatus. The sequence continues at coordinate 551,764 of NZ_CP050133.1, read as the reverse complement.
TTGATGAAAATTTCCAGCGTCAGATTTCCTTTGCGGACATTAAAGAGAATGTCCTGCTTGTCGGGTCGATGGTGCTCATCCAGCATGTCAAAGCCCAGCTTTTCCACATAAAAATCCTTAGTCTTGTCATAATCATGGCCAATAATCGCAATATGGTGAATGCTATCTAGTTTCATAACTTTTTCCTTTCATTCTTCAGTAGAGAAAATCTGCCGGCTAACTGCTGGCAGATTTGTATTTTCAGGATATTATTCTTGTTAACCAACTGCTCGGGAAAATGTTTAACTTGTCTGCAACACTTTTCTCGGCTTCGTTCCTTCGGCTGGACCGATAACACCTGCTGCTTCCAGCTCTTCCATGAGACGAGTAGCCCGATTAAAGCCGACCGAGAGTCGCCGCTGGATCATAGAGGCGCTGGCTTTCTGAGTCTCGATAACCAAGGCCTTGGCTTCCTCAAAGAGAGGATCGCCTTCATCATCGCCCCCGCCAGTATCCAAATCACTTTCAGATACTTCGCCTGGATCAAAACTATCGTCATAATCAGCTTCAGCTTGATTCTTGACAAAAGCTACGATACGCTCCACATCTTCATCTGAGATAAAGGAGCCCTGCAGACGAACTGGGTGGTTTTCATCAATCGGCTTAAAGAGCATATCGCCACGTCCCAAAAGCTTTTCTGCTCCATTTTCGTCTAGAATGGTCCGACTATCTGTCCCGCTGGACACAGCAAAGGCAATACGAGACGGCACATTGGCCTTAATCAGACCAGAGATAACATCCACAGATGGCCGCTGGGTAGCTAGAATCATGTGAATCCCAGCCGCACGCGCTTTCTGTCCCAGACGGATAATGGCGTCTTCCACTTCCTTGCTAGCCACCATCATAAGGTCTGCCAGCTCGTCCACGATGACGACGATTAAAGGCAGGGGCACTTGCTTATACTCTGACTGAGCATTGTACTCAGCTACTTTAGCATTGTAGCCAGCGATATTACGGGCACCGACCTTGGAGAAGAGTTCATAGCGATTTTCCATTTCGTCTACAACCTTCTGCAGAGCGCGGCTGGCCTTGCGAGGATTGGTCACAACGGGGATAAGCAAGTGGGGAATGTCATTATAAACAGACAGCTCCACCATCTTAGGATCCACCATCATAAACTTGACTTCATCGGGCCTGGCTTTCATGAGAATGCTGGCGATAATACCGTTGACGGCCACAGATTTACCAGATCCAGTAGAGCCAGCCACCAAGAGGTGAGGCATCTTAGCCAAGTCAAAGGAACGGACAGAGCCGTTGACAGCCTTCCCAAGTGGGATTTCTAGGAGCTTGCTGGCATCTGTCTTCGACTGTTCCCAAAGTTCTCGGAAAGTCACAGTCGCGATTTCAGAGTTAGGTACCTCAATCCCGACCAGGGATTTCCCAGGAATGGGTGCCTCGATCCGCACATCCTTAGCAGCTAGGGCAAGAGCCAAATCATCAGCCAAATTGGAAATCCGATTGACACGAACACCGACAGCTGGCTTAACCTCGTACTTGGTGACAGAAGGTCCGATTTCAGCTCGCTCGACAGTAACCTTAATCCCAAAGCTAGCAAATGTTTCTTCCAAAATCTTGATATTCTCTCGGACAATCCTCTTTTCCTTGGACTGATTTTTAGGCTTGTCAGGCGCAAAGAGATTGATAGTCGGTAGTTTATAGTCTAGATTTTCTTTAGCTGTAAAATCCACTTCTACATCTGTGTCCGCCTCTGCTTCTTCTATTTCCTCTTCTCGGCCAAAGCCTAGTTGCTCATGAGGATCATACTCTCCCGATTCAGCATATTCCGCCTCATCAAAGTCTATTGGCGAATAGGACAAATCCTCACCATCTAAAATCTCCCCCGTTTCAGGATCCACTTCAGTCTCTGCCTGCTCTACCTCAATGGCTTGCATAGCTGCCTGTGCAGCTTTCTCCTCCTGCTCAAGAAAACGAAGCTGACGTTTTTCTTCCTCTTTTTCTCTCCAGTTTTGGAAAGCCAAGCTAAATTTCTCAGCAAGATCATAAAGCGACCATGGACTCATGAGCAGAGCCCCCAACAAAATCAGGAGCAGACCAATGAAATAGGAGCCGATATTTGAAAAAAGAAAAGAAATCGGAGCATAAAGAGCCGCCCCAATCAGCCCCCCACCAGCAAATGAGGTCACTTTAAAGGCCATCAAATCTGTCAGGACTCGCGTAAGCGTCGTGGATAAAACCTGACCTTTCAAATGCAAAACATGAACAAAATAGGCTTGAAAAATTAAGCTTAGTCCTAAGAAAAAGCTGATAAAGCCCGAGATCTTCCCCTCATGTTTGTGCAGCCACTTAAAGAAAAAGAGATAAAACAAGGCAGCTAGAATCGCCACATAAGCCAGACTCCCTACCAGAACCCGAATTAAATTATAAATGGTGACTCCAAAAGCGCCCAGCTTCAAAGCAGCAAACAACAAAGCGATAGCCAAAACAAAGGTGACTATCATCCGTCGAATCGCTTTCTGTCTTTCTAATTCCGCTTTTGTCGGCCGTCTCGTAGTCCGACCGTTTCTTGTATTTTTCTTATTTGCCATAACTTTCATTATACCATATTTTAAGATCTACTAAAGAGAAAACTAGCTGCCTTTTGCAACTAGTTTCCGCTTTATTCCTCTGGCAAAATCAACCAGAAAATGAGGTAGGGAAGAAGTCCAATTCCATAAGGGAAAAAGGAGACTCCCCAGATGACACGGATGATGACCGGATCTATATTAAAATACCGAGCTAGGCCGGAGCAAACTCCCGCAATGATTTTATCGTCAGCACTTCTTGTTAAACGTCTTGCCATAATTAAACTCCCTTCAACTACATTACAAATTTTTGTTAGATTAAACGAATGATTCTTGTCTTATTCTACCATAATTTTCCCTAAAATAATTGTCGGAACTTCACTATCGTCCTCAAAATCTTCGACTTGTCTTAACCAAGGAAAGGTTTTTGGATACGGCCTAGTATAAAACGCGAGAACGGACCAACCAAGAAAAAGTTAAGGGAAACAGCCATTACAAAATTTGTTTCCCAAGTTCCCAAATAAAGTTCCATTGACAAGGACACACCCTAATATTTTGCCAGCGCTTATGATGATCTTTCAAAAAACGAACGGCCAGTTCTTTGACCAAGGGGCCTACTAAAAGAACATTTATTAGAAAGGCCGCTATAAAACCAGATGAACAATATAACTTCTTTAAAATTCTAGGTATAAGCGCTCCATTTCTGATGTATCACATTCAATCTATCTTAAATATTTTTTCTCGTAAGCAGAAATTTCAAGAAAGTGTTTCTATAGCTCAGATTGGTAATCTTTAGCTATTTTTGCTAGACTATTTAGAAGAAAATATCGGAAAGGAGAATAGTATGCGAGCAGGTGTGATTGTCTACAATCCTTTCTTGGACAAGATTTTGCTGATTCACCGCTGGAAGAATGGACAAGAGTATTTCGTGATTCCCGGTGGGACTATCGAACTTGGAGAAGGACCTTTAGAAGCCGTCTTACGGGAAATGAAAGAAGAAGTCAATCTTAGCTTTTCTGCTGACCAGCTGCACACAGCTTTTTCCTTTAACAATCAGGGAAAAGAGGAGTATTATTTCTACACCAGTCTAAGTACGGCTGAGACTCCCCTCATGCAGGGCGAGGAAGCCCAGCGCAGTAGTCTCCAAAACATTTACCAGCCCGAATGGATCAGCTTGCAAGAACTTTACAACCACAATCTGCGTCCAGAAAGCCTCAAATCCCTGCTCTTGGAATTACTGACGCAGGAAAGTTTGAAAAACTAAAGCACTTATAGTAAAATAGCAATAGTTCATAAACTTATGCATAGAAAGGTTATTTATGAAAAAAATCATTCTTTTTAGTCTTTTATCTGCACTTGCTCTGACAGGCTGCTCCACTAAAGAAGATTCTACTACCAAGTCCTCCAATGCTCCTAAGCAGTCTTCTGCTACCGATACCAGTTCTGAGGCAGCTGAAGCTCAAAAACTCCGTGAACAGTACAAGGATGCCATGACCAATGAAAATGCCAACTTCCCACAATTATCTACAGAAGTTGCCGAAGATGAGGCTGAAGTCAAGATTATCACAACACAAGGAGACATTCGCCTCAAGCTGTTTCCTAAATACGCTCCTTTAGCTGTCGAAAATTTTCTGACACATGCAAAGGAAGGCTATTATGACGGTGTGATTTTCCACCGCGTTATCAATGATTTCATGATTCAGACCGGCGATCCTAAAGGAGATGGCACGGGTGGCGAATCCATTTGGAAAGGCAAGAATGAGTCTATTGACTCAGGAAATGGCTTCAAAAATGAATATTCTCCTTACCTCTACAACTTGCGCGGTGCACTAGCCATGGCTAATGCTGGAAAAGACACCAACGGCAGTCAATTTTTCATCAACCAAAGCAAGAAAGACTTATCCAAACAATTACCGACCGACACCTTCCCAGCTAAAATCATTGAAGCTTACAAAAACGGCGGAAATCCAAGCCTTGACGGCGGCTATACCGTCTTTGGTCAAGTTATTGAAGGAATGGACGTAGTAGACAAAATCGCTGCCACAGAAACTGGCGATAAAGATAAACCCAAAACAGATATTAAAATCGAAAAGATTGAAATTATAAAAGAATAGGAAAAAGTCAACTCGAGTTCTCTCATCTTATGAGTTAGGTCTTAGTGTCAACAAAACAAAAAACCAGTCCCCAAAAGAGGACTGGTTTTACTATGTATTTTTCTAATCATACAGCAGCTCAACTCCACTTTTAAAGTGAGATATGTAGCTTCTAACTTTTGAGAATAAGGTAGACGCTGAGTCTGCACTTAGATTTTACTGGACATAATTACCACCTGTAAAATGATAATACTCTTCCAGTGTGAGACCAGATTCGGAAATTTCCTTGGCCTCTTTTCCTACATAGCGTAAATGCCAACTTTCAGGCACATAGCCAGTAGACCCCTCCTTGCCAACAGGATAGCGTACTACAAAACCATATTTATAGGCATTGTCCAAGAGCCACTGACTAGCTCCAGCTTCTTCAACCAGATTGCCGCTACTATCAATCAGATCAAATGCTAAACCAGTTTGGTGCTCGCTGTAGCCTGGTCTTGCCGAATAGCGATCAGCCGCAGCTAGTCCATCTCGATTCACATAACTTTGATAAAGGCCGACCTGAGTTTGATAGCTACGAAAACCGCTATATTGGTTGCTGATAGGATAACCTTTGGACTGCATATCTGCGATTAACTTAAGTAGTTCTGCTTTAGCAGTCGGATCCTCACCTGGATTGTAATCAGCTGATAATGGATAGTGTTTATTGGCGATGACTATTTCGTCATATTTCCCTTGAACGCTATAGTAGCTTCCGTTGTAAGAAACATTTTTATCAACAGTTACGTCCTGCTTTTGCTCCTTCTTAGACTCCGCACTATCCGATTCACTCCTTGTATCTTGGCTAGATGACCGGTCTTTTTCAGCCTCTTTTTTTTCAACAGATACCTTTGAGCTACTTGCCTGCTTGTTTGTACTACTTTCAGTCTTGTCTTTGGCTGCTGAGCAAGCACTTAAAAGCAAGACTGCCATTGCTAGAAAAATAACTTTATTATATTTCATTGTATTCCACTAACTTTCTGAAACTTCAATATTGTAGATTGCAAAGGAATTTCCAGTCGGCTTCAAATAGTAAGTTTTATTTTTTCGATTGACACTATTTGGAGTACTATCAATATAGTGAACTGTATAGTCCTCATAAGTCGTCACAATATAAGAGCCGTTCTCCTCTCTCACTTCACGGATATCCAAAGCTCCTGGATCGTAATAATCAATTTTCGCCTTCTTGACACCACCACCTGTAGTCCACTCAACCATCTCTTTGTATGATGGACTAGAAGTGTCATAATATTGAGCATAATAATTAGAACGATTAGAGACCGATCTGAAAACAGCCGTGCGATATTCGCTAAGGAAATTAGTGATTTTTGCCTTGTTAGCTTCTACCTTTTTAGCTTCTTCGTCCTTTTCTTTGATCTTATCTGTCACTTCTTTAGGTAAAGATAAAGCAACATCAAGCGTGTCTCCCTTGACAACAATACTTTCCTTGTTGGTTACAAAAGTGTTATCAGCAACAACAAACTTAGCATAAACTTCCAGTTCTTGATGTGGTACAACTTGAATATCTGTTTCTAAGCTACTACCAATTTCCTTGCCATTTACAACAATTTTAAGGTCTGTTGCATTTGAAGCTTCTGCTGGCATAGTAACCTTCAATCGTTTCTTTTCAGACTTAAGATCCAATTTAATTTCATTATTCTTAGCAGTTGCTAAATCAAGCTGGATCTTACTCTCAATCTCTCCGACTTCCGTCTTCCCTTTCAGGGTAAATTCCTGCTTGATAAAATGATATTTGCCAATATTCGTCTCAGCATTATTACTCAAAGGAAGGCTTTTCTTATCTCCTGCTTTGATGCTCGCATTGTCTAAGTTCGTGTTAACCTTCACCTCTACTGGATAGGCCACTATTTGATATTCCTGAAAAATCCCAAATTTTTTGCTTTTTTCAGTTACACCTAAAAGTTTATTCTGATTGTCATCAATATAGGCTGATTTTCCCTTTGACTTAGCAATGTTGTCCAGCTCGGTCTCAATATTGATTTCTTGACTCTCTAAGTGCTCGACTAAAGCCCTCGCATCTGCACGTGTCCACTTATCTGAATTCGTAGAGAGAAGGTCTGCGATTCCATCATAATCTTTTTTAGTAACCGCTTTTGCAAAATCATCCGTAACAACTTTAACACCTGTCACTGAGCTCAAATAAAGAAAGGCTGCCAACAAAACAAAAAGTAGAATAAGAGGAAAAGCAATCATCACGGCCTTCTTCTTCGACATTCTTTTTTCTGCTTTTTTTATTGCTTTCTGTGGTAATTCCGAATCCAGTAATTCAGAGCGAATAGGTAGATTAAGAAAACCTTGATTTCGTGCTTCTAAAAATTCCTCTTTAGTCGGCTTTCTACCAATATTCGTCTCGAAAGCTTGTAGCCAATTTTCCCGTTGCTCTTGGTATTGATCCGATTCTGAAATCTCTTTCTTTTCTTCTTTAGGAGAAGCCTCAACAAATTCTTCTTTGAGAAACTCTACAGCTGGCTCCTCTTGCCCCAAATTTTGTTCCTGAGTCACCGAGCTTTGCTTCTCTTCAGCTAGCCTATCGTTACTTTGTCCTGCAGGAGCCGCAATAGAAATAATCTTCTTGGGATCAAAGTCAGAACGTTTTCCTTCTAAAAACTCATCTGCGGTTGGCTTTCTACCAATGACTTGCTCAAAAAGCTCAACCCATTTTTCTTTCGTTGCCATAAATCACCTCCCAGAACTTTACATCATCATAAGACTCATCAGTAATGAGAAAGCGATGAAAGTAAAGATAAATGTAATCACACTATTGACAATAATTGCCAGTAAATATTTATAAAAAGGATCCATTGACGTGCTAGATTTTGAATAAATCAAAGCAAAGGTTGCACCGACCCCAATTAACACTAAGCCAATCCATGCTAGGAAGAGGGATACAGACATAATCCCAAGTAAGCTAAATAAAGCAGAAAGAGCCACAAAAGGTAAGACAATCGCATAGAGTCTGCCATACCAGTCAAATGCCTTATTAAAGCTAAAGCTTCCATCCTTATAGACCATGCGTTTTACAGCAAAGCCTCCTAAAATAATGGAGAAAAGAACGAGGGCTGCCGCTATCAGTGAGACCAAGAAAAGTCTAAAATCAAAAGTCGGACCACTGTAAAAGCCAAAACTCACCGAAGAAATAATATTATAAAAATTATAATTCACCACAATAGCTGCAAAGAAAACAGTCAATCCTAGGGAAAGATAGCCATTTAATTTATTACTTTCAACTTCTGAAGTTGGCGACTTCCAAGCAGAAACAAGCCAAGCCCAGAAACCTTTCATTGTTTTAGAAAATTCACTTGGTTGCGCCGGCTGTTGCTGACTGTAATATGCCTGTGACCCGTGCTGAAAATTCTGCCCATTGAACTGACTTTGCTGATTGTTTTGATAGACTTGCTGGTTAAAGCTTTGCGGACCAGAAGATTGAGGCTGTCCAACAAACTGGTTAGGTTGCCCACCATTTGGCTGTTGATAAGGATGGCTCTGCTGGGCAAATGATTGTATTTGATTAGCAAATTGATTTTGGTTAAGCTGTTGCTGAGGAAGCTCTTGATATTGCTGCCCAGTTGGCTGAGTGGACGATGCCTGCCCATTCTGTTCCTTAAAACTATTTTGCGGCTGAACATAATATTCACCGTTTGAAGCTCCTCCTTGTGCTGGAACAGAGTCTGATATGATTGAGCCAGTTTCACTTCCAACTTGGTTCGTACTTGTCACCTCAGGTTCCACAAATTCACCAGCCAGCAAAGCTTGAGAAATTTCTGTATCCGTTGCTGAACGACCATTCACAGCTTCAAAATATTCGAGCCAATCTTGCTTTAACATATAAAAGTCTCCCATCAATAAATGATTATCCTCATATTAGTATACAAAAAATCAGGTAAAAATTCAATCAAGGCAATAGGCACGCATAAATAGCAAAAAATATGAAGTAAGCCAAATACTTTAATCAAAAAGTAAAAAGACCACATCCTATATGGATACTATCTAATTTACGAAAACTTATAAATTATAGAGACATTATGGAAAAGCAAAAAACCAGAACCCATAAAATAAAAAACAACAGCATATAGCCGTTGTCTTTTATGAATTAGCATATCGGGAAGACAGGATTCGAACCTGCGACACCTTGGTCCCAAACCAAGTACTCTACCAAGCTGAGCTACTTCCCGATCATAAGTCATAAGTAAAACGGAGTCATATGACCTCGTTTCCATTCATGCACCCTAGAGGAGTCGAACCTCTAACCGCCTGATTCGTAGTCAGGTACTCTATCCAGTTGAGCTAAGGGTGCCCTGTCGCATATCCGCTATGCCGAGGACCGGAATCGAACCGGTACGATCGTTACCAATCGCAGGATTTTAAGTCCTGTGCGTCTGCCAGTTCCGCCACCCCGGCCTCAAAGCGAACGACGGGATTCGAACCCGCGACCCCCACCTTGGCAAGGTGGTGTTCTACCACTGAACTACGTTCGCATCTCTATCCAAAAAAAATGCCGGCTACATGACTTGAACACGCGACCCTCTGATTACAAATCAGATGCTCTACCAACTGAGCTAAGCCGGCTCATTTATATTTCTATGCGGGTTAAGGGACTTGAACCCCCACGCCCTAAAGCGCCAGATCCTAAATCTGGTGCGTCTGCCAATTCCGCCAAACCCGCGCTTATGACCCGTACTGGGCTCGAACCAGTGACCCTTTGATTAAAAGTCAAATGCTCTACCAACTGAGCTAACGAGTCTTTCTTCTTGAAACTGTCTAACAATTCCAACGGTCCCGACGGGAATCGAACCCGCGATCTTCGCCGTGACAGGGCGACGTGATAACCGCTACACTACGGGACCTATATGGGAGTTAACGGGATCGAACCGCTGACCCTCTGCTTGTAAGGCAGATGCTCTCCCAGCTGAGCTAAACTCCCAAAAAGGAAGTACTCCGACTTCCTATCCTGCTAAGCGACTACCATATCTCACAGGGGGCAACCCCCAACTACTTCCGGCGTTCTAGGGCTTAACTTCTGTGTTCGGCATGGGTACAGGTGTATCTCCTAGGCTATCGTCACTTAACTTGCTGAATTAACTTGCAATATCTTATTGCCTTGTCAACTCAAAATTGAATAACTACTCAAAGCTCACAATACTTGCCAAAAGCTGCGCTCAATGAAAATTGGATAAGTCCTCGAGCTATTAGTATTAGTCCGCTACATGTGTCGCCACACTTCCACTCCTAACCTATCTACCTGATCTTCTCTCAGGGCTCTTACTAACTTGCGTTATGGGAAATCTCATCTTGAGGTGGGTTTCACACTTAGATGCTTTCAGCGTTTATCCCTTCCCTACATAGCTACCCAGCGATGCCTCTGGCGAGACAACTGGTACACCAGCGGTAAGTCCACTCTGGTCCTCTCGTACTAGGAGCAGATCCTCTCAAATTTCCTACGCCCGCGACGGATAGGGACCGAACTGTCTCACGACGTTCTGAACCCAGCTCGCGTGCCGCTTTAATGGGCGAACAGCCCAACCCTTGGGACCGACTACAGCCCCAGGATGCGACGAGCCGACATCGAGGTGCCAAACCTCCCCGTCGATGTGAACTCTTGGGGGAGATAAGCCTGTTATCCCCAGGGTAGCTTTTATCCGTTGAGCGATGGCCCTTCCATGCGGAACCACCGGATCACTAAGCCCGACTTTCGTCCCTGCTCGAGTTGTAGCTCTCGCAGTCAAGCTCCCTTATACCTTTACACTCTGCGACTGATTTCCAACCAGTCTGAGGGAACCTTTGGGCGCCTCCGTTACCTTTTAGGAGGCGACCGCCCCAGTCAAACTGCCCGTCAGACACTGTCTCCGATAGGGATCACCTATCCGGGTTAGAGTGGCCATAACACAAGGGTAGTATCCCAACAACGCCTCCATCGAAACTGGCGTCCCGATCTCATAGGCTCCTACCTATCCTGTACATGTGGCACAGACACTCAATATCAAACTGCAGTAAAGCTCCATGGGGTCTTTCCGTCCTGTCGCGGGTAACCTGCATCTTCACAGGTACTAAAATTTCACCGAGTCTCTCGTTGAGACAGTGCCCAAATCATTACGCCTTTCGTGCGGGTCGGAACTTACCCGACAAGGAATTTCGCTACCTTAGGACCGTTATAGTTACGGCCGCCGTTTACTGGGGCTTCAATTCATACCTTCGCGTTACCGCTAAGCACTCCTCTTAACCTTCCAGCACCGGGCAGGCGTCACCCCCTATACATCATCTTACGATTTAGCAGAGAGCTGTGTTTTTGATAAACAGTTGCTTGGGCCTATTCACTGCGGCTGACCAAAGTCAGCACCCCTTCTCCCGAAGTTACGGGGTCATTTTGCCGAGTTCCTTAACGAGAGTTCTCTCGCTCACCTGAGGCTACTCGCCTCGACTACCTGTGTCGGTTTGCGGTACGGGTAGAGTATGATACAACGCTAGAAGCTTTTCTTGGCAGTGTGACATCACTCACTCGCTACTAAACTTCGCTCCCCATCACAGCTCAACGTTACAGGTATAAGCATTTGACTCATACCACGCCTCACTGCTTAGACGTACATCCATTCGTACGCACGAGTTAGCCTACTGCGTCCCTCCATCACTTCATACTCTAGTACAGGAATATCAACCTGTTGTCCATCGGATACACCTTTCGGTCTCTCCTTAGGTCCCGACTAACCCAGGGCGGACGAGCCTTCCCCTGGAAACCTTAGTCTTACGGTGGATGGGATTCTCACCCATCTTTCGCTACTCATACCGGCATTCTCACTTCTATGCGTTCCAGCGCTCCTCACGGTACACCTTCGCCACACATAGAACGCTCTCCTACCATACCTATAAAGGTATCCACAGCTTCGGTAAATTGTTTTAGCCCCGGTACATTTTCGGCGCAGGGTCACTCGACTAGTGAGCTATTACGCACTCTTTGAATGAATAGCTGCTTCTAAGCTAACATCCTAGTTGTCTGTGCAACCCCACATCCTTTTCCACTTAACAATTATTTTGGGACCTTAGCTGGTGGTCTGGGCTGTTTCCCTTTCGACTACGGATCTTAGCACTCGCAGTCTGACTGCCGACCATAATTCATTGGCATTCGGAGTTTATCTGAGATTGGTAATCCGGGATGGACCCCTCACCCAAACAGTGCTCTACCTCCAAGAATCTTTATGTCGACGCTAGCCCTAAAGCTATTTCGGAGAGAACCAGCTATCTCCAAGTTCGTTTGGAATTTCTCCGCTACCCACAAGTCATCCAAGCACTTTTCAACGTGCCCTGGTTCGGTCCTCCAGTGCGTTTTACCGCACCTTCAACCTGCTCATGGGTAGGTCACATGGTTTCGGGTCTACATCATGATACTAATTCGCCCTATTCAGACTCGGTTTCCCTACGGCTCCGTCTCTTCAACTTAACCTCGCATCATAACGTAACTCGCCGGTTCATTCTACAAAAGGCACGCTCTCACCCATTAACGGGCTCGAACTTGTTGTAGGCACACGGTTTCAGGTTCTATTTCACTCCCCTTCCGGGGTACTTTTCACCTTTCCCTCACGGTACTGGTTCACTATCGGTCACTAGGGAGTATTTAGGGTTGGGAGATGGTCCTCCCAGATTCCGACGGGATTTCGCGTGTCCCGCCGTACTCAGGATTCTGCTAGGTACAGATTCTATTTAAAATACGAGGCTCTTACTCTCTTTGGCTGACCTTCCCATGTCATTCTTCTATAAAATCTGAGTCCACATTGCAGTCCTACAACCCCGAAGAGTAAACTCTTCGGTTTGCCCTCCTGCCGTTTCGCTCGCCGCTACTAAGGCAATCGCTTTTGCTTTCTCTTCCTGCAGCTACTTAGATGTTTCAGTTCACTGCGTCTTCCTCCTCATCTCCTTAACAGAGATGGGTAACAGGTAGTACCTGTTGGGTTCCCCCATTCGGACATCCCCGGATCTGCGCTTACTTACAGCTCCCCGAGGCATTTCGTCGTTTGTCACGTCCTTCTTCGGCTCCTAGTGCCAAGGCATCCACCGTGCGCCCTTACTAACTTAACCTTATTTTTGACCTTTCAGTCTTAAACTCATTAATATTCACAGCGTTTCGGTTTATTTTCTTGTTACTATTTGATATAGTTATTCAATTTTCAATGGACAAGTTTAGAATAGTCATCACTATCCTAATGGAGCCTAGCGGGATCGAACCGCTGACCTCCTGCGTGCAAAGCAGGCGCTCTCCCAGCTGAGCTAAGGCCCCACAAGACCTCTCAAAACTAAACATGACGACCAATGGCTTCCGTTTTTCCTTAGAAAGGAGGTGATCCAGCCGCACCTTCCGATACGGCTACCTTGTTACGACTTCACCCCAATCATCTATCCCACCTTAGGCGGCTGGCTCCTAAAAGGTTACCTCACCGACTTCGGGTGTTACAAACTCTCGTGGTGTGACGGGCGGTGTGTACAAGGCCCGGGAACGTATTCACCGCGGCGTGCTGATCCGCGATTACTAGCGATTCCGACTTCATGTAGGCGAGTTGCAGCCTACAATCCGAACTGAGACTGGCTTTAAGAGATTAGCTTGCCGTCACCGACTTGCGACTCGTTGTACCAGCCATTGTAGCACGTGTGTAGCCCAGGTCATAAGGGGCATGATGATTTGACGTCATCCCCACCTTCCTCCGGTTTATTACCGGCAGTCTCGCTAGAGTGCCCAACTGAATGATGGCAACTAACAATAAGGGTTGCGCTCGTTGCGGGACTTAACCCAACATCTCACGACACGAGCTGACGACAACCATGCACCACCTGTCACCGGTGTGCCGAAGCAAAATCCTATCTCTAGGACGGGCACCGGGATGTCAAGACCTGGTAAGGTTCTTCGCGTTGCTTCGAATTAAACCACATGCTCCACCGCTTGTGCGGGCCCCCGTCAATTCCTTTGAGTTTCAACCTTGCGGTCGTACTCCCCAGGCGGAGTGCTTAATGCGTTAGCTGCGGCACTGAGTCCCGGAAAGGACCCAACACCTAGCACTCATCGTTTACGGCGTGGACTACCAGGGTATCTAATCCTGTTTGCTCCCCACGCTTTCGAGCCTCAGCGTCAGTTACAGACCAGAGAGCCGCTTTCGCCACCGGTGTTCCTCCATATATCTACGCATTTCACCGCTACACATGGAATTCCACTCTCCCCTTCTGCACTCAAGTTAAACAGTTTCCAAAGCGTACTATGGTTAAGCCACAGCCTTTAACTTCAGACTTATCTAACCGCCTGCGCTCGCTTTACGCCCAATAAATCCGGACAACGCTCGGGACCTACGTATTACCGCGGCTGCTGGCACGTAGTTAGCCGTCCCTTTCTGGTAAGATACCGTCACAGTGTGAACTTTCCACTCTCACACTCGTTCTTCTCTTACAACAGAGCTTTACGATCCGAAAACCTTCTTCACTCACGCGGCGTTGCTCGGTCAGACTTCCGTCCATTGCCGAAGATTCCCTACTGCTGCCTCCCGTAGGAGTCTGGGCCGTGTCTCAGTCCCAGTGTGGCCGATCACCCTCTCAGGTCGGCTATGTATCGTCGCCTTGGTGAGCCGTTACCCCACCAACTAGCTAATACAACGCAGGTCCATCTGGTAGTGGTGCAATTGCACCTTTTAATTGACTATCATGCAATAGTCAATGTTATGCGGTATTAGCTATCGTTTCCAATAGTTATCCCCCGCTACCAGGCAGGTTACCTACGCGTTACTCACCCGTTCGCAACTCATCCAGAAGAGCAAGCTCCTCCTTCAGCGTTCTACTTGCATGTATTAGGCACGCCGCCAGCGTTCGTCCTGAGCCAGGATCAAACTCTCATTAAAAGTTTGAGTTCTCACTCATTTCTGTCACTGACAGATTTATTGTTTTTTCTTTGTTCAGTACTACAACATATGTTGTAGCGCCCTGCACATTGGTTCGTCTTGTTCAGTTTTCAAAGGTCTTTATCGCTCTCTCAAGCGACAACTATATCAGTATATCACCTATCTATCCCCTTGTCAACACTTTTTTGAAATTTTTTTATCTTTTTTTCATCTTTTCTTCCTAACACCTCTATAACTACCTATAACTCAATAAATTAAAAGGGAAAGCCAACCTCTCCCTCTTACCTCTCCCCTATCCACTATATCACCGTGCTGCTAAAATCGCTTAAATATTCCTCTAACTCTCGCAATATTCTTTTACGTCCCTTAAAGCGCTCATCGCCTAGTAAAAATTTGTATCCACAGACACTAACTTAAATATGATCAAAATTGTAAAGTTGAGGATAGTGTTCGCACTCTGGATTTTTGGGATGGCAAATAGCCCGACCAAAGTAGATCATAGCCTGATGCGCAGCTAACCAACGTTCAGGTGGGAGAACGTCCATAACACGTTTTTCAACTTCTAAAGGACTTGCTGACTTTTTGACAATATCGTGGTGTTTACAAATGCGTTCAACATGCGTATCAACGGCAAAAGCTGGGATACCAAACCCTACACTCATGACCACGTTAGCTGTCTTACGCCCCACCCCAGCTAAAGTTTCTAATTCTTCCCGAGTCTGAGGCACCTGTCCATTGAAATCGTCCAAGAGTTGCTGGGCGCATTTTTTTAGAAACTTGGCCTTATTTCGATAAAGTCCTAAGCGTGAAATGTGCTTGGCAATATCCGCCTCGGATGCTGCTGCCATAGCTTCTGGAGTAGGATAAGCTAAAAATAGATTTGGTGTAGCTTTATTAACTGCAGCATCTGTCGTTTGAGCGGATAACATGACTGCCACGAGTAGCTCAAAGTGATTTCTAAAATCTAAACTCGGTTTGGCATCAGGAAATAGGGCAATGATCTCCTCGATGACATGGCGTGCTCGTTTTTTTGATAAAACCATCAGTAATACAATCTCCTTTGTTTGTTCTATATTATAGCATAAATTGATAAAGAAAAAGCCGAGCGAGCTCGACCTTTCTTAGACTGTTTTTTCAACTTTTAGGATTTTGACGTCATAACTGCCAACTGGTGTTTCTACTGTTGCAATATCACCAGTCTTCTTACCAATCAATGCTTGACCAATTGGGCTTTCATTTGAAACTTTTCCAGCAAAAGCATCCGCACCAGCTGAACCAACGATAATGTATACTTCTTCTTCAGTCTCACCG
Organism: Streptococcus cristatus ATCC 51100; assembly: GCF_011612585.1. Classification (NCBI taxonomy): domain Bacteria; kingdom Bacillati; phylum Bacillota; class Bacilli; order Lactobacillales; family Streptococcaceae; genus Streptococcus; species Streptococcus cristatus. Next base: position 535,879 of record NZ_CP050133.1, on the reverse strand, counting down.
ACTTCTTGAATAGTAACAGTTTTACCGATGGCAACTTCATCTTTAGCAACTGAATCGCTATCAACAATCACAGCATAGCGAATTTTAGTCTCTAGACTTGAAATTTGTCCTTCAACGAAAGCCTGCTCATCCTTTGCTGCTTCATATTCACTATTTTCTGATAAATCTCCGTAAGAACGAGCAATTTTAATACGTTCTACTACTTCTGGACGTCGAACCAATTTCAATTCTTCTAATTCTTGTTCTAATTTTTCCTTTTCTACAAGGGTCATAGGATAAGTTTTTTCAGCCATTACTTTATTTTCTCTCTTCTTTCTATTTTTTGATAAAACAAAATTATGTGGAAAACCACATAATTTAGTTAGAACTTTCACCTGATTGGTTTAATTTGCTATTAACGTGTTCTTCCACATTCTTAGCGTGTTCTTCGTAGGTATTTGCAAAATATACAGCCCCTGTCTCCACATTTGCTACAAAATACAAGTACTCTGTCTTACTTGGATTAATAGTAGCTTCGATAGCAGACAGGCTTGGACTATCTACTGGACCAGGCATCAAACCTTGCTTCTTGTACACATTATAAGGCGAGTCAAGATTTGTATTAATTTCAGCATCTTCTTTAAGAGTTGTCTTTTGACCAAGTTTTCCTTGAGCATAAAGAAGCGCAATATTGCTCTGAAGTGGCATAGCTTGGTTCAAACGATTATAAAAGACGCTCGCAATATCTTTGCGATCCTGATCAGTTGATCCCTCTTTTTCAACTAAAGAGGCAAGGGTTAAAACATCATTGACCGTCAGATTCTTAGACTCAATTGTTGAGTAATACTGCGATAGATTGGTATTCATAGCAGCCAACATTTGGTCAATCAGTTCTTCAACCGTGGTTTCTTTTCCATAATCATAAGTAGCTGGGAAAAGATAACCTTCAAGACGATATTTAACACCACTATCCTTGCTCGGCAAAGTTGCTAGAAGCTGCGGATATTTAGCTGCCATTTTTGCAATAAAATCTTCATCTTGAGCTTTATTTAGAAAATCTTCCTTGCTGAATGGTGTTTTAGTATTCTTGTTCGCAGTTTTTGCAGCATTGACAGTAGTTGCTTCGGCAATCTGCTCCAAGGTGTATCCTTCAGGAATTGTTATCTTGCCAAGAACTGGAGGCTGTGGTGTATCTGTTCCACCTTCTTGTAATTGCTTAGCAATCGTGTCTAAGTCCATACTCTTTTGAAGATTATAGTAACCAGATTGGAAATTACCATAACTTCTGATTTTTGAATAAAGATTAAAGACTTGAGCGTTCTTAATCAGGCCTTTCTTTTCTAAAATCTCTCCGATTTGTTTGGTGCTAGAACCAGCAGGAATTTCCACTGTCACATACTCTGCTGATTTGGCATCTACTGGTTTCAGCGCTGAAGAGACATAATTGTATCCTACAAAACCAGTAATACCAAGGCCCAATAGGAAAAGCACCAAGACTGTCATCACGATTCGATTGGCTAGGCCGTTTTTACGTTTTTTCTTTTTACTACTATTGGTACGATCTGCACGTGAACGTTTCTTTCCATGAGCAACATCTCTACGGCTTAGCGTTGGTTCTGCAGTAGAAAAGTCTTTTTTTACTTCTCTTTCATCTGTAGTGTTTGAATCAGCTAACACTGTTTCTTTTATCTCACCTGCAACTGGTACTGCCTTTTCTTGATAAGCTTCTGAATGAGGTACAGAAGTTTGAACCTCTCCAGACTCTATATTTTCCTTCTTAGCAACATCAGCTTGTCCTGGTCCATCAAAATTTGATGGAACTTCTGAAATCGTAGAATTACGAACTATATTTTCTAGCACATCTGCCTGAGTATGAACCGTAGGCTCGCTTTGTTCCACTGACTCTTCTACTTTGATCTTACTAGGTTCTTCCTCTACTGAAGTATCCTTCTCTAGAACCTCATGAGATTTTTCAACAGCAGAAACGAGAGATTCCAAGCTCTCCGCCAATTCCATTTCTTTACCTAAAAGAGGCTGCGCTTCTTCCTGAACTGAGTGATTTTGGGTACCATTGGCTGCTGCCAACTCATTCAAAATTTTCTCTTTAAAACTCAGCGTCTTTTCGTTATCCTGTGAATTTTCAGTCAAAAACTTGATCTCCTTCTTCATAATCCCTAACATTATATCTTAAAAGTCAGATAAATGCAATCATCTCCGACTTTTAAAACTATATTATTTATGAAAGTTATATCTGAGGATTTTCCCAAACCATATCAAACCATACTTCATCTGCATACGTTGAGGCTGAACGGCCTTCGTTGACAAAGTCATGTTGCTCATAGTAAGCTATCAAATAATCATGACAAGTGAGATTGATACCGTGGCGTTCATCTGCAATCGCAATTTCCTTCATAGTGTCCAACAAGGCTTTTCCGACTCCTAAGCCCTGTGCTTCTTTAGAAATAGATAGACTGGTCACAGAGATAAATCCGCCAGCCAGATAGCTATAATCTTCAACGTCCTCCGTAAAGGAAATATCTTTTAAATAGCGTTCTGGTCGGACAGGACCTTCTAAATAGCCCAAAATCTTGCCACTTTTTTCTGCAACCAAAAAAGTTGAAGGAATCGTTTCAATGTGCTTTGCCAATATTTCATGACTAATAGCCTCTTCTGGACTGAAATTTTCCAATTCGATAGCATAAATGGCATCTAAATCAGCCATTTGAGCTTGACGGATAATCATCACTTCTCCTTAAAATTGGGATTTTCCCATACCATATCAGACCAAACACCCCCACCGTGAGTTGAGTCAGAAATCCCTTCGTGGACGAAACCATTCATCTCAAAATAAGGTATCAGCTCATCATGGCAGGTAAGGCTAATGCCCTGCCGATGTTCCTGAACAACTGTCTCCTTGAGAGCTGCAATCAACAAAGTTCCGACACCCTGCCTCTGAAAATCCGGATGGACGGACAGACTTTGGACGGCAATGAAGCCACCTTCTGGAGAATTGGCACTCACTTTGCTAAAGAGGTCATCTGTCAAATATCGCGCCTGAATAGCTGGTCCAACAATATAGCCCGCCAGCTGACCATGCAACTCTGCTAGCAAAAAAGTATCAGCAATCTGCTCTTTTAGAACTTCTGCACTAGCTGCTTCTGCTGCTGGAAAATTCAGCTGCTCAATTGCAAGAATTTCTTCCCAGTCGCTCAAGTCAGCCTGTCTGATTCGAATCGGTGCTTCCATCCAGGCGCCTCCTACTGAACGTTGCTAGTCAGATTGGACAAGAGACGTTCAAAGGAATACTCATAAGTTTGGATATCTCCAGCTCCCATAAAGACGTAAACTGCATTATCGTGGTCAAGAAGCGGAGAAACATTGTCCACATCAATAACATTGGCCCGCTTCACAATCTTTTCAGCCAGATCTTCTACCTTAACATCACCCTTGTCCACCTCACGCGCAGATCCGTAAATCTGAGCTAAATAAACTGAGTCAGCCTGATTGAGGGCTTCCGCAAATTCGTCCAAGAGAGCAATGGTCCGAGTGAAGGTGTGCGGCTGGAAGATGGCCACAATTTCCTTGCTTGGATACTTCTGACGAGCTGCATCCAGAGTCGCGATAATTTCCGTTGGATGATGGGCAAAGTCATCAATAATGACTGTGTCGTTGACAATCTTTTCTGTAAAGCGGCGCTTAACCCCACTAAAGGTCTTGAGATGTTCCCTTACTAGATTCAAGTCAATACCTGCAATGTAGAGGAGACCGATGACCGCTGTCGCATTCATAATGTTGTGACGGCCAAAGCTTGGAATCTGGAACTCGCCTAGCTCTTGCCCGCGGAAGGAAACTTTAAAGCCTGAACCACTGGTGGAACGCAAGAGATCGTGAGCGACAAAGTCATTACCCTCTTCCTTGAAGCCATAGTAGTAAATCGGCACATTTGAAGTAATACGGCGTAGTTGTTCGTCTTCACCATAAACGAAGAGCCCTTTGGTAATCTGCTTGGCGTAGTCGTTGAATGCATTAAAGACATCTTCCAAGCTTGTGAAATAATCTGGATGATCGAAGTCAATATTGGTGATAATCGAATATTCCGGATGATAAGGCATAAAATGACGTTCGTACTCGTCTGATTCAAAGACAAAATACTTGGCATTAGCAGAACCGCGACCTGTACCGTCCCCAATTAGATAGCTAGTATCTGTGATATTAGACAGAACATGAGAAAGAATACCCGTTGTAGAAGTTTTCCCGTGAGCACCTGCTACTCCTAAGCTGACAAAGTCACGCATAAAGCTACCCAAAAATTCATGGTAGCGCTTGTAGCTAATACCATTGGCATCTGCATAGGCAATTTCCACATTGTTATCTGGACGGAAGGCATTACCGGCAATAATTTCAAAATCTGACTGGAGATTTTTCTCATCGAAAGGCAAAATGGGAATCCCAGCCTGCTCCAGACCACGCTGAGTGAAATAATATTTATCAACATCGCTTCCTTGAACCTTATGGCCCATCTGATGCAACATCAAAGCCAAAGCGCTCATACCTGAGCCCTTAATTCCGATAAAATGATAGGTTTTCGTCATGATTACTCCTTAAATCTTAAACAACTGAAGCCTTATTGCCCTTGGGCATCTGAACTCAACTTGGTGATGTCCAATTCCTGTGCTTTTTTATGCTTATTGTGTTTTTCTCGCTTCTTGCCCTTGTTATAGACTTGGCTGGTTTTGAGAAAGTCATAGTTATTCTTTCTCTTTTTTTCTGGATTCGTTGGTACTTCTATGAGAGGTTGAGACTGAACATCCGCTAATATGTAGCTATCTTGCTTTAGCTTATCACTGAACTTCGTCAACTCACCTGGATTTTCCTTTTGGAAAGGGGCTGTTGGTTTAACTGGATTTCCCTCAAAAGGAGGTGCCACTTTCCGACTACGAACCTTATTTGGGAGCTTGCTTGTCAAATAAGCAGCCGAACGTTTTTTTCTCAGATCAGCTCGAGCTTCCTCTCGTGCTTGCTCAGCATAGCGAATAGCTGGATCTTTCTTATCAATTGGCTTTTTAAAGTCCGTAACTGGAGCTTGCTTCTTTCTAGTTTTACTTACAGTTTGACTAGGAGCAGGATTTTCTGGCTTAGCAATCGGCATCCATTCTAAATAATTACGGTCCTGGTAGTCCCCTTTAATGTTGCTAATCAGATCCAACTCATCGTACAAATTCATGTGCGGCATTTCTGTCAACATGATTTCGTCATCAGCAATTATAGGAAATTTAGTATTTGTCATAGCATGTCCTTTCAACTCTTCATTATTATAAACTATTCAAACTATTTTTCAAGCGATTCAGAAGAAATTCCAAGAATTTCTCGAATTTCTTCCATCGAAAGACTGGAGCGAGACTCTGCACCATCTAGAATCGTTGAAACTAGATTTCGTTTGGTGTCCTGTAATTCCTGAATTTTTTCTTCTATAGTTCCCCGTGTAATCATACGATAAACTTTTACATTCCGTTCCTGACCGATACGATGAGCCCGACCAATAGCTTGAGCTTCTACTGCGGGATTCCACCAAAGATCCACTAAAATAACAGTATTTGCACCAGTTAGATTGAGACCCACACCACCAGCTTTAAGAGAAATCAGAAAGGCTGATCTTTCTCCTTGATTAAAGGCTTTGGTCATCTCCTGACGTTCTTTTGCTGGAGTTGAGCCTGTGATTTTGAAGGACTCCATTCCCATCTGGCTCAGTTCTTGCTCGATAATATCCAGCATGCCACGGAATTGTGAAAATATCAGAACACGATGTTCACCGTCTTGGATCTGATCCAATAGCTCACGCAAACTTTCCAGCTTGCCACTTTCCCCATCATAATCATCCATAAAAAGCTTAGGAGTATCACAGATTTGACGGAGTCGCATAAGACCAGACAAAATTTCAATTTTGCTGCGATTGATTTCTTCCTCCGTTGCATGGAGAATTCGCTCCTGCATTTGCTTGAGCAGTGCTAGATAAATCGTCTTTTGACTATCTGCAAGTTCGTTACGGTAAGAGACTTCAATCAAATCAGGAAGCTCCTGCAAGACTTCTTCTTTCTTACGCCTCATGACAAAGGGTTTAATATAGCGCGCAACTGTTTCTGTCGGCATCTTCAAAAAAGCTTTCTTGCTCGGTAATAAGCCCGGAAGGACGATCTGAAAAATTGACCAAAGTTCACCGAGATGATTTTCAATCGGCGTCCCAGATAAGGCATAAGTCCGCTCCACCTCAAAAGCCCTCAGATATTGAGCAATCTTGCTCTGGTCATTCTTCATGACCTGCGCTTCGTCCAATATCAAATAGTCAAAATGAAGTCCCTGATACTCTTCAACATCTTGTCTGAAGGAAGCATAGCTGGTAATGGTAATCTGATGGTCTTCTGCAATCACAGCATCTCGAACATTTTTCAGTCCATAGACAACGGCCACATCTAGGTCTGGAGCAAATTTGGCAAACTCATCACTCCAGTTGTAAATTAGACTCGACGGCGCCAAAATCAAAACTTTCTTAGACTTGGTCAAATGAGCAGTCAAGAAAGAAATGGTCTGAAGAGTCTTTCCCAAGCCCATGTCATCGGCTAGAATACCGCCAAATCCATATTTATTCAGCATGGATAACCATTTCACTCCTGTCTCCTGATAATCTCGAAGCTCGGCCTGAACTTTCAGCTTAGGCAGAGGAAAATCCTCAGGATGGATCAAATCATAAGCCAGCTGGCGAAAATCTTCCGACAAGTCAACTCTTTCCTGATCTTTGAACAATTCAGAGAGTTGATAGGCAGCCAAGCTATGCGTTTGGATAACCCCATTTTTAGAATGTTTGCTTCTCAATTGTTGCAAGGTCTGGCTGATTCGCTTACTATTCTCATCAAAAATCACAACTTGACCCGTCTTGCTGATAAAGTAATCCTTTTGGCTCAGCAACGAATCTAGAACATCATCCACCTCAGACTGATCGATACCAGTAAAATCAAATCCGATATCCAAGAGCCCACCATTCATACTGATGGAAACCTTCGGAGGTTCTGTTTGAGATAGGCCCAGTAGCTCATCTGACAAGTAGACATTGCCCAATGCTCTAAAGTGCGGAATCAAGACAGAGAAGAAACGGTAAATTTCTTCGGGTCGTAAAGGCGGACGCTGGCTGATAAAATCATCTGCAAAACCTGCCTCCAGCATTGCTTTAAAAACTTGCTGTTCTCGCTCAAAATTACTGGCAAAGGGTAGGTTTCTCAGCTCTTCACGACTGGTGACAGTCTGACTACCATAATCAAAGACAAGATCCAGCAATACTTGCTTGTCAGTCCCTAAATAAAAATTGAAATCCACGGTAAAATCATGAATGAACAGTCGCTCAGGTGCTGTCACACGGCCAATTTTTTTGAACTCGAGTAAGCTTACTGCTAGTTTGGACTGCTCAGACACATCAAACTGCAGGCGCTTGACGCGCTCATGCTCAATCGGCAATTCCTGTAATGCCTTGATTAACTTGGTCTGCTGAGCTGTCAGTTGATAGAAGGTCTGATTATGAAAGATAAATTGCCCCCCATAGAGCATCTTATAATTCTTTTCAGATATCAGCAGCTCAAAAAAGTTTTCCCGTTCTTGCACCTCAAACTGATAAATCTCCGCCTCTTCATGCAAATCTTGGAAAAATACCTCAGCATAATCATAAAAGCTATATTCTAAACGAAATGAAGTGAGATTCATCAAGCGAGTCACACCTTCCTCAAAAAGACTGGCTGGGAAATAAAGGTGCCGTCCAGCATTGGGAAAGACCAACGAAGAGTCCTGTCCCTTATAATCCGTCACCAAGCCCCGTAAAAATTCTAGTAGGTCTTGACTAGCTTCATCAAAATTCTCCATTCGGATAGGATCATAGTAGTTCTTACCGATTTGATAATGCCCACCCTTATTCAAGGTTCTCAAAAAGGACAAAATATCACGCACTACATAAGAGCGCTCATCCGGTAGCCGGCTGATCCGCAGACTCCATAAAAATTGTCCTGTGTAAGCATCTTCCTGTCCAGTCGCTGATAGCTCATAACGCATTTGCTGACTGGATTTATCTAGCAAAATCTTATCCAAAAATAGACTGCCAAAAGAAACCAATTTCTGGGCTTCTTGACTAGAAGACTCTTTTTCTGTCATCTTCGCCAGCAGATCTTTACCCGCCGAATCATTTTTCAAAAAATATTCCAAGGCGGCCAGATGGGCACAGTACTTCTTCTTTTGGAAAAAGTCACAGGAGCAGAAAACTGCCTCATCATCTAGACTATAGCGCAGATTGTACTGGTCCACGCGCGTGTATAAAAAGGAATCTTTGACGTCAAGAATTTCGACTTTTTTGCTGTCACAGAGGGCAATTCCTTCCGTTCGAATTTTACCAGGAATTAATTTAGCCATACCTACCACCTAACATTTATCCCTTTATTATACCATAGGACAGCTATAAAAACGAAATAGAATTTCTTTATTCGTAAACATTCTTTGAAGTAGAATGAGCGAGAGCTTTCCCTACAACAAAAAGCCGTCCATTGGACGGCTTTTCTACATTATTTCACTTCTAACAAACCGATATCTCCATCTTCACGACGATAGATAACATTCGTTGTACTATCTTCAACATCTGTATAGATGAAGAAGTCATGTCCCAACAAATCCATTTGCAAAATAGCTTCATCTAGATCCATTGGTTTCAAATCAATATGCTTAGAACGTACTACTTTGGAAGATGCTGCATCAGCTTCTTCTACTAAAGCATCAGTGAACAACTGGCTAGTTGCAACCTTGTTCCGATTTTTCTTTTCAATCTTTGTCTTATTCTTACGAATCTGACGTTCAATCTTATCGATAACTAGGTCGATAGATCCGTACATATCTTGCGAAACATCTTCTGCCCGAAGGGTAATAGAACCAAGAGGAATCGTTACTTCGACTTTCGCCGTCTTCTCCCGGTACACTTTCAAATTTACCCGTGCATCAAGTTCTTGCTCTGCTTGGAAATACTTCTCAATCTTCTCAAGTTTAGAAACTACGTAGTCACGGAGAGCATCAGTTACTTCTAGGTTTTCACCACGGATACTATATTTAAGCATATAAGTACCTTCTTTCTAAACATAAATGTTTTATTTACAATATCATTATAACGCTTTCATTCTTTTTTTGCAAATATTTTCTTATCTTGCGAGTGAAAATGTCAAAACTTCTTTCACACCTGCTTCCAGCAATAATTCTCGAGCTAATTGCAAGGTTTTTCCAGTCGTGTACACATCGTCTATCAGAAGAATTTTTTCTGGTAGAAGGACATCTTTTGCCAATGTGAAACATTGCTGACTGTTTAATCGTTCTTCGCGATTTTTACTGGATTGGGCAATCATATCTTCCTTTTCAAGCAACTGTTTATAAGGCAAGCCAGCTGCTTGCAAGAAGCCTTCCACCTGATTAAAACCTCGGCTTTGATGTTTTTCAGGACTGACTGGAATAGGAACCAGAGTATATTCTTTGAAGTTTCTGAGACTTTTTTTGAGAACTTCTGCAAACACAAATCTTAAAAGATAATCCCCTTGAAATTTGTATTTGCTGAAGAAATCCTTCATCAAATCATTATAAAGAAAGCAAGCCTGATGCTTCACCAAATAGCCTTGCGCTTCCCATATTTGACAATCCGAGCAGACTTCCGTCTCTCCCTCCTTCCAGCAGCGTGGGCAATGGATAGAGGAAATCGCTTCAAATCCTGCTCGACAATTCTTACAAATTATATTTTGTTCTTTTTGCAATAAAATCAAGGAAGAAAAAGTCCTATTTTCTTCTACTGCCTGGCTGCATAACAGGCAATTTCTCATAGGCCGGCCTCCTTGTTCATCAGCTTGATTTCACGAATCGCTTTTTCGATTGAACGTGTGGTGCCGTCGTGAAAGAAGAGTAAATCTCCCGTCGGTCGCTCCATGCTACGTCCCACTCGACCAGAAATCTGCACCAAGGCGCTACGGCTAAAGAGACGATGGTTGGCCTCTAGAACAAAAACATCTACACAGGGAAAGGTCACACCACGCTCTAAGATGGTTGTCGTAACCAAAATGGTAATTTCTCGCTTGCGAAACTCTTCAACGATTTCTAAACGATTTTCAGTTGTTGAAGCCACAAATCCGACTCTTTCCGCTGGAAAAATCTTTTCTAAAACTTGCGCAAATTCTTGACCTCTTTTGATTTCCGAGGCAAAGATCAGTAAAGGAAAGCCTGTTTTTCTCTGTCTCTCGATATATTTCTTCAATTTAGGCGGTAGTTTCTTTTTCGATAGATATTTTTGAAAATCTGCCAGCCAAACTTTTTGGGGCACAATCAAAGGATTGCCATGGAAGCGGCGAGGAAGACTAAGGCGTTTTAGTTCTCCTTTTTGGACTTTTTTATCCAACTCATCCGTCGAAGTGGCAGTTAAGAAAATTGTCGTTTCCTCCTCCTTGACCGACTGCTTCACGGCATGGTAGAGCACAGGATTGTCCACATAAGGAAAAGCATCCACCTCGTCCACGATCAACAAATCAAAGGCTCGATAAAATTTAAGAAGCTGATGAGTGGTAGCAATGACCAAGGGACTGCGAAAATATGGCTCGGATTCTCCATGCAAAAGCGAAATAGGGCAGGCAAAATCCAGCTTGAGCCGGCGATAAAGCTCCAAACAGACATCAATCCGAGGGCTGGCTAGGCAAACGGCACCTCCACGATCAATCACTTCTGCGATCACCTGATAAATCATTTCCGTTTTGCCCGCCCCAGTCACTGCATGGACTAGGCTATTCTGCTTTTGAGCAACTGACTCTAACAGTCCCTGAGAAACTTTCGCTTGAAAGGCTGTTAATTGCCCCTGCCACTTGAGTACCTGATTTTCTGGAAAATCTTCCTGCGGAAAATAGTAGAGTTCTTGATCACTCCGAACTCGCCCCAAAATCACGCATTCCCTACAATAGTAGGCATTGACAGGTAGCTGGTAGTTCTCCTTGTCTACTTGAGAGCCACAGCGGCCGCAAAATAACTTTCTCCTTTCCTCTCGCATACTGGGTAACTGCTGGGCCTGCAAGCGCAGTTCGGGACTGATCTGATCTTTTGTAAATATCCTACCTAGGCAATCATTTCTTTCTAACATACTTTTTTATTCGTAAAACTTTTGGAAAAATCTATTTTTTTGTGTACAATAAAACTATGGAATATAGAACAATTAGACAAGACGGCCAAGCCCAGGAAGAAATTAAAAAATCTCGTTTCATTTGCCACGCCAAGCGCGTTTACTCAGAAGAGGAAGCCAGGGATTTTATTGCTGCCATCAAAAAAGAGCACTATAAAGCCACTCATAATTGCTCTGCTTTTATTGTCGGAGAAAAAAGTGAGATCAAACGAACCAGTGATGACGGTGAGCCCAGCGGTACAGCGGGCGTTCCTATGCTCGGTGTCATGGAGAATCACCAACTGACCAATGTCTGCTTTGTGGTCACGCGCTATTTTGGTGGGATTAAGCTAGGAGCTGGTGGACTCATTCGGGCTTATGCAGGCAGCGTCGCCTTGGCAATCAAAGAAATTGGTCTCATTGAAATTAAGGAACAGGCCGGCTTGCGCCTTAAAATGTCTTATAGCCAGTACCAAAACTTCGATAACTTTTTGAAAGCCGAAGATCTGATCGAATTCGATACAGAGTTCACAGATCTAGTTGCCACAACCATCTATATTGACAAACAAGAGAAAGAAACGCTAGAGCAGAAATTAATCGAGTTTTTCAATGGAAAAATCCAAATTGATGATCAAGGTTTGCGCGAGGTTGAAATTCCCTTAACAGTTGAATAATCTTAACAGCTAGGCCTAGTGATAAAGAATTTTTATCGTAGTCATAGCTTTTTTATATTTTACAAAGTGCCACTTTCAGCTTATACTAGTCTCATTAAAGTATTGAGGTAGGAAAAATGGCAAACATTTATCAAAATATCACAGAATTAGTTGGAAGAACGCCAATTGTTAAATTAAATAATATCGTTCCTGAAGGAGCTGCTGAGGTTTACGTCAAGTTAGAAGCCTTCAATCCTGGCTCTTCTATCAAAGATCGGATTGCTCTCAGTATGATTGAGGCGGCTGAGCGCGATGGCCTTATCAAGCCTGGCGATACTATCGTTGAAGCAACCAGCGGAAATACTGGCATTGGCCTTTCATGGGTTGGAGCAGCTAAAGGCTACAAGGTTGTCATTGTGATGCCAGAAACTATGAGTGTGGAGCGTCGCAAGATTATCCAAGCTTATGGAGCGGAGCTAGTTTTGACTCCGGGTAGCGAAGGAATGAAAGGGGCTATTGCCAAGGCAGAAGAAATCGCCCAAGAGCGAAATGGCTGGTTGCCACTACAATTTAACAACCCAGCCAATCCAGAAGTTCACGAACGAACAACAGGAGCAGAAGTTATTGCTGCTTTCGGTGAAACTGGACTGGATGCTTTTGTTGGTGGTGTCGGAACTGGTGGAACTATCTCTGGTGTTTCTCATGCTCTTAAAAAAGCGAATCCAAATGTCCAAATCTATGCGGTTGAAGCAGACGAATCTGCTATCCTTTCTGGTGAGAAACCAGGTCCTCACAAAATCCAAGGACTTTCAGCTGGCTTCATTCCAGAGACCTTGGATACAGCATCCTATGATGGTATTGTCCGCGTGACTTCTGATCAAGCGCTAGAGTTAGGACGCCATATTGGTGGTCAGGAAGGTTTCCTAGTCGGAATTTCATCTGCTGCGGCTATTTTTGCAGCCATTGAAGTCGCTAAAAAACTAGGAGCTGGTAAGAAAGTCCTTGCCCTAGCACCTGATAATGGTGAACGTTACCTATCTACCGCTCTCTACGAATTTGACGCTTAATCGTGAAAAGAGTTAACAAAATTCCTACCCGTTTGGGTAGGAATTTTTTACTCTTTTTGTTCTTTCAGAAAAGCTTTGGCTTCCCTTATCCAGATTGGCAATTGCTTACCTAAGGGCGCAAATCCAATTTTGCAACGATCGTTTGAAAAGCGATGCCGTCTTGGTAAACGATGTTTTTCTTCCTCTAAAGTCCGCATTGACAGGCTGGCCTTACCAGAAAACTCATCATAATCTACTACCTGCACAAGAACCTGATCACCAATTTTCAAAATATCGTGAATATTGTCGATATAGCCCGTCCGAATCTCAGAAATATGAATGAGGCCGATCAGACCGCTTTCTAGTTCGACAAAGGCACCGTAGGGCTGAATCCCAGTAATTTTGCCCTTTAACTTATCTCCGATTTTCATTAGTCTATAACCTCAATCGTCTCAATGACAACATCCTCAAGTGGTTTATCCATTGAAGCTGTTTCAACCGCTGCAATTTTATCCAAAACTTCATAAGATGCCTCATCCACTAGCTGCCCAAACACAGTATGTCGACGGTCCAAATGCGGTGTCCCGCCCTTGCTAGCATAAACTTCAGCGATCGACTTCGGCCATCCTCCCCGAGTCAGTTCCTTGGTTGAATAGGGAAGACTGCTATTTTGGACAATAAAGAACTGACTGCCATTGGTATTTGGTCCAGCATTCGCCATTGATAGGGCACCACGAATGTTATAAAGTTCCGGTGAAAACTCATCTTCAAAGCGTTCGCCGTAGATAGACTCTCCGCCCATACCAGTACCTGTCGGATCGCCACCTTGAATCATAAAATCTTTGATAACTCGGTGGAAGATTACTCCGTCATAGTAGCCATCCTTTGATAAGGCGATAAAGTTAGCAACTGTTTTGGGTGCTTGGTCTGGGAAGAGTTGAATTTTCAGTTCACCATAGTTTGTTTTGATCTTTGCAACTGGGCCTTGAACCTCGTCAAGATGGAGCTGTGGAAAGGTCAATTCTTTCTCCACCATGCCCAATTGCTCCAAGGCGTCAAAGATCCCGTCTTCTTCGACCGTTTTTGTGACAAAATCAGCCTTTTTCTGCAATTCCTCATGGGAAACTCCCATAGCAATACTGAGCCCTGCATAGTCAAATAATTCTAAATCATTGAGTCCGTCGCCAAAAACTAAAACATTTTCTGGTTTGAAACCGAGGTGCTCCACGACCTTGGCAACGCCAGCTGCCTTTGAACCTTCTTTCGGTACGACATCCGATGAATGCTCATGCCAACGTACCATACGTAGAGACTTGGCCAAATCTTCTGGCAACTGCAAACTGTCACCTACATCCTCAAAAGTCCACATTTGATAGATTTCATGATCTTGATAAAAATCAGGATTGACATCCAGATCTGGATAAATGATATCAATTGCTGACGAAATCATAGGATTGCGAACAGACAAAGCCGCTTCGTGACTGCCTACCAAACCGTACTCAATGCCCACTTCCTTGGTCCAGGAAATGTAGGATTCCACGCATTCTTGCGGAATGACCGTTTTTGCAATGACTTCGCCTTTTCTATTTTCAACATAAGCCCCATTCAAGGTAACAAAAAAATCAGGATCCAAGTCACGAATTTCTGAAACGACTCCAAAAATGCCACGACCAGAAGCAATTCCTGTCAGAATTCCCTTTTCTCTCAGTTGCTTAAATACAACTTTGATGGATTCTGGGATGAAGCCTGTTTCCTTGACCCGCAAGGTATCATCGATATCAAAGAAAACAATCTTAATCTTTTTTGCCTTATATTTTAATTTCGCCTTCATATCTTCCTCTTTCAATTTAATCTTCTCTATTATATCATTAAAAATCATCTTGCGGAACAAGATGATGCTGAAAAGCATAGACAACTGCCTGTGTCCGATCGCTCACTTCTAGCTTAGACAAAATATTGGACACATGCGTCTTGACCGTTTTCAAGGAGATAAAGAGCTCATCAGCAATCCTCTGGTTTTCATAACCTTTGGCTAAAAGCCCCAAAATATCCCGCTCCCGCGCTGTCAAATCCTCGTGAAGCTCTATATGATTCCGATGGTATTCGACCTTCTTACTGACTTCTGTTTCAATGGCAAATTCACCCTTTGCAACCTTTCTGACGGCGTGGAGAATTTCATCCGCACTGGAAGTCTTCAACATATAGCCACGGGCACCGGCATCCAAGACAGGATAGATTTTTTCATTGTCCAGATAGGACGTCAAAATCAAAATCTTTGCCTCTGGCCATTCTTTCAAGATAGCCAAAGTAGCATCAATGCCACTCATCTCTGGCATAACAATATCCATCATAATCACATCTGGACGGCTTTCCAGAGCCTTTTCGACACCTTCTCTACCATTTGTAGCCTCTGTTACTTCTTCAATATCGTCCTGTAATTCAAAAAAGCTTTTTAAGCCCAATCTGACCATTTGATGATCATCCACTAGTAATATTCTCATCCTTTTCCCCCTCTAACAATGGAACACTGATTTCGATAGAAACTCCTTTTTTGGGAGCCGTCAGAATCTTCAGGGTGCCAGCCATATCATGCACTCGATCTTCAATATTTTTCAAACCATAACTCATGTCAGTCAAGCTAGCTGGATCAAAACCGATTCCGTCATCAGAAACCTTGAGTTTGAGTCTATTTGGCGTCTGATAGAGATAGAGGTCCAGACGACTAGCCTGAGCATGGCGCAAAGCATTATTGATGATTTCTTGAATAATCCTAAAAATATGCTCCTCTATCTGCTTGGGCAGGCTGACCACCTCATGCTTAAACTGGACAGTCAAGTCCGACTTATCTGTCAATTCTTTGATTAAGACATTCATGCCCTCTACCAAGGTCCGATTTTCCAACTCTGTCGGCCGTAAATGTAAGAGCAAGATCCGCAAATCTTTTTGCGCTGTCTCTAGAATGTCTGCGATTCCCTTTAACTGTTGTTGGAGATTGTCTTTATCAAGACGCTCCACGTTTCCAGCGACACCTGAGAGAATCATATTGGCAGCAAATAGCTCCTGACTGACCGTATCATGCAAGTCGCGAGCAATCCGTCTGCGTTCTTTTTCAATAATCTTCTCTTCAGCCTGTAAAGCCTGATTCTCTGATTTCTGCAAATTTTCGGTTAAACTATCCAACTTTTCTTTCAAGCGGACGAGAGAATCGTCCAGTTCTACCTGCCCAGTTTCTTGTATGTCACCGCCTTCTAAAATAGCTTTTAAATTCTTTTGAACTTGAGAAAGAGACAGATGCTGAAGGAAGCGCGCAGCAGCGGCCAAGAAAATAGTCAGCGCTAAGCCCAGAACCAGAACAAAGAAAGCAAAGGACTGGAGCAAGTCCAGATTATTCAGCAGCTTTTGCCATTCTAAATTAAAAAGATTAAAAATGTAATGAAAGATAATCCCTAAAACAAAGAAGGTATAGAGAAAAATAAGCAAATAACTTGTTTTTTTCACTTTCTAACAACCTCCACATTCCCTAAAAAGCTGACCAAAACAATTTTTACAGTTTTGCTGGCTCTCTTATAGTCAGGCGTTGTCAACGAAATCGTTTCATTGCGTAGCTTACGTGGCGGATGATTTAAAAAATTCAAGTCTCCGTATAGGGTATTGATCTGAAGCTGAATTTCCACATCCAAAGGAATGACGATCTTGGTATCCCCAAATCCCTTACGAATCACAATCACATTATCATGATTGACCACAATGACATCTTCTAAGTGAATGGTGTCCTTACCCATCATTCTTAAAAGGTTGATATCATGAAACTGGCAGTCATCCTTTGAAAAATGCTGCAAATCCCCCAACCAACGATTTTTTTCAGCCCGAACTTCGGTCGCATCTTCAAAGAAAAGATGAGTCTCCTGATTTTCCTTGTACAGATAAGGATAGGCTACGATCATGCCGTAAATCAAGGCAAAGAGCACAGCGGCTATAACGTAAGGATTGAGCATGACAATGAAAAAGAAGACAATCATAGTCGCGACTAACAGCGAATTGCCTCTCTGCTTGCCGAAATAATAATATAAAAACAAGAGAAAGAGTAGCATGATGAGAACAACACGTGAAAAATCGGCAGCCAGCATGGTAACCAGCGCCATTGATAATAGAATCGCTTCAACAAAGATGAATAATTGAACTTTCCACATAGCTATTCCCTTCCTTACATCTCTATTGTAACAAAATTAAGCAAAAAAACCTCCGTCTGAGGCATGAAATGGAAAGATTATCCTATCTTTAGCAGCAGAACTTCTAGGCTCTAGACTTCTTTGCACTTTTCCTCTAAAAAGCAAAAAATCGCTTCAAATGCTGTTTAAGCAAAACAAACATTTAAAACGATTTTTAGTTTATTTCTATTGTTCAGACAAGCTTAGAAATGGACTTGTGCTTCCAAGCCAAAATGGTCACTAACGACTGGACCACGTTGCCCATCAAAAACAACAGCAGATCTTTCAATATTGAAATCTTTACTTGTAAAGATATAATCAATTTTTAGAGCATCTTTATTTCCTGCCCAGCCAGCAATATCGCCTTCGACCGTCGCTGTACCAATCGTTTGGTCAGCCACCTTATGGCTGTCTTGGAGAGCAAGTGGACTTTGGATAATGTGCTGATAGCCTTCATAATCAACAGGATTGTTAAAATCACCCATGAGAACTAGCGGAGTCTCAACTTGCAAAAGCTCAGATTCAAACTTGGCCCATTCTTCTTGGAAGCCTTTATCCCACCAAGATAAGTGACAAGAAGCAACCGTGATGAGTTGACCATCGAGCTCTGTTTCTGCCAGTAAGACTTTACGCGTATGGTAGTCACTTGGATCATTGACATCAGACACCAAGAGTTCTCTTGCCTTCAGAGGCTTTCTGGACAGAATTGCAACCCCTTCATTGTAAATATCAAAACCAATATGATTATAAGCCCAAGACCAGTAATAGTCCAGACCTGCCTCAGCTAGCTTTTCAACCAGACACAGGGCATAGTGATCCTGATGAATCGGAATGGCGCCATCTACCGCATAATAGAAGGGAGCCTGAACAACCTGTTCAGACTCCACTAATTGATTGACTTCCTGCAGGCAAATGACATCATATTTTTCTTGAAGAATCCGCTCAGCTAGCTGATTTAGCTTGCTTTCTTGCTCTTCTTCCATCCAACTATGAGTATTTAAAGTCAGGAATTTTGCCATGATTTCTCTTTTCTATCTTACAATTCTACTTTAGCCACAACTGTCTTAGGAGCGACTTTACCGAATTTCTCAACTGCTACTGATTTGATTGCTGGAGCATTTGTGAAGACAACGATAGTGGTTGTTTCACGACCCGCTTCTTTAATAGCCGCCAAATCTGCTGTTACCAATAGATCACCTGCAGCAACGGTTTGTCCTTCTGCTACATGTACTTCAAAAGGTTTGCCTTCAAGGCTAACAGTATCCAAACCGATATGAACAAGAACTTCAAGACCAGCTTCAGTCAAAAGACCAAGAGCATGTTTTGTAGGGAAGACACTTGTCACTTTACCAGCTACTGGAGAATAGATCTTGCCATTTGCTGGTTCAACCGCAAATCCATCACCCATCATTTTTTGTGAGAAGACTGGATCTTTCACATCTTCCAACTTGACAACTTCACCATCAGCAACTGTTTCGATTGCTTCTGTCACACCTTTGTAGCTAACTGCTGCAGCTGCAGACTCAGCTTTTTGGCTTGGTAGAGTTTCAGGAATCACTTCTCCTGAATCCAACAAGTCTTGGATATCCGATTTAAGAACGTCAGCTTTTGGTCCGTAGATAGCTTGAACGCCTTGGCCTTTCATAACCAAGCCCATAGCGCCTTCAGCTTTCCACTGTTCTGCTGTTCCAACTTTTTCAGCATCTTTGACAGTTACACGCAGACGAGTCATACATGCATCTACATCAACGATATTAGCACGACCACCTAGAAGATTGATAACATTAACGGCTTGAGAAGCTGCAGCAACTTTGCCATTACCAGATTCTGATGAAGAAGCTTCATCTGAACCTTCTGCTGTTTCATAGTTACCGTTGCGTCCTGGAGTTGCATAGTTGAATTTCTTGATCATGAAGTTAGAAATGAAGTACATGATCACTGCAAAGAGAACTGTAACCCAGATAAAGTTGATGACATCCATACCCAAACCAGCATTGATTGCCATTGGAGTACGAGTCAAGAATTCGATTGATCCGAATGAGTGTACACGAAGGTTGACGATATCAGCCATTGCAAATGCAGCACCTTGTACAAAAGCATAGATGATATACAGCGGTGTTGCAACAAACATGAACATGTACTCGATTGGTTCAGTAACCCCTGTCAAGAAGGTTGCCAAAGCAGTCGCAATCATCATACCTTTGTATTTGTGTTTCTTGTCAGCATCTACATTGCGGTAAATAGCTGCAGCAACACCCATAAGGATACCAAATGAACCGATCATTTGTCCAACTTTGAAGCGAGCTGGGTGGAATGTGTCAAGCAAATATTGGTACTTAGTAGGATCAGCTGTCTTAGTACCAACTAAGTCAGTTGCCCAAGCCAACCAAAGTGGATCTTGTCCAAATACTTGAGTTCCTTTAGCAGCACCAGTCAATACTTCATAAGTTCCCCCAAGTTGAGTATAGTTCATTGGGATAGTCAACATGTGGTGCAAACCAAATGGAAGCAAGAGACGTTCTAAAGTACCATAGATGAATGGTGCGAGGATTGGTGCAGTATCTTGTGAATTTGCAATCCAAACACCGAAGTTGTTGATACCTGATTGAACAACTGGCCATACGAATGACAAAACAATTGCTACGATCGCTGAACGCAAGATAACAACGAATGGTACAAAACGCTTACCATTAAAGAATGACAAAGCATCTGGCAATTTACGGAAGTTGTAATATTTGTTATAAGCTGTTGCTCCGACAAAACCAGCGATGATTCCGACGAAAACCCCCATATTCAAAGCAGGAGACTCAAGAACACTGATAAAGTAATCAGAAACCTTGATGCTTCCTCCTAAGAAAGTGCTAACCACTGCTTTAGAATCTTTCAGCATATCGCTTGATACACCAAACATAACCCCAGTGATACGGTTAATCAAAATGAAGGATAAACCTGCCGCAAAGGCACCACCAGCACGTTCTTTCGCCCAGCTACCTCCAATAGCAAGAGCAAAGAGGATATGCAGGTTACCGATAACCCCCCAACCAATTTGTTCTAAAACGCCACCAGTAGTCACTAGAAAACCTAGCTCAGGATTGATCATCGGAATTGACTTACCAATACTGATCATCAAACCTGCTGCGGGCATAACCGCAACAACCACCATCAAAGCTTTACCGAATTTTTGCCAAAATTCAAAGCTAAAAATGTTTTTGAATGAATCTTTCATCATCCAGACCTCCTTATATTTTCACAAACCATCCCTTGATGAAATCGTTTGCATTGAATAATACTATTATACCACTATTTTTAATTTTGTAAAGGCTTTTATAAAAATTATTTTGCGACTTTTTCCTATATTTAGTGGAATAATATATAGAATAAGGTGAAGTTTTAGTATGCAAGCGATTGCGTATATTTCCATAAATTTGCTGAAATGACAATAAAAAAGCCGAGAAACATTCAATTCTATGTTTCTACAGCTTCTTTTTTATTTATATTCTTTTTTATAGCGGTCAGCTTCTGCGTCATTAGCCCAGACATAGTGACCAGGACGGATCTCAACCATGCTAGGTTGATCCACTGAGTAGTCATGCTGCTCTGGATCGTAAACCTTTAAGACCTTTTTACGCTCCAAAATTGGGTCTGGAATTGGCACAGCAGACAAAAGGGATTGCGTATAAGGGTGGATAGGGTTGTTAAACAACTCTTCCGTCTCTGCAACCTCGACGATAACCCCTTTATAGATAACAGCGATTCGATCTGAAATAAAACGAACTACCGATAGGTCATGGGCGATAAAGAGATAGGTCAAGCCAAGTTCTTTTTGGAATTTTTTCAAAAGATTCAAGACTTGCGCACGGACGGAAACGTCCAAGGCAGAGATTGGCTCGTCCGCAATAACGAAATCTGGCTCCATGACTAAGGCACGAGCAATCCCAATCCGCTGACGTTGACCACCAGAAAATTCGTGGGGATAGCGTGTCAAATGCTCAGCTAAAAGACCAACTTCACGAATGATATTCTTAACCTTTTGCTGACGGTCTTCTTCATTTTCAAAAAGATGATAGTTATAAAGACCTTCTGAAATGATATAGTCAACCGTAGCACGCTCATTCAAGCTAGCAGCTGGATCTTGGAAAATCATCTGAATCTTACGGATCAATTCAGCTTCCTCAGCTTTAGATTGCTTCCCGTTGATCTTTTTACCTTCGTATAAAATCTCACCTGCACTAGTATCGTTCAAGCCGATGATAGCACGGCCGATGGTTGTCTTACCAGAACCAGATTCACCTACTAGGGAAAAAGTTTCTCCTTTATTGATAAAGAAATTCGCATTTTTTACAGCAACAAATTTCTTACTTCCTTCGCCGAAGGAAATTTCTAAATCTTTAATTTCAACTAATTTTTCAGTCATTTCCTTCCTCCTAAGCTTCTAAGTGATTGAAGCCCATTTTTGAACGAATTTTATCATGAAGGTTTTCGATAATAGCTGGCTTCTCAACTCTTGGTGCATCTTCGTGCAAGAGCCAGGTCTTAGCCCAATGCGTATCGGAAACCTGAAAGGCAGGAGCCTTTTCTTCGAAATCGATAGCCATTGCATAGTCCGAACGAAGTGCAAAAGCATCCCCTTTAATGCTAGTATATAGCGATGGTGGTGTACCTGGGATCGAGTAAAGTTCACCATTTGCTTCAGCTAACTGAGGCAAGCTAGATAGCAGGCTCCATGTATATGGATGCTTTGGATCGTAGAAGATTTCTTCAACTGTTCCATATTCAACGATTTCGCCAGCATACATAACCGCCACTTTATCAGCAATACTTGCTACAACACCAAGGTCGTGGGTGATAAAGACAGTCGTGAAATGGTATTCTGCCTGCAATGACTTAAGCAAGTCAATAATTTGGGCTTGAATCGTCACATCGAGGGCCGTTGTTGGCTCATCACAGATCAGAATATCTGGACGACAAGCCAAGGCGATCGCGATAACAATCCGTTGGCGCATCCCACCAGAATATTGGAAGGGATACTCTTCAAAACGTTTTTCAGCGTCTGGAATTCCAACTTTAGTCATGTAGTCGATTGCCATTTCTTTGGCTTCTTTGCTTGTTTTTCCTTGGTGTTTTATGATAACTTCGGTAATTTGACTTCCGATTGTATTAATCGGATCTAGACTAGTCATCGGATCTTGGAAAATAGTCGCAATTTTAGCACCACGAATGGGTTCCCAGTCCTTGTTGCTCTTTAGGGCAGTCAAATCGGTTCCTCGGTAATCAATCGTTCCTTGAGCTACACGGCCATTTTCTTCCAACATTCCAGTAAATGTTTTTGTCAAAACAGATTTACCAGAGCCAGATTCTCCAACCAGAGCTAGAACTTCACCTTCAACTAGGTCAAGGGAAACGCCTCGAATGGCAGTCAATACTCTGTCACGAACGTCAAATTCCACGACAATATCGCGAGCAGTCAATATTACATTTTTATTTTTTGTCATATTTACTCCTATCTATGTGTCCGTGGATCACTTGCATCAGCTAAGTTTTGACCAACTACGAAGAAGGACAGGGATACCAAGATCAGGGTTGTCAATGGAATCCAGAAAAGGTAAGCGTTGGTTGTTACGTTTTGTGAATAGTCGGAAATCAAGCGTCCCAAACTTGGTACTGTTACAGGAAGACCAAGCCCAAAGAAGGATAGGAATGCCTCGTAAGAGATAAAGTTTGGAAGCATTTGAGAAGTTGTCGTCACAATAACAGATACCAACTGGGGCATGATATTCTTGGTCACAATCTTATATGTTGGAGTTCCCAAGGTACGCGATGCCAAGTTATACTCCAAATCACGATAACGCATAATTTGAATACGGATCGTATAAGCAATCCCTACCCAGCCAGTGATGGTCATGGCGAAGATCAAGTTCCAGAAACCAGCACCGATAGAGTAAGTCAAGACAATGACAATCAAGAGTGCTGGAATATTTGAAATAACATTGTAGACTTCCATCATGACACGGTCAACCGCTTTGGAAATTCCCCAGATAGCACCAATAATAATTCCGATAATCAGGTTAATGAGTGTTGCAATAATGGAAATCAAGATAGAATTCCGCGCACCAAACCAAACACCGTCAAACAAAGATTTACCATTACTGTCTGTTCCAAACCAGTGTTCAGCATTTGGTTTGATATAACGCATACTAAAGTCATTTACCTTGCTGACATCATTGAAATCGAAATTCGAGAACATTGGATAAATGAAACTCATCAAAACGATGGCAACCAGAATTCCTAACATGATCGTCGTTGATTTCTTTTTCAAGAACTGACGCATAACGGAGCGCCAGTATGAATAAGCTGGAGCATCAATCGTTTCAGAGGCAAAATCGTCACGTTTGACAAATTGGAATTTACTTTTATCAATTGTAGCCATTATTTACCTCCTTTAGATGTTAATTTAATACGTGGGTCAAGCATTGTCATCAAGATATCACCAACTAAGAGGGCAAAAATTGAAAGACAGGTGAAAATGAATACAAGACCAACCACCATTGAGTTATTTGATGCCTTAACGGAATCAATCAGCATTTTACCCATACCAGGAAAGGCAAAGACAGTTTCTGTCAGGGTCGCACCTGCAATAACACCAACGATAGAAGCTGGAATACTAGACACCAATGGCACCATAGCATTTTTGAAAATGTGCTTGTTCGAAATTTCTTTCTCAGAAAGACCTTTGGCACGAGCAAAGCGAACAAAGTCTTGGGATTGTAAGTCAATCATATAACGACGAATCCAGACCGCTGTCACAGGTGCGCTCAGAAGTCCAAGAATCAAGGATGGCAGAACATACGAACGCCAGTCGCCCGCTCCCAAAATTGGGAAGGAATCTGGAAGTCCAATAGCTGAACCAGCCAAACGAACAATATAAACAAGAGCGATGGTTGGCAGTGACATCATGAAGGTCAAGGCACCTGTTGAAATACTATCAAACCAAGTATTCTTCAAGCGAGCCATATAAGAACCAAGCGGAACAGCAATCAAATAAGAAAGCGCCACACCAATCAGACCAATAATAGATGAGCTTACAATCATCGATGGGTTTTGATAGTTATTCTTGGTTGCAGTGTAAGCATCTCCCTTGCCATATTTAGCAATATCCTGCGAGTCTGCCTTACTTGGAGTCTTGTAGGTACGAGAATAAATATCTACAGCAGAAGTTTTCTTACCTGTTGGGAATTGAACTTCTGATGATTTTGTTTGTCCTTGTCCTTGGGAAATAACTTGCAATACAGGCGTATTCGCATAAGTAGGATAAGAATTTCCTAGGTTCAAACTAACAAAGTTTTGGTGAACAAATGGGAATTGGCCATTGAAATATAGAAGATATTTATGACGAGTACCAGAACCTACGACTGACCAACCAATGGCCGGGTCATTTTCGATACGGATATAGCGCTTAAGATTTGGATTTTCCTCATCTTGAATCACATTTGGATGATCAATCTGAATCAGATTAGCATAGAACTCAAGTACGCGCTCGTAAACTGGAACTTCACGAACAGCATAGAATTCTTTGCTTTCTTTGAATTGATACAATTTCCAACCTTTGCCAAGTTTTTCAACGTAGGCTTCGTAGATTTTTTTATTCTCATCGGTTGCCTCAGTAGTTACAGATTTATTTTCCTTCTTGGCTTTTTCCTGCAACTCTTTTGTATCATAATAATCAATATAACCCATCCGTTCATAGACTGTATTTTCATAGTTTGTCTTTTTATCTTCGGTTGTGGCTATCTTATTATAGTTCGGGTCTTGTTTGAAAATCAATCTTCTCGGAACCATTGTATAAATAATGGTATAGGTCAAGGTCGTTACCAAGAAAATCGACACAATTGAGCGTAAAATACGCATAAAAATGTATTTCTTCATTTATCGTTTCCTTTAAATTTCAAAAGAACTTTCTCTCGTTATTAGAGAAAGTTCTAGTGAACGATTTATTCTACATGACTTTCGAGATCTTTTTGTGCTTTCGCATTTGACTCTTCTTTTTCTTTCAGCCATTTCTTACGAGCTGCTTCGTAGTCTTTCTTCGTTACTACTTCATCTTTCACTTTAATACGTTTGAAGTAAGTAGAACTTGTCTTATTACCAGTTTGGGCATAAGCGCCTGAGAACGGCTCGACACGTGAGATAAATGGTGCTGCTCCTTGGTTTGCCATCAATGGAACAATAATAGAGTTATCTGTCAACCAAGCCTGAGCTGCTGCATATTTTTCGTAACGAGTAGCAACATCTGAAGTCTCTTTACCAGCTTCATCTACCAAGCGGTCATATTCATCTAAACCAACTTGCTTAGCTGCAGCATTATCTGCTCCTTCAAAGCCAAGGTAGGTTTTTGTTGTTTCAGCTGCTGAAGTTTTCAGAATGTCTGTGTATGTTGATGGATCTTGATAGTCAGGACCCCAGCTAACGAGGATTGAAATATCCCAATCTTCAGCGGCAGCATTTGGTGCGTAGTAAGTAATATTGAAGAGGTCATCTTCTGACATTTGTTGGATATCTACCACCACATTTTCAGATCCCAAAGCCTTTTCAACAGATTGCTTAAGGGATTGAGCACGGTTGATCAATGGTTTCGATGTTTGAGAAACTGGAAGATCTAGATGGATTGGGAATTCAACTCCCTCTGCTTGCAAGGCAGCTTTTGCTTTTGCAAACTCTGCTTTTGCCTTCTCAGCATTATAGAGTCCGTCTTGACCATCCTCAAGTTTAACACCTTTCCATTCGTCGCCCAATGTAGCCACTTTTTCTTCGACTAGATCGCCAAAAGACTTATCACCGGCTTGAACAAAGGTTGGCGGTACAAAAGTATTGCGAACAGCGTAAGGAGCACCTTCTTCACCATTAACTTGTGCTGAATAAGACTTACGGTCGATAGCAAAGTTCAAGGCTTGACGGAAGTCTTTGTTTAGAATTGCTTTCTTAGTAGCAGACTTCTGAGCATCTGTTGTTTTACTTGTGTGGTTGTAAGCTTGGCGGTCAAGGTTGATACTCATCACATTTACAGTAGCAGCTGGTGCAGTAAAGTAGATGTTGTCCTTAAAGTCTTTTTCTACTCCAGCATAGTTTGAGCTGGTAGGGTAGAGACGAGCTACTGTGTAGGCGCCGTCTTTAAAGTTACGAGCAAGGGCATCTTGGTCTTGTCCATCAAAGTAAGACAACTTGATAGTATCGACATGAACATTTTTCTTATCCCAGTAGTTTTCATTTTTTTGATACTCAACAGCAGACTTAGCAGTGATAGACTTCATCAAGAATGGTCCATTGTAAAGGATAGAAGATGGGTCAGTAGATTGACCGAATTTGTCCCCTTGTTTCTTAAGGAAATCTGCGTTAACTGGCCAAAGAACTTGTGAAGTTGTTTTTGAATTCCACTGTGGTTCAGGTTGGTTCAGAGTATATTGGAGAGTGTGGTCATCAACTGCTTTGACACCGACAGTAGAGAAGTCAGTTGTCTTACCAGTCACATAGTCATCCAAGCCTTTTACAGATTGTTGAACAAGGTATAGGGCTTCAGATTTCTTGTCGGCAGCATGCTTGAGACCAGTCACAAAGTCCTGAGCTGTCACATCGCCGTATTCTTCACCTTCTGAAGTGTACCATTTAGCATCTTTACGGATTTTATAAGTATAAGTCAAACCATCTTTAGAAACAGTCCAAGACTCTGCAATAGACGGTACAAAATTACCATATTGGTCATTTTCCAACAAACCGTCCACACCGTTTGTCACGAGGTCAACTGTTGAAGCTTTACCAGATGTCACATAGTCCAATGTTTCTGGATCAGCAACATAGACATAATTATAAGCTTTAGATGCGCTGTTTCCTTTTGATGAACCAGAACAAGCAGCTAAAACGCCTACTGAAAGAAGGCTAACCCCAGCTAAAGCTAATACTTTGCTTTTTTTCATACGAATTCTCCAATTTTGTTTTTTAGGTTTACTTAGGATTATAGCACAAGAAAGGAAAAAAGTAAACTAAATTTTCTGAATATTATGGTAGACATGCAATGACTCTACTCTATTACTCGGGTTCATTTTCTACTGCTATTCTAAGAAAAACTTAGCAAGTCTATAGACTTATTTAATAGAAGGGTAGTATAGTCCGGATCATCCTTGAGTTCTTTGATGGAAGTCTGAACCAACTCCAAATCATCTGTAATCATCCCATCCACTCCTAAGCGAAAAGATTTGACGATGCTATCCTCATCATTAATGGTCCAGTCATAGAGACGTTTGTCGGATTGCCAGAGTTTATTGACAAAATTTTCATCCAAGGTTGAATACTCCATGGTGTAGCCAGAAGCCTTAGTTCGTGGAAAGATTGTATTATAAGGCAGGATAAAGAAACTGGGGATAGAGGAGTCATATTTGACAACCTGATCGATAACTTGGTAGTCTAAAGACTGAATCTGGTGTTGATAAACCTTGATTTTGGCACCATACTTGCTCAAGAATCGCTCCATCATATCCTTGGAGTCTTTCTTGCTGGTCTTGATTTCTATCAAGAGGCGCTGGCCAAGTTGATTGGCACGAGTAAAGTAATCGTCAAAACTAGAAATCTTAGCTCGATAGCCATTTTCTGAAATCACTAGCGAAGTTAGTTCGGCCAAGGTTAAGTCTTGAGGTTGGGCATCCAGACCTGCCAACTGCTTCAGGTTTGCATCATGCATCATAACAAATTGCCCATCCTTGGTTTCCTGTACATCCATTTCTACTAGGTCAGGCTTGAGCAAGGCTGTTTTTTCCAATGCTTCTACGGTATTTTGGATTCCATTTTCCCTCGAAACCCCTCTATGGGAAATCGTAATCGGAACGTTCTCCAAAGGGAAATTTAGATAGACATAACCTTCTAATGCAAAGCTTAAGCTGGCAATAGTCAGAACAAACCAACGCATTAGAGACAGGCCTTTTTTCGTCGGATAGTCATTTAAGGTACGATCTGTCAGGAAGGAGACAAATTTGAGAAGGAAATAGGACAACATAGCATAGTAGGCAAACTTAATCAGGACAAAAGCTACAATACCGCTAAAGAGGACAACCTCATTTGGTTGAGTGTTCGCGTATCGCTGTCCCAGTATAGCTGGAGCTGAGAGAAAAGTATAAAGCAGAAAGCTTTTGATAATAATCCAAAAAAGATGCCTAGTGTAAAAGAAAAGGCGGTTCTTGGTCTTGGCCAGACTAAAGCGAATTGCCTGAGGAACTGTTGCGTGCTCAAAAAAGAGCTGTGGTAGGGCAAACATTAGTCGCACTGCCACTAGAAGCATGCCGACCACAAGAAGCCCCATGAAAACAGCGAACACAATATTATTTGCCAAATAGGTGACAATAAAATCCGGAACCAAAATTTTATTGAGATAGTAGATTTTCATAATTTGGCGCAAAAAAGGAAAGAGAAAGCCCATATAAAGTACGATAAAGAGCATTTTCCCTGGACCAGCCTTCTTGACAATAGCAAAACTATCCCTAAATGTTTTTCCAAGAAAAGCGAATACTGGTCGATTTTCTTTATCCAAGAGATTGCGAATCCCCATGAAAATCATGCCGCTCTGGAAATAGGCGACAAAGAGATTGACCACAACAAGGACTAGAAAGCCTAGACCGACTAGCCAGTTGGAACTGAGGACTGCCCAGACATTGTTGTAAGACAAAAAAAGATATCCTGTCTGTTTGAGTAGGTATTCTGCTGCGTAGGAATTAAAGGGGATCCATGCATACTCCATCATCATGAAGACCATGAAAAAGAGAACTAGGATCTTGTCTAAATTATGATAAAAGCGCTTAAAGCTAAGTTTTTCTGGTTTCATCTTATTCTTCTTTCAAAAATTTAGGCGAAACAGGGTAGTCAAGTTACAGTGGCTACAGTGAGTCCGCTCCTGTTATTGCCATCTTGGCACCACCCCTTCTTTGAAAAATAAATCCCAGCTTTTCAACTGAGATTTTCTTTCTTATTTACCAAATAAACGGGCGAAAAATCCTTTGTTTTCCTGCTTTTGTACCTTCTCCTTGGCTTCATCCAGCTCCAAAAGAAGGGTTTCCCGCTCGCTCATAGCCTTGGCTGTCAACTGCTGCTGCTGGTCTAGCTGCTTATCTTTTTCAGCAATCTGCACGTCCTTGACACGGAGTTGTTCGTCTTTCTTAGCCAGCTGGTTATCTTTAGCCTTGAGTTGCTCATAAAGACGCAAAATCTCAGCATTTTTTTCATCCACTAAGATTTCCATTAACTCGCGCTGTTTGACTTCTTCGCTAACTGGCTCATCTTCGAAAATGGTCTTTTTATAAATTTCTTCTAGCTTAATCAGGCCACTGCGGGTCACGACTGTGACCCCTTTTTCATTTTTTTCTGTATCTTCTGGCGGCAGAGCCTTGACACGATTATTGATTGCCTGACGGCTGACTCCTAAAATCTCGGCCAGCTCGCTGACTGTCTTTTCAATTGCCATAATTTCCTCTGAAACTTTTTCTAGATATAGTTACCTAAATCTTATCATATCAAGGCTTAACTGTCAAATAAAGCAAAAAAGTGAAGCAATATATTGCTCCACTTTCCTGGTTTTCTATAGTTCAACTTGAAAGATTTCCAAGCTCTGCATTTCTTCTTCTGTCAAGCGCCGCCATTGGCCCAGTTCCAGACTTGGATCAAGCTGGAGAGGCCCCATAGACAAGCGTTGAAGGTCGGTGACTTCCTTCCCACACGCTAGAACCATCCGCTTCACCTGATGAAACTTGCCTTCTGAGAGCGTGATACGGACCAGACTAGTCTTCGCTCCTTCATTTCTTTCGATAATTTCGAGCTGTGCAGGCTGACAAGTGAAGTCTTTAAGCTCGATTCCTTGAGCAAAACGCTCAACATCTGCCTGATCCATCAGACCGGCAACATGAGCCTGATAAACCTTAGCCACATGGCGCTTGGGAGACAGCATAGCATGCGATAGCTGACCATTATTGGTCAAAAGTAGAAGGCCATGCGTATCCACATCTAACCGCCCCACAGGAAAGACTTCTTTTTGACGGGCAGTATCGTCCAATAAATCTAAAACCGTTTTATGGCGGTCATCTTCAGTTGCAGAAATGACACCCTTAGGTTTATTTAAGAGATAATAGACAAATTTCTCATAAACAAGGGGCTGACCATCCACCACAATCTGATCTGACCGCTCATCAATCTGTGTCTTGGCCGACGTGACCGCTGCCCCATTGACCCAGACTTGACCTTTTTTCAATAGTTGCCTGACTTGACTGCGCGAGCCAAGTCCACTTTCCACTAAAAATTTATCCAGACGCATATCTCCTCCTAAGCAGACTTTTTCTTGAGAATTCCGAATGCCAGCACTGCCATTAAAACCATCAGACTTCCCAAAACGCCAAAAATAAAGGAAGCTTGACTTGAAAATTGACTAATCAAGGACAAAAAGAAAGTTGTAGCGGTAGCTCCAGCACTGCAGCCTAAAATCACAATCGAGGTTGCTTGATTCAAGGATTTGCTAGGGATTCTCTCTGAAAGAATATGAAAAATCGCTGTCAGACTGACACTATAAACAAAGCCAGAAGCGATGGTAACCACACTCAAGAGCAAGAGATTTGGTGCTAGGCCAATCATGATCGAAGTAAGGCCAAAGGCCACTCCTGCAACTGTCAATAGATTTTCCTTGAAATAATGAAGAAGAGGTGCAAAGGACAAGCCTGCGGCAATACCAATCAACTGCATAGTTGAAAGAATCAAACCTGCTGTCTGAACATTCCCCATACCAGACTTTTCAACCAGTCCGGGCACGCGCACGTTGATGACCACATTCGTCAAGACAATCACCGCTGCTACTAGGGCTAGGCCGATTGTCAGAAACCACTGTGCAGCTGTCAGACCCTTTCCTTCCTGATGAGCCTCATGATGCTTCTCCTCCTTGCCATAGGGAACAAAGAGCAGGTAGAGGGCTAGAACGATCAAACCCGACGCATAGACCAAGAAAGAAATTTCCCAGCCAAAGCGAAGCAACTGGCTCACTCCAAGCGTCAGGAGGGCTGTCCCAACAACTTCAGCCGATCCACGCAGACCTAAGGTCTGAATCCGTTCCTTGCCCTCATAACGCTCACTGATAATCGAGATGGCCTTAGCATTGAGCAAACCAACTCCCATACCAAAGATCAGGCGCGAGGCAAAAATCACCCAATATTCCTTATTCACGAGAGGAACAAAGCCGCAAAGAGCGAAAATCAAGAGCCCTGTCACAATCATCTTTCGTTCCGATAAATATTTCTCCACTAGGCCATTTAAAACTAGCATGAGCATAATCCCAGCCGATGGGAGAGAAATCAGCAGTTCAATCCAGCTTTCCGGCAGGTCTTTATAAAAAGCAAACATAGCCGATTGGGCACTGGAAATCGAAAAGGAGGTCGTCAACACTAAAGAAAGTGAGAGAATACTCACTTTTTCCATAAACTTTTTCATTCTATTTTCCTTTAAAAATCACACTCATTCTATCATACAGCTTTTTAGAAAAAGACGCAATCATCTTTTCTTGAAAAATTAGCCATTAAAAAGAGTATTCTTTCGAAAAATTTCTCCTCTGATAAAAGGACAAGCCCTTTCTTTATTTCTGGCGGGATTTGTGTTATGATGAAAGAAAGAAAAAGGAGAGAATCATGTCTGTTAGTGAAAAAAAATCGGTTATGGATAAATTAACCAAGGCAGCTCATTTGATTGATATGAGCGATATTATTCGCGAGGGAAATCCTACCTTGCGTGCGGTGGCTGAGGAAGTCAGCTTTCCCCTATCTGATCAGGAAATCATTTTAGGTGAGAAAATGATGCAGTTTTTGAAACATTCTCAAGATCCTGTCATGGCTGAAAAAATGGGGCTCCGTGGCGGAGTTGGTCTAGCAGCGCCTCAGCTGGATATTTCTAAGCGGATTATCGCTGTGCTAGTGCCAAATCTGGAGGACGAAGAAGGAAATCCGCCTAAAGAAGCCTACTCCCTAGCTCAGGTCATGTACAATCCTAAAGTTGTTGCCCACTCTGTGCAAGATGCTGCTCTGGCTGATGGAGAAGGCTGCCTATCCGCTGACCGAGAGGTACCAGGCTATGTTGTGCGTCATGCACGAGTGACCGTGGATTACTTTGACAAGGACGGTCAAAAACACCGCATCAAACTCAAAGGCTACAATTCTATCGTGGTTCAACACGAGATCGACCACATCAACGGCATCATGTTTTACGATCGTATCAATGAAAAAGATCCATTCGCAGTGAAAGACGGCATGCTGGTACTGGAATAAACGATCATATATTGCAATCAAAAATACCTAGACGTTTTCACGTCTAGGTATTTCTTTTACACTATTCTAAGTACCTCGATCCCAGAAAAGAGCCAAAAGGATCACAGCGCCCAAGACTGAGGGAAGAATAGCTGTGTCCGCTAACATTGGTCCCCAGTGGCCGAAAAGCAATTGCCCAAGCCATGAACCAAACCAGCCCAAGAGGATTTTTCCGATACAGCCCATACGTTCCCCGCGGCTGGTGATAGCCCCAGCCATGAGACCAATAATAAAACCGACAAACATACTACCAATCATATAGGATCCTTCTTTCTATGTTTCTAAGAATACTTTTCAAGAAACAGGTGGGAGCTGTCAGATTAAAAGTGCCCGTCAAAACAACTTAAAATCTTAGATTGCCCAATCTCCATTACGGAAGAGTGGTACGCGTGTTCCATCCTCACGGATACCATCGATATCCATTTGATTAGAGCCAATCATAAAGTCCACGTGAACATCTGAACGGTTGAGGCCCGCAGCTTCAAGCTCTTCTTCGCTCATCTCTGCTCCGCCAACCACACTAGTCGCATAGGCTGCTCCGATAGCCAAGTGGTTTGAAGCATTCTCATCGAAAAGGGTGTTAAAGAAGGTAATACCTGACTGAGAAATCGGGCTTGGATCTGGTACCAAGGCACATTCACCCAAGGCACGCGCACCCGCATTTTCAAAGACAAGGTCTTTCATGACCTGGTCCCCTTTCTCAGCAGTAATGTCCACAATCTGGCCATCCTTAAAGGTTACCTTAATACCTTCGATGATATTTCCGTTATAGCTAAGCGGTTTTGTAGAGGTTACATAACCATCTGCACGACGGAAGTCAGGCGCTGTAAAGACTTCTTCTGTCGGCATATTTGGCAAGAATCCTTCGCCCTGTGCGTTGATGGCACCAGCTGATTCCCAGACGTGGTTCTTTGGCAAGCCAAGTGTCAAATCTGTCCCCGGCGCTGTGTAGTGAAGGGCTGAGTATTGTTCTTTATTGAGCATTTCTGCCTTGCTCTTGAGGATGGCCGCATGCTCTTCCCAAGCCTTAACGGGATCTTCTTCGTAAACACGGCAAGTTTTGAAGATTTGATCCCAAAGGAGATCGACTGCTTCTTCGTCGCTCGCAGCATTTGGAAAGACCTTCTTAGCCCACTCAAGTCCAGCTGCCGCTGCTACAGTCCAGCTGACCTTGTTGGATTGAGTTGCGATCCGCATTGGCTTCATCGCAAGTCCCATCGCTTTAGCAGAAGCTGAAAGCTTGTCCGCATCCACTCCGTTCAAGGCACCTGGGTCAGATGAGCGAACCCCAAGACGGCTGGCTTTGTTCTCCAAGAGATAGTTCATCTCAGCAATCTTGTATTCTGGCACATTATCCAAACGATCCATTGGTGCGTGGAGGAATTTCTCACGGTTGATCACATCATCTGTCCACTGAACGATAACCTCATGCGCACCCAAGGCATAGGCCTCCTTGACAATCAAGTGAGCCAACTCACGCTGCTCCACATCAATATTGAGCACCACCGTATGACCTGGCTGCACGTTGATACCATTGGCAACCAAGAGTTTAGCGTATTTTTCTAAGTTTTCTTTAAAATTTGGTAAAACCATTTTGTTTTCTCTTTTCTTTCGTTATTTCTCTTTAAACAGGGACAGCAGACTAATCGCTGCCACCGTACCGCAAATCAAAGCGGTCATTTTCAAAATCGTATCTGGGTCAAACTCCAGCTGGTAATCAAACACCTTTTGCGCAGGCTTATCCTGAGCGGAAATGGTAAGTTTCATAAAAACCTCTTTCTATATTTTAGAAAAACTCATCAAACAAACTCAACTGGTTATCCTCTGGCATATTACCCAGAATGCCCATGTCGTCCATTTTTTCAACTAGGGTGCTAGAGAGACCGCCACGCTTGCGGAGCTCCGTCTTAGAAAGGAATTCACCTTCTTCCCGCGCTCTAACTAATTGGCGGGCAACGTTATCACCCAGACCGTCCATGGTAGAGAAAGGCGGGATAAGGGTATCTCCTTCGATGAGAAACTCGGTCGCGTGGCTCTTGTAAAGATCTAGCTTGCCGAATTTGAAGCCCCGCTCCAGCATTTCATTGACGATTTCCAGAGTCGTATAAAGGTCAATTTCTACATTGGAAGCTTCGTTGTTCTTGCGCTTTTCAGCGATTTCGCTCATCCGGCGTTTGACGGCATCAAGGCCACCACTCATAGTCTTGATATCAAAGGCCTTAGCCCGGATGGAGAAATAAGCACAATAGTAATAAATCGGATGATGCACCTTGAAGTAGGCTACCCGCAGGGCCATCATAACGTAGGCTGCTGCATGGGCCTTGGGAAACATGTACTTGATCTTTCCACAGGACTCAATGTACCATTCTGGCACATTATTTTCCTTCATAGCTGCGATGTAGCTGTTACGCTCTTCTTCAGAAATCTTCAGCCAAAGGCCCTTCCGCA
This sequence comes from Streptococcus cristatus ATCC 51100, assembly GCF_011612585.1. Lineage (NCBI taxonomy): Bacteria > Bacillati > Bacillota > Bacilli > Lactobacillales > Streptococcaceae > Streptococcus > Streptococcus cristatus. Next base: position 500,983 of record NZ_CP050133.1, on the reverse strand, counting down.
CGCGCTCCATGATCGTAAAGGCAATCTTAGGATCCAAGCCTTTGTGCATGAGGTAAACCATGATGTCGTCCCGACAGCCGATAACGGTGGACAGGTCAGCAATCCCTTGCTTGATCAAGTCTTGAGCATTGCCCAGCCAAACGTCCGTACCATGAGAGAGACCAGATAGCTGTAAGAGCTCAGCAAAGGTCGTCGGATGGGTCTCATCAACCATGCCCCGTACAAAATTGGTCCCAAACTCCGGAATCCCCAGCATACCAGTCGGCGTACCGATTTGCTCCTGAGTCACCCCCAAAATGTCTGTTCCAGAAAAGAGGGCCATGACACCGGCATCATCCATAGGAATGTCATTTGGATCAATGCCAGACAAGTCCTGAAGCTTCCGAATCATGGTCGGATCATCGTGTCCCAGAACGTCTAGCTTGAGAACATTTTCATCAATATCATGGAAGTTGAAGTGGGTGGTCTGCCACTCGGCCGTCACATCGTCAGCTGGATATTGGACCGGTGTAAAGTCATAAACATCCATGTAGTTAGGGATTACAACGATTCCGCCCGGGTGTTGTCCAGTCGTCCGCTTGACTCCAGCGGCTCCCTGCGCCAAACGCTCAACTTCGGCGTCTCGGTAGAACTTCCCATAGTCGCGCTCGTAGCCCTTGACAAATCCATAAGCCGTCTTAGCCGCAACGGTACCAACGGTTCCAGCCCGAAATGCATACTCCTCACCAAAAATATCACGCACATCCAAGTGAGCGCTAGGCTGATCTTCCCCCGAGAAGTTCAAATCAATATCAGGTACCTTGTCCCCGTCAAATCCAAGGAAGGTCTCAAAAGGAATATCCTGACCATTCTTGCTCAGCTTGTGACCACATTCTGGACAGTCCTTATCCGGCATATCAAAGCCAGAACCATAAGATCCATCCGTGATGAACTCGCTGTATTGACATTTGCCACAGACATAGTGGGGTGACAGAGGATTAACTTCGGTAATCCCAATCATGGTCGCGACAAAGCTGGATCCGACAGACCCCCGTGAACCTACCAGATAACCCCGCTCATTGGATCGTTGCACCAGCATCTGAGAAGCCAGATAAATCACGGCAAAACCATTCCCCAAGATAGAAGTCAGCTCTTTTTCAATCCGCAAGTCTACGATATCTGGCAGCGGATTGCCATAAATCTCAAAGGCCTTTTGATAGGTCAGCTCGGCAACTGTCTCCTCGGCCTTGTCAATGAAAGGTGTATAGAGGTCACCCTTGACTACCTCGACCGGCTCAAAGGTTTCCGCCAGCTGATTCGGATTGGTGATGACCAGCTTCTTAGCCAAGTCCTCACCCAAGAATGCAAATTCGTCCAGCATCTCATTGGTGGTCCGGAAGTGAGCCTTAGGAAGCGGAGCTGGCTGGGCATTTTCACCGTGGCCAATAGTCCGGTTAATCATGGCTCCCTGACCCAGACTGCGGACGATAATCTCCCGATAGATTTCTTCTTCCGGCTCAATATAGTGGACATTCCCCGTCGCAAGGACAGGCTTGCCCAAGCGATCGCCGACCTCAATCAGATTGCGAATAATGGTCTGCAGTTCTTCCTGGTCCTTGATCTGCTCCTTGGCAATCAGCGGCTCATAGATAGCTGGTGGCATGACCTCGATAAAGTCATAATACTTGGCCACTTCGACAGCCGCATCCACCCCCTGAGAGACAACGGCATCATAGACTTCACCTTCTGAACAGGCTGAGCCTAAAATCAGTCCTTCACGATGGGCATCCAGCACGGTCCGTGGGATCCGCGGGACACCTTCAAAATATTTAGTATTGGACAGACTGACTAGTTTGAAAATATTCTTGAGCCCCGTCTGATTTTTCACATAAATGGTCGCATGTTTGACCCGAGCCTTCTTGTAGGAATTCTCATCGACCAGATCCGTATTCAAATCCTTGAGATTGGTCACACCATGCTTTTCAGCCACATCCTTGATAAAGATAAAGAGGAGGCGGCCCGTCGCTTCCGCGTCATAGTTAGCCATGTGGTGGTGCTCCAGAGCAATCTGGAAACGCTTGGTCAAAGGCCCTAGACCATGACGCTTGTATTCTGGATAGAGATTGCGGGCAAATTCCAGCGTGTCAATGACCGGCTGGGTAATTTTCGGCAGGCCATGACGCTCATAATTGACATTCATAAAGCCCACGTCAAAGGTGGCATTATGGGCAACGAGGACACTGTCCTGGCAAAATTCCTGAAACTCTTTCAGCACTTGCTCTAGCGGTTTGGCATTGCGGACATGCTCATCTGTAATCCCAGTCAAGTCCGTAGTAAAGGCCGACAGGGGATGCCCAGGATTGATAAACTCATCAAACTCAGCGATGATATTGCCCTTGTGCATCTTGCTGGCAGCAACTTGAATCAAGTCATTGTAAACCGCTGAAAGGCCTGTCGTTTCCACGTCAAAGACTACATAGGTCGCATCGCTCATCTCCATGTCCACTTCATTGTAGACGATGGGCACCCGGTCTTCTACAATATTGGCCTCCATACCGTAAATCAGCTGGATACCAGCTTTCTTGGCAGCCTTGTAGCCATGGGGAAAACTCTGCACATTGCCATGGTCGGTAATAGCGACAGCCTTGTGGCCCCACTTGGCCGCTGTTGCAACAATTTTCTCTACCTCAGGCAGGGCATCCATAGTAGACATATTGGTATGGGCGTGAAACTCAACCCGCTTCTGCCCCTCAGGCATCAAGTCTTTGCGCTCATAGTGGGTAACTTCCTGGACATCCTGCACATTCATGGTCAGGTCGCGGGTGAAATTGTTCATCTCCACATTTCCCCGCACGCGCAGCCAGGCGCCTTTCTTAATCATGTCAAACTTCTTGGCTTCTTCTTCGTTTTTCATCCATTTCTGTAAGGAGAAGCTGGAGGTATAGTCTGTCATCTTGAAGTTGAGCAAGACCCGGCCTGTCCGAGTGACCTTCTGCTCTAAGTCAAAGACCATTCCCTCGAAGACCAGACGATTTTCCTCAGTCTGAACTTCAATCATAGGAGTAATCTCTGCCTTATCCAGATTTGGTTTAGCCGCAGCCTTGCGAGCTTGGAAGTCATAGACTGGCTTTTCCTCTGGCGGCGGCGCCATCTGCTGCAGGGATTCCATGGCTTTTAGTGCTTCTTCATTGGCCGCCTGGACAATCTTATCATTCTCCGCCTGGAAATTCTCTGCTTGCTGCTGGGTCAGCTCATCGCTGTGCTGAACCTGACAGGTCAGATGTGGAAAGCCGTACTTGACCAGCTGACGACTGAGATTGGGCAGGTGATTCTTACGAAAATGCTCCGTATCAATGGTCGAAGCCCCCTCAATCAGCAGCTTGTCCCCATCCAAATGGACCCGCAAATCCTGATACAGGCTCTTGAAGCCATGACTGGCACATGGACCTTCCTCGAAGGCCAGCCGGTAATAAGCCTGTAAGAGCTCATCCGACACCTGAGGAGTCTGACAATGAATTTCAAAAACAGCTTGATTACCTGTCTTAGAAAACTCTTGAGCTAAGCGCTTCTGCAATTCCCGAAAAATCTCAATGGGCAGGATATTCGCAAAAGAAAAATGAAACTCCCAGACCCGACTAACCTTATGGACCAGAACTTTCTCAATTTCAGCATTCAAAAAGGCCTCTGAATTTCTCATTTCCAGTGGCATATCCAGTTGATGCATTAAAATTTCAAACTTGTTTGACATGACATTTCCTCGTACAGTAGTGACCCTATTTTACCATAAATCAGCACTTTTTTCGATAGAAAAAGAGCGGAGTAAAGTTGTTGACGTCTATATATTTATATGTTTTCTTGTCTTAAAACTAAGTTATGATATAATAGAAAAAACATTTATCAAAAGGAGTCTTAACTGTGAAGAAAATTTTACTAGCTAGCGCCTGTCTGCTGGCTTTGACTGCCTGCAGCATGCCTAAGCAAACTAAGCACGAAAACAAACCCAACCAAAGTCAGAGCCAAAGCAAGCCAAAAAAAGAAGAGAAAGTAAAAACTAAGACTTTTGCTTACAACATGCCTAACGGATACAATAATAAAATTGTCGCTTATTATCAAAAAGATAAGATTCGAGCCTTCGATTTTATGGCTACGAAACCGACTCAAGAGGACGAACAAAGTAAGAGTCCTGAAGAAATCAGCAACATTTATCAAGAAGAATTAAAAGCTGGTGACTTTTATGATAAATTCAGCAAGTTAGATGGAGTCACACTTGAAGTCAAAGTTTCAGAGGACAAGAAAACCGTTGCACAAGTTGCCCACTTTGATCTCAGCAAAGCAAAAGAAAAACAAGTCATGGCTGCTTTAGGGGAAACAACTAAAGATAACCTATTCAAAAAACTTAAGGAAAAGCCCGAAGATTTCTTTGCTTTTCTGCTATCTCAAGGATTCACAGAAGAATGAAATCTTTTCTGACTTATTTTTTACTTTAGAAACTATCCTGTCTTGCTAGCCAAGTCCTTAGTTCACCAGCAAGAAAAAACGTAGAAAAAATTTTTTAGAGCAAGCTATTGGCTTTCACTTCTCCAATAGCATGATTTTCAAGGAGCTTTTATGCGCTTAACTAAAAAAACTGTTTTTATTGGTATCGCTTCTCTTCTTATTTTGGGCTTAGCTGCATGGGGAGTAAATGTATTTCTCGTTATGAACAACGCTCAGAAAAGTTTTGATAAAAATTTTATTCACTTTCAAGCTAAAAGTGATGACAACGAAACTTTTATTACACAAGGCATTGGAAAAAAAGAAGCTTATAATCTATCCTACTCTCCTGTTAAGAAGACCATTGAAATAAGCAAATCGACTAAAAATGGAGATATCTATGCTTCCGATTCCATTTACGGAGCAGCAAAAGTCTATGATATAAAACAAAACGCTAATCGCTATGTCTTTATAACAGCTACAAAACCAATAATCGTTGACTTTGGAATAACTTCAGTCAAGGTAACTTATGACGGAGGTCATTTTGAAACTCCATACTCTGAGCTGCATTTTGGTGAAACTTTCCCTAGTGAAGACAACTAGATAGGAAGTATTCCAGATCGTCAAACTTTATTTATGAACTAACCAAGCTAATAAGCTATGGTTAGTTTTTGTTTGCAAAAAAAGCGGTTGAAACCGCTTTTTATCTCAATACTGCTTCCGCCAGCGCTTTTTGGATGGCAATGACACTTTTATCACTTCGGAAGGTTAAGGTTTCGGCTGGTTCCTCAGCACTGGAAACCCAGATTTTCAGCTCAGCGTCTAGGTCAAAGTGGCCAGCCGTTTCCACTGAAAAACGAGAAATGGAGCGATAAGGATAAGACTTATAAGCCGTTTTCTTACCTGTCACTCCCTGCTTGTCCACCAAAATCAAGCGCTTATCTGTAAAGACAATCAAGTCACGAATAAGACTGAAAGCCAACTCCACATTTTCTGCTGGCGTCAGAATATTCTCCAATTCTCTTTCTGTTTTTTCAATATCTTTCTGAGAAGCATTGCCCAATAAACCACTGAATAATCCCATCATTCATTCCTCCAATCCATTTTTCCCTACTATAGCATTTTCAGGTCCAATAAGCAAAAGAAAACTGCCAGACAAAACTGGCAGTTGTTTTTATTTTGTCAAAATAGACAGAGTTTCTAGCAGATTATCAGCATGGACTTCAATGGTATCACCCGTAGCCTTAATCTTGACTTCGACGATGCCTTCTGCGGCTTTCTTACCAACTGTCACACGGATTGGGAGACCAATCAAATCGCTGTCGCTAAATTTAACACCCGCACGCTCATTGCGATCATCCACCAAGACTTCATAACCAGCGTTTAACAAGTTAGCCTCGATTTGGTCAGTCAGAGCAAGAGCTTCCTCATCCTTGACATTGACCGGAATCAGGTGAACGTCAAATGGTGCCAGTTCTTTAGGGAAGTTGATACCCCAAGCATAGCGGAATTCACCCTTAGGAGTTTTATTGACAAAGAGACGAGCGTGTTGCTCCATAACAGCAGAGAGGAGACGGCTGACACCGATACCATAGCAGCCCATAATCATCGGCACTGCACGGCCATTTTCGTCCAAGACATTGGCATTCATACTGTCAGAGTAGCGTGTTCCCAGCTTGAAGATGTGCCCAATCTCGATCCCACGAGCAAACTTGAGGATACCTTGACCGTCTGGAGACACTTCACCTTCACGAACTTCGCGGATATCCACATATTCAGGGCTAAAATCACGGCCTGGATTAACACCAGTCAGGTGGTAGCCATCTTCATTGGCTCCTGCTACAGCGTTAGAAAGGTCTTGGACTCTACGGTCTGCGATAATGGTCACATCTTCTGGCAGATTGACTGGGCCTAGTGAGCCAAAGCCTGCGCCCAAGATCTGACGAACATCCTCTTCACTAGCGACTTCAAAGAAATCAGCTCCCAGATGATTTTTCAGCTTGACTTCGTTGAGTTGGTCATTGCCGACAAGGAGGGCTACGACAGGCTTTTCATCAGCCATGTAAACCAAGGTCTTAATTGTTTCTTCTGTATCAACTTGTAGGAAAGCTGCTACCTCATCAATGGTCTTGCAGTCAGGAGTTTCTACACGCACCAACTCTGCTTCAGTCACTACTTTTTTGTTTGGTTTGTAAGCATTGGTTGCCATTTCTAGGTTGGCTGCATAGCTAGACTCGCTAGAGTAGGCAATGGTATCTTCCCCAGAAACCATCCATTTAAGCAATTCTGCCTTGATTTCTTCTTGTACTTCTGCAGGAATTTCATCAAACGAGGCAACTGACTTATCCAAAACGACCCAACGGTCAAGATCTGTACGAGCAGGTGTGATTGCCATAAATTCTTGGCTGTCCTTACCACCCATGGCACCACCGTCACCGATAATGGCTTTGAAATCTAGCTCGCTGCGAGTGAAGATTTTCTCATAGGCTGATTTGTACTCATCATAAGTTACATCCAAACTATCATAGTTGGCATGGAAACTATAACCGTCTTTCATGATAAACTCACGAGTACGAAGAAGGCCGTTACGTGGACGTTTTTCGTCGCGGTACTTAGGTTGGATTTGATAGAGATTGAGTGGCAATTGCTTGTAAGATTTAACAGAATCACGGACAATGGAAGTGAAGGTCTCTTCGTGTGTCGGACCTAAGATAAAGTCTGATTTTTCGCGATTTTTCAGCTTGTAGAGGTCTTCACCGTAGGTCTCGTAACGACCTGACTCGCGCCAGAGATCTGCACTAAGCAGGGCAGGCGCCAGCATTTCAACTGCACCAATCTTATCAAACTCTTCCCGCATGATTTTTTTAGCTTTTTCAATAACACGGTTAGCCAGTGGCAGGTAAGAGTAAACTCCCGCAGAAACTTGGCGAACATAGCCAGCCCGCAACATAAGGGCGTGGCTGATAACCTGAGCATCGCTTGGCATTTCGCGCAGCGTTGGGATTAGCATTTTACTTTGTTTCATAAAAACAAAACTCCTTCATAGAATATTTTTCAATTTTTTAAATGTTAGAAGAACAATTTCATAATATCATTCCAAGTCACAGCGATCATGAGGACAACCATGACAGCTACCCCTGCGAGGGTAACATAGCTTTCTGTTTCCCGTTTCAAGGGTTTGCGACGGATAGCCTCAAGGATATTGAGGACAATTTTTCCACCGTCCAAAGCCGGAATCGGAATTAAATTAAAGATCCCGATATTAAGAGACAGCATAGCTAAGAGACTCAGAATAGCCGGCAGACCTTGCTGAGCTGCCTGACTGCTGACATTATAAATAGCAACTGGACCGCCCAATTTATTTAAATTAAAGTTAAAAATCAAATCTTTCAAGGCTGTCAAAATCCGACCTGTAGTCGTCCAAGTAGCGGTAAAGCCTCCGACTACCTTGTCCCAAAAACCAGTCTTGATAGCAGGTGAAACATCCAATAGATAGCGGTCACCCTCTTTTTTAGGCTCAATGTCCACTTTACGAGTCTGACCGTCACTCTTATAAGTGATGGTCAATGTTGGTGCATCTGCCTTATCCTTCGTCGCTGCTGACACGGCTTTGGTTAGGTCGTCCCAGTTTGCAATCTCATAATTGTTGACTTTCAGAATCTGGTCATTGCTTTTCACCCCTGCCTTGGCAACAGCGCTACCTTCTAGCACCCGAAAATGATTGCTATTTTCATCTTGGACACCGCCTTGAAGAAAGGCCAAGAGCATGAAAACTAGAATGCTCAAAATGAAATTATTCATGGGGCCAGCAAAATTGGTGATGAGTCGTCCCCAAATAGTCGCATTTTGATACTGGACATCCAGCGGAGCAATCCGAACTTCCGTTCCGTCTTCCTCAACAATGGTCGCATCGTGATCAACAGAATAAGTCTTGGTCTCATCTAAGACCAGCCCTGTAATCTCCAGCTTTTCTTCAAAATCAAAACTGATCACATTCATAGGCAGAGCTGTCTGATCGATTTTCTTGCCAGACAGATTGATGCGGACGACTTTCCCATCTTCATTCAAGGTCAGACTAGCTGGCGTACCTGTTTTGATTTCTGTCGAATCCTCGCCCCAGCCAGCCATGCGGACATAACCACCGAGCGGCAGAATCCGAATCGTATAGGCTGTTCCATCCTTGCCAATATGAGCAAAGATTTTCGGACCCATCCCAATGGCAAACTCACGAACTAGAATGCCTGATTTTTTGGCAAAGTAGAAATGTCCAAACTCATGAACCACCACGATGATCCCAAAAATAATAATAAATGTAATAATCTGCATAAGTCTAATCTTTCTCTTAAGATTGTTCATTAAGCCAAGAAGGCTTTCGGCTGCTTGGCCACCAAACTCCTTAGAACAGGCCAAAGAGGTGCATCAGTGGAAAGACAAAAAGCAAGCTATCAAAGCGATCCAAAACACCGCCATGCCCAGGAATAAACTTCCCTGAGTCTTTGACACCAAAGTGACGCTTAATAGCGCTCTCTACCAAATCACCGAATTGGCCAGCAATACTAAAGACAACTGTCAAGAGCAGCATGGTCACAAAGCTATATGGAGTGGCAACTTGTGGACGGACAGACATAAAAATCGCAGAAACCAGCACCGCTGAGATAATGCCTCCTAAACTGCCTTCAATGGTTTTATTTGGCGATATCTTTGGCAATAATTTTCTCCGTCCGTAGCGAGTACCAACCAGGTAGGCTCCACTGTCTGTCGCCCAGACGATAAAGAGAGCCAGCAAAACCTTGTCCACATTCACCAAACGGGCATCGATCAAAGCATTAAAGCCTAGACCAACATAAAAACTAGAAGCAATCGGATAAGCCGCATCTTCAAAGCTATAAGAGGAACCTAAAACAGTCGCTCCTAGCAAGACGAAAACAACCAAGCCATAAGCCATCACATTGCCATCCACGGGCAAAAACTTCAAGTAATTTTCAAGTGGCAGGGTCAAGACGAAAGCTGCCAGCATAGCCAATCCGCCCTCTAAGGTCGCTGTCGGAAGCCCCTTCATCTTAAGCAATTCATGCACTGCTAGCATAGCTAGAAGGCCAACACTGATCTGGAAGGGAATCCCTCCCATCTTCACTAGAGGAATAAAAATTGCTAGAGCAATTCCTCCAAAAAGAAGACGTCTTTGTAAATCTAAACTCATCTTTTTCTCCCTCCTTTATACACCGCCAAAGCGTCGATTGCGACGATTATACTCTACAACCGCATCCTTCAAAGCCCTCTCATCGAAATCCGGCCAAAGGATATCTGTAAAATACAACTCGCTATAAGCTGTCTGCCAAGGCAGGAAATTGCTAAGGCGCAGCTCGCCACTCGTACGAATAACCAAGTCAGGATCCCGTAAACTTGCAGGCAAACTGCTGGTATAGAGGTAATCTCCAAGCATTTCCTCTGTAATATCTGCTGGCTGAACTTTCGCATCTAAAACATCTTGGGCAAGCTTCTGAACCGCTTGATTGATTTCAGCTCGGCCGCCATAGTTCAGGGCGAAATTCAAAATCAACCCCGTATTCAAGCGAGTCAGCTCCTCAGCCTTCTCCAAGGCCTCAAAGGTTGCTTTAGGAAGTCGCTTCGTGTCGCCAATCATTTGAATTTTTACATTGTTTCTGTGTAATTCTGGCACATAGCGGTCATAAAACTCAACCGGCAAATTCATAATGAAGGACACTTCTTTTTCTGGTCGCGTCCAGTTTTCCGTTGAAAAGGCATAGACTGTCAAGACCTGCACACCCATCTCCTTAGCTGCAATCGTCACTTCTTGCAAGGCTTCCATACCTGCCTTATGTCCAAAGACGCGCGGCTGCATACGTTTTTTAGCCCAACGACCATTGCCATCCATGATAATGCCTATATGCTTGGGAACAAGCAAGGCCTCATCGAGCTTTTCTTTTTTCTTAAAACTAAACATATTTTTTATCCTATTTAAAGTTTTATCATTTCATTATATCATAAATCCTTTAAATGTGGGCAGGAGAGCTGATTTTTCGTCTATCAGAGCTGATGATGAATAGCTGGTAGTATATGCAGGCAGGTTTCGCTTGTATCGCACAACTATAATATTGTAAAAGATGAGTTTACAATATGTCCTTAAAATAAAAAAGACAGCCTCTAGACTGTCCTATATTCTATTCTTCAATTGCAGTATCTTCATCAGATACAGCGATATCACCTTCCACTCCCGCAGCAGCTGGGATACCCTCTGTCAGTGGCAAAACAGTCTTAATGGCTGCTAATTCAAATGTCAAGAAAACACCGTCTACGTCCAAGACAACAGTCTTACGCTCTGAATCAACTTCATCAACAGTCCCGTAAAGACCACCAATAGTAATGACTTCATAGCCTTTTTGCAGTTTATTAAGGCTTTCCATACGTTTTTCAGCTTGCTTTTTCTGTGTCCGTACTTGGAAATACATCATCCCTACTAGTACAACAAAAAAAATAATCATCATTGTTGGATTCATTTCTCTTCTCCTTTGGAATTCATCTACTAATTACTATAGCAGATTTTGGCCCGTTTGACAAGGCAGGAAAATATTTTCCAAAAAAATCAGGATGCCTAGCACCCTGACTTTATGTCTTTTATTCAAGATTTTTAACAACTTCTGCTACGTGCTCAACTGTAAAGCCGTATTCTTCCAGAACCTTGCCTGCTGGAGCAGATGCACCGAACTGGTCGATTCCGATAACTGCACCGTCTAGACCGACATACTTGTACCAAGGCTGGCTAGCTGCCATCTCAATCGCTACACGGCGACGAACTGCATTTGGCAGAATTTCTTCTTTGTAGGCTGCATCTTGAGCGTCAAAAAGCTCTGTTGATGGCACGCTGACCACGCGGATTTTAGCGCCTTCTGCTGCAAGTGCTTTAGCAGCTGCAACAGCCAAATTAACCTCAGAACCAGAAGCCAACAAGATAGTATCGAAATCTGCTCCTGTTTCGTAGACTACATAAGCACCTTTAGCGACCTTGTCAAAGTCTGTGCCTTCTTCGACTGTCAGATTTTGACGGGTCAAGACCAGAGCAGTCGGAGTAGATTGGCTCTTAAGGGCTAAATACCAAGCTGCCTGGGTTTCACGTGCATCTGCTGGGCGAAGGACAGTCAAGTTTGGAATCGCACGCAGACCAGCCAAGTGCTCAATCGGCTCATGAGTCGGACCGTCTTCACCAACCGCAATTGAATCGTGAGTGAAGACATAAGTCACTGGCAAACCTTGCAGAGCAGACAAACGGACAGCTGCCTTAACATAATCTGAGAAGACGAAGAAGGTACCACCGTAAACGCGAAGTCCACCATGAAGCGCCATACCGTTGAGAATTGTTCCCATAGCAAACTCGCGCACACCAAATTGGATATTGCGGTTGAGACGGTGGGCATCATCTTGCAGGCCATCCTCCTTGATATAGGTCATATTAGAATGAGCCAAGTCAGCAGAACCGCCGAGAAAAGTTGGAAGCACCTTAGCTGCTGCATTGAGGGCATCCTGACTAGAATTACGAGTCGCTTGAGAGAAGCCATTTTCAAGCACTGGGAAGTCTTCTGGTTTGATTTCTACTGGATCCTGACCAGCAATGATAGCTGTTACTTCTGCTGCCAATTCTGGATGGGCTTGCTTGTAGTCCTCTACCAGCTGTTTCCAAGCATCGTATGCCGCTGCACCACGCTCTGCCACATTTGTACGGTAATCTGCATAGACTTCCTCAGGAATCTCAAATGGCGCATAGTCCCAACCCAAGGCTTGACGTGTGGCTTCCGCTTCTTCTGCTCCTAAAGGAGCACCATGAACTGCATTGGTTCCTTGCTTGTTTGGAGAACCGTAACCGATAACCGTCTTAACTTCAATCAAAGATGGCTTGCCAGAAGCTTTCGCTTCATTGATAGCTGCATCAATCGCTGCAATATCCGTTCCGTCTTCGACTAAAGCAGTATGCCAACCATAGGCTTCATAGCGGGCACGAACATTTTCTGTAAAGGAATCCTTAGTTTCCCCATCCAAGTTGATATCATTTGAATCGTAGAGAACAACCAACTTGTCCAGCTTTTGCAGGCCAGCGTAAGAAGCCGCCTCAGCTGAAACTCCCTCCATCAAATCGCCATCACCACAGATGACATAAGTGTAATGGTCAAAAATCGGGTAGCCTTCACGATTATACTTGGCAGCCAAGAAACGCTCTGCCTGAGCAAATCCAGTCGCTGTAGAAATCCCTTGTCCCAATGGTCCAGTCGTCGCATCAACTCCAGCCGTATGACCAAACTCTGGGTGACCTGGTGTCTTAGAGCCCCATTGGCGGAAGTTTTTGATTTCCTCCATGCTGACATCTTTAAAGCCAGACAGATGGAGCAAGGCATAAAGCAACATAGAGCCGTGTCCTGCAGACAGAACGAAGCGATCGCGGTTAATCCAATTTGGCTCTTCTGGATTGATACGCAGTTGTTTAGTAAATAGGTCGTAAGCCATTGGCGCAGCACCCATCACGACACCAGGGTGACCTGACTTAGACTTTTCAATTGCGTCAATTCCTAAAAAGCGAATGGCATTAACAGATAATTGTGACATTGAATTCTCCTTATAAAAAATTTAGCGGGCTGCTACAACCAGCAGACATTCCTACGCTCATTTTTCTTATTTCCATTATATGAAATTTTTGCCTTTCCTGCAATAATGGAAAGGCTATTCTTTCCTTCAGTAAAAGAATCCCACAAGCAAGCACTCATAGAATTCTAGTTATATATTTCCCTGTAAAATCGGCTACTTATTGAATAGTAATACCATATTTTTCATGATTTTCTTCGTACCAATTAATCAGAGCAATAGCCGTTTGATAAGTAATATTCTTAATCTTGCTGCTACCTTTGACCAGTGTCAAGATGCTCATTTTGCTGATATTGGCATCTGTCGCCACACGATAGCTGGTCAAAACTCCATCGATTAGTAATTGAATAACAGCTTCTACCTTTTTATAATCAGACATTGTAGTAATATCCAATTTCTCCATTTTGCATTCCTTCCATAACATTTATCTTTTCCTAACCATTATACACTTTTCTATGGTATTTACATATATAAATGCTTGGAGCGTTAGAAAAGAGGAAATTGGCTGATTATTTCTGTCTAGTTTAGCTAGATTTTGAAAAGGTTGACAAGCGACAAAAATGAGTATTAGTCCATATAGGGTAGCAGGTAGCCGTAGCCTTCCTCTTCCATTTGCTCTCTGGGAATAAATCGCAGAGCTGCTGAATTGATGCAATAGCGCAGGCCACCTAACTCCTGCGGACCATCGGTAAAGACGTGACCCAGATGGGCATTTCCTGAACGACTCCGTACTTCGATTCGCTCCATGCCATGGCTCAAATCTTGATAATATTTGATAACCTCGCGAGCGATAGGACGGGCAAAACTAGGCCAGCCACAACCAGATTCAAACTTGTCAGCCGCAAAAAAGAGTGGTTCGCCAGTTGTCACATCAACATAAACCCCTGCCTCAAAAGTCGCGTTGTAAGCATTATGGAAGGGGCGCTCCGTTGCGCTCTGCTGGGTCACCTGATACTGCTCCTCACTTAGCACTGCTTTGAGTTGCTGCTGACTAGGCTTAGGATAATGGCCCGCATCTACCAAGGGCTGCTCAGCATCCTTGACATTGATATGGCAATAACCCGTCGGATTTTTCTTGAGATAATCCTGATGATAATCCTCGGCCAAGATATAATGGCGCAAGGGCTCTAGCTCTACAGCCAACTTTTGTCCTAATTGCTCCTCCTGTTCAGCAAAAACCTGCTCGATAGTGGTGCGATCTTCCTCACGGACATAGTAAACACCTGTCCGATACTGACGGCCAATATCATTACCCTGTTTGTTGATAGATAAGGGGTCAATGACTCGGAAATAGTAGAGCAAAATTTCCCGCAGGCTGATTTTTTCTTCGTCATAAATCAAGTGCACCGTCTCCGCATGGTCCGTCTGGTGAATGAGCTGGTAGTTGGTGGACTCTACTTGTCCATTGGCATAGCCTACTGTCGTCTCCTCAACGCCTTCAATCCGAGAAAAATATTCCTCCAAGCCCCAGAAACAACCGCCCGCTAGATAAATTTCTGCCATAAACATCCCTCCAATCTTTTCCTCTATTTTCTCATAAAAAGAAGAACTTTTATAGGATTTTGATTGGGACTTTCTTAGAAATCATATCAAATACTGCGCCTCTATGGATTAGCCAAATTCAATTGTTTCAGCAAAATATAAAAAGACAGGAAATTTCCCATCTTGGACTAAAGATTTAGTTCTTTGTATTCTGTTCGGTAACCAACTTGCACAATCCGATCATCTTGGACTAGCAGTGGTCGCTTAATCAGCATGCCGTCTGTCGATAATAAATCAGCAGCTTCCTGAGCTGTCATATCCGGAACTTTTTCTTTGAGACGCAGTTCACGGTATTTGAGACCACTAGTATTGAAAAAAGCCTTGAGCTCAAAGTCCGAGTTCTGAATCCAGTCTAGGAGCTGGTCCCGGCTAGGTGTATTTTGGACAATATCTACCGCTTCAAAGTCCACTCCTAATTGATTGAGCTCAGCCTTGGCCTTGCGGCAGGTAGAGCATTTTGGGTATTCGATAAATTGTAACATTGTTTTTCCTCCGTCCCTATGATAGCCCAGCTAGCTTCTTCTTGTCAAGCCAAGGATCGTCAGAAAAAGCCGACAAGCGAAAGGCTCATCGGCTGATACAGACGCATTCCATGAAGAAACACCTCTATTTTCGATTATTTTTTAATCAAACGCACGCGCACAATATTGTCGCTATTCTCAAATTTATCAACCAGCTCCTGAATCTTACCTTCGTCCGACTCATCCAGATCCAGCAAAGTATAAGCATAATCACCCTTGGAACGATTGATGATATTGTCGATATTGATATTCAAATCACTGACCGCCGTTGAAATCCGAGCTACAATATTCGGTACATTTTTATTAATCAGGGTAATCCGATAAGGCGCTGAGAGTGCCTGACGGACATTAGGGAAATTCACTGAGTTGATAATCTCTCCCGTTTCCATGAAGCGACGAATAGTCTTGCCGGCCATGATGGCACAGTTAAGCTCAGCTTCTTCGGTTGATCCGCCCAGATGCGGAAAGACTGTAATCTGCGGATGACGGAGTAGCTCTTCCACACCAAAGTCTGTGATATAGCGCTTGATAACACCAGCTTCTATGGCTTCAAAGAGGGCAACGTTATCCACCAGCTCGCCACGAGCAAAGTTGATGAGGGTTGTTCCCTTTTGCATAAGACCAAAAGCAGGCTGATCAAAAGTAGCGCGTGTATCATCAGTCAGGGGCACATGGATAGTTATGTAGTCGCTCTTTTCAAAGATTTCCTTAATGTCTGCTACCCGCTTGACATGGCTAGAGATATTCCAAGCTGTTTCAATAGATACATAAGGATCATAGCCAAGGACATTCATTCCCAGACGATAGGCATCGTTAGCAATACGGCCGCCGATAGCTCCCAGACCAATGACTCCCAAAGTCTTCTCTGCAATCTCTGTCCCAGCAAACTGCTTTTTGCCAGCCTCCACTTGCTTAGGAACATCGTCGCCAGAGAGGCCATTAGCCCAGCTGTTAGCTGCGATATAGTCACGCGCTGACAGGAGGACAGAAGCCAAGACAGCTTCTTTCACCGCATTGGCATTAGCTCCAGGTGTGTTGAAAACCACGATTCCCTGAGCTGTTGCTTGGTCAACAGGAATATTATTGGTTCCTGCACCTGCCCGCGCAATAGCTTTTAGATTACTTGGAAAATCCTGTCCATGCAGGTTTTGACTGCGCAGAATATAAGCATCCGGATTGTCAGACTTGTCTCCGTCAATCTGAAAAGCGTTGCCCAGCTCCTTGAGTCCAATTTGATTGATATTGTTAAATGTTTTGACACTAAAGACCATAGTTTCCCTCTCTTAA
Source organism: Streptococcus cristatus ATCC 51100 (assembly GCF_011612585.1). Taxonomy (NCBI): domain Bacteria; kingdom Bacillati; phylum Bacillota; class Bacilli; order Lactobacillales; family Streptococcaceae; genus Streptococcus; species Streptococcus cristatus. The sequence continues at coordinate 484,532 of NZ_CP050133.1, read as the reverse complement.
GAATTTTCTTCTTCAAATTTCTGCATAAAGGCGATCAAATCCTTGACACCTTGGAGCGGAAAAGCATTGTAAAGACTGGCTCTCATGCCGCCCACGCTGCGGTGCCCCTTGATATTCTTGAAGCCTGCTGCTGCGGCCTCTTTGTTAAACTTAGCATCCAGCTCTGGACTTGGAGAAACGAAAGGAATATTGGCTACTGAGCGTTGCTCCTTATAACGGACTGGACTGCGGTAAAAGTCAGACTGCTCAATGAAGTCGTACAAAAGGCCAGATTTTTCACGATTGCGCTTTTCCATTTCTGCTACGCCACCTAGCTCCTTGACCCACTCAAAAACCAGCTTGGCCATATAGATGGCGAAAGTTGGTGGTGTATTGTAGAGAGAGTCATTGTCCGCCTGAATGCGGTAGTCCAGCATACTAGACAGAACAGGCTCATCATTGAGCAAATCCTCACGAATGATGACCACTGTCACGCCGGCAGGTCCGATATTCTTCTGAGCCCCAGCATAAATCAAACCAAAATCCTCTACTCGGTACTGAGCAGCCAGGATATTAGAAGACATGTCCGCCACAATCGGCACGCCATTAGTCGCTGGCAGGTCGTAGATGGCCGTTCCTTCGATAGTATTATTGGTTGTCAGGTGCACATAAGCCGCCTGCGGATCAATCTCCTTTTCATCGAAAGAAGGAATTTCCGTGTAATTTAAGTCCTCTGACGAAGCCAAGAGAATAGGCTCAAAAGGCACGGTCTTAGCCAGCTTGACTGCCTCTGTGTAAGCTTTCTTTCCCCAAGATCCGGCTACTAGGTAATAGGCCTTGCCTCCCTTGGCGAGATTAAGGGGAATCATGGAAAACTGAGTAGAAGCTCCCCCCTGCAGGAAGAGCACGCGGTAATTGTCCGGAATAGCCATGAGCTCACGCAGCAAGCTCTCCGCTTCTTTGATAATGTCGTCAAATTCCTTGGATCGGTGGGACAGCTCCATCACGCTCATGCCACTTTGGGCATAGTCTAAAAACTCAGCCTGAGCTTTTTTCAAGACTTCCTTGGGCAATACTGCCGGTCCAGCAGAAAAATTGTAAATGGTCATATCCTACCTCCAAAAATGTATTTTGTCTATCATATCACAATGTTCAGAAAATTTCTATAATTCTTTCAAAGATATTTTTCTTTTGGGGAAATTCCCGAACAAAAGGAGGATTTTGAACAAAAAACTAGTCGAATAGGACTAGTTTCTGTCTTCTTCATGATAAAGGGCATAGAGCTGACTTTTATTACGCCCGTATTTTTTGGCCACTTCCTTGATAGCCTGATTTTTCTTGCTACCGGATTGGACCAAGCTGTCAATTTCAGCCAAGAGATCTGCATCCGCTTTGTCTTCCTTCTCTAGACTTGCACCAGCCACAATCAGGAGGCACTCGCCCTTGAGTGCAGTCTCCGCAAGATAGTCTATCAACTCAGAAATCCTTCCTCGTTGGTATTCTTCATAGATTTTGGTTAATTCCCGAACCAAGACCACCGGGCGGTCCCCATAGACTTCCAACATATTTTCCAGCGTAGCCTTGACCCTATGGGGAGATTCGTAAAAGATCTGTGTCTCTGGATAAGCCTTTTTACTCTCGAAAAATTCCTTCTGCTGTCCAGACTTACGAGGCAAGAAACCATAAAAAATATGAGGCTGAGGCGCTAAACCACTGGCAATCAAAGCGGAAATCCCAGCACTGGGCCCCGGAACCGTCACCACAGCAATGTCCTCAGAAATAGCCTCCTTGACCAAATCATGACCTGGATCCGAAATGCTAGGCAAGCCAGCATCGGATACCTGGGCTAGATTTTGCCCTGACTTGAGCAAGTCCAGCAAGACCGGTATCTTTTCTTGAGCATTGTGCTCATGGAAGCTGATCTGCCGCGTCTCAATCCCAAAGTGTTTGAGCAGAAGGCCCGTATTTCTAGTATCTTCAGCCGCAATAACATCCACTTCCTTGAGGGTATTGACCATGCGAATGCTCATGTCGTCCATATTTCCAATGGGAGTCGCTACCAAATACAGCTTGCCGTAAGGCGACTGTCCCTTAAAACTCTTTTGAATCTGCATTTCTACTCCCTGAATAACAACTCATCGCAGAACATGCACTCCGCATCGTTTTCTCGGCGTTGACCATAGAAATCTGTACACACATGAAAACCATCGTAGTACAGTTTGCGGAGGTTGTCCCGATTTTTATTGATTTTAACCGGTGCTGCTTGCTCTACCTCACCTAGCCGCTCTCTCAGCTTATCATTTTCTAACTGGAGGACGATATTCTCCTCCACGACACTCTTGAGATTTTTCTTAATGGCCTCTACCTCGGCAAGGGTCACTAAAAGCGTCTGAGAAAAATCATCCAAGGCATCAAATAGTTCTTTTTTATTCATTATCTGCTCCTATCTTGCTTGGGCACTGGCTTTTAAAATCATGTATTCCAGAACATTTTGAAAAGACACATTGGCTCGCCACATCTTCTTTGCTTCTAAGAGATCTTCCAGTTTCTTGCGACCTGCCTCGTTTCCAAGTTCCTTGGCTAGCAAGACCTCCAAAATTTTAAAGATCTGCTCCTGTTTATCCTTGTCCTCAGCCAGTTTAGCTAGCTTGGCCACTTGGAGATAAGCCTGATTCTCATTGGTCAAGGCAGCCTTAACAAATCTCTGACTCTCACTGACCAGCTCAAAGAAAGACTTGTTGGAAACCAACTGATCGGCCTCTTCCTGGGTCTGGCTATATGCAGCCAGCAACTCAGCCTGACTTTTGATTAAGCCAGCCTCTTCCAGCTGGTGCTGGAGAGCTACCTGATTCTTCCGAAAGTGAAAAATCTGCGTTCGACTCTTGATGGTAGGCAAAATCAGATGCTCATCGGCTGTCAAAAGAAAGATGTAAATCTCACTTTGGGGCTCTTCGATGACTTTGAGGAGGGAATTAGCGGCATTGACGTGCATCTTATCTGCATCACAGATGATAAAGACCTGTCTGTTGCCCTCCATACCGCTCTGGGAGAAATTTCTCACTAACTCACGAATGCGCTCCGTTTTGATAATACCATTCACTGGCCGCACAACCGTCACATCTGAGAAATCCTCACTCTCAATCAAGCGACAGGACCGGCAAATACCGCAGGGCCAAACTCCCTGACGGTTCTCACAAAAGAGACTCTGAGACAAGGTCAAAGCCATGGCAAAACTAGAAAAATTCCCCGAAAATAAATAAGCATGATTGAGCCGCCCTGCTTCTAGGATTTTCTGAAAAGTTTCTGTAAGCTGAGGCTGGGCCTGACGTAATTCTTCTACTGTCATTTTTCTTTAATAAAACGTTCTTTAATAACTGCCAAACTGTCGGCCACTACTTGCTCTAGCGGCTGACTAGCATCTATCTTAACGACACGTTCTGGTTCCTTTTCTAAAATAGCCAGATAGCCTTGACGCACGCGCTCGTGCAGGTCGAGACCTTCCAGATCCAAACGATTGACTTCGCGCTCTTTATTTCGAGCAATGCGAGCCAGACCTTCCTTGACATCAATATCGAAATAAAGGGTCAAATCCGGCTTGAGCCCATCAGTCGCAAACTGGTTGAGCCATTCCACATCGTCAACTGCCAAGCCCCGTCCATAGCCTTGATAAGCCACCGAGCTATCAATAAACCGATCTTGCAGGACCCATGTCCCTTGCTCTAGGGCAGGCAGAACTTTCTCCGCCAGATGCTGACGTCGGCTGGCAATATAAAGCAGCAACTCCGTCTTAGCATCCATGGCTGTGTGCCCCTTATCCAAAATCACCTCGCGGATTTTCTCAGAAATAGCCACACCGCCAGGCTCTCTCGTCGTTAGCAACTCACAGCCCATCTCTTTCAGCTGAGGAAGCAAGGCCTCTAAAACACTGGTCTTCCCAGCACCTTCTGGTCCCTCTAGCGATATAAAAATACCTTTTTTCATCGTTTTCCTTTTACATTCATTCTGCCAATGGATACAGAAATCCCTATTTTAGTCTATGCTTTATTGTACCAAAAATTATCCCAAAAGCCCATAGAAGAATTTCTCGAAAACTATTTCATATTATTTTCAAAAATGAAAACTTTTGATAAAATAGAGTCAGAAAATTCTTAGGAGAGTCTGATGTTTAAATTTAAAAATATACTGGCCATCATTCTGGGGGCTGGAATTTTTTCTTTTGGGATTCATTATTTGGTAATTCCTTTTCACTTATATGAGGGAGGAGCAACGGGGATCACCTTGATTGTCTACTACCTCTTCAAGATTCCTGTGTCAACCACCAATTTGGTCATCAATATTCCACTCTTTATTCTCGCTTGGAAATTACTGGGAAATCGCACCCTTTACCTTAGTATTTTAGGGACTTTCTCTGTATCAGCTTGGCTTAAACTATTCGAATTGCTACCTGCTTCCAAACATTTACAAGACTATTTCTTCTCTTCCTTGGATGGCGATGTCTTACTAGCCTGCCTTGGAACGGGAATTATTCTGGGAGTCGGATTAGGCATTATTTTCAACGCTGGAGGAACGACTGGTGGGACCGATATTGTAGCTCGTATTTTCAATAAATATACCAGCATCTCCATGGGCCGCCTCATGCTGACAGTGGACTTTATCGTGATCTCTCTGGTTCTTTTAGTCTTCAAAGATCTGCGTATGGTTTCTTATACGCTCATGTTTGTCTTTATCACCTCTCGTGTTATTGACTTGATTGCTGAAGGTGGCTTCGCTGGCAAAGGCTTCCTGATTGTCACAAGCAAACCAATAGAACTGGCTCAAGCGATCAATGAAAAACTTGGAAGAGGCGTTACCTATCTGCAAGGACAGGGCTTCTATAGCAAGCAAGATTTGCAAATCGTTTATTGTGTTGTCTCTCGTAACGAAATGCAGCAAATGAAGAAACTCATCAATGACATCGATCCATTTGCCTTTACAACCATTACAGAAGCCCATGAAATCTTAGGAGAAGGCTTTACCTTAGACTCTAACAAACAACCCATCGTCAAATAAATTAATCCTACAAAAAAGACTTCAGAATGAATAATCATTCTGAAGTCTTTTTTTACTCTAAGTTATTCAATAATTGAATCAGAGTTTCGGCTGAACGCTTGCCTGCTTCTAGGATAAATTCATCAAAAGTGATATTGGCATCATGGCTGGCTGTATCGCTCATCGCACGAATGACCATAAAAGGCAAACCAAGAGAATGAGCGGCTTGAGCAATGGCTGCTCCCTCCATCTCAACTGCCAAAACATCAGGAAAATGCTCCTTAATTTGGTCAATCTTATCCTGTCCAGCGATAAAACTATCTCCCGTCGCAATCAAGCCAACTCGGCTCGTCTGCTGGGTCTTTTCCAGCACGGCTTTCATCTCCTCAACCAAGTAGCGACTGGCTTCATAGTAGAGGGGTTGCCGTGCCATTTGACCGTAGTCATAGCCAAAAGCTGTCACATCCACATCATGGTAGACCAAACGATCTGCCACCACTACATCTCCAATTTCTAAGCCCGAAGCTACTGCTCCAGCGGAACCCGTATTGATGACCGCCGTCACCTCAAAGTCATTGGCTAAAACAGCTACACTCATGGCTGACATGACTTTGCCGATTCCACTTTCCACCAGGACAACCTCATGATGGCCAATCCGACCAGTATAATAAACATGCCCTAGGCGCTGGTGTTTCTCAGCCATCTCCAGATGCTCTACCAGCAGCTTCAATTCCTCAGGCATAGCCGCGATAATTCCGATTTTCATGATTTATTCTTTCCTTTTTTACATTAAAAAGAGGGAGAGGAAGCAGAGTTTCATTTTCTCGTTTCCGTCACTCCCCTTCTTTATCATAGCCAAATAATGGCCGCAATTAATCCAATCAAAAGAAGCACAATCCAGAACAGGATTTTGTTTAATTTAGCCTGAAAAATACTTCGTTTTTGATTTTCGATTCGACGACTTTTGATAACTGTCGGTTCAACTTCAATCTGCAGAGTATCCTGATTGACAGCTTGCCGTGGAGCAGCATAGCCGAAAGTTCCTTTTCTAGCAATAGAAATGACCTTAGTTTCTTCATCGTCCATCAGCAAGGGACCATCAATATGTTCTCCACGATTGGCTCGCTCAATGATTTCATCTGTTAATAAAGCTTTTCCCATTGATCTACGTTCCTATTTATTCAGATTTTTTTGTTGCCAGTACTGAAGGGCCATGATGGTCTTGGCATCGCAGATATCACCGTTTTGCAGCAACTGCTCCGCCTCTTCCAGACTGACCTCAAAAAGTTCCAATGTTTCATCCTCGTCTTGAGGACGAGGGTTTTCGACCTTTGTTAAATGGCTAGCGCTGTAGAGCTTGATTTTTTCATTGCAAAAACCGATGGCAGAGTAGAAATCATAGACCAACTCCAACTGCCCAGTGTAGCCCGTCTCTTCTTCTAATTCTCGGAGGGCAGCCGCTTGCGGATCTGCATTTTCTCCTAGCTCCAACTTCCCAGCTGGAATCTCGTATGAAGTCGCTTCAATGGCCTTACGGTACTGCTTGACTAAAATCATCTTATTTTCCGGAGTGATAGCAATCACAGCCACTGCACCATTATGAAAAATCAAATCTCTTTGGGCTTGACCTTTGCCTTCTGGCAGCTCTACCTGGTCCTGAACCACTTTAAAAATCGGTCCCTGATAAATTTCCGTCCGTTGGACGGTCTTTTCTTCAAATTTCATGGCTGAACCTACTTATTTTGAGGATGATGAGGAAGTCGCTTAGCGTAATCTTCCTTGTTAATCTGACGACCACGTCCCAAAGCAATAGCATCTGCTGGTACGTCCTTCGTAATGGTAGAACCCGCACCGACCAGTGAGTTATCACCCAGCTCAACTGGGGCAATAATGGTCGAGTTGGAACCGACAAAGACATTGTCACCAATGATAGTCTTGTACTTCTTCTGACCATCATAATTGACCGTAATCGTACCCGCACCAAAGTTGACATTAGCACCGACTTCAGAGTTTCCAATGTAGGTCAAATGACCAGCCTTGGTATTTTCGCCAATAGAAGAACCCTTAACTTCAACAAAGTTGCCGACATGGACATCCTTGGCCAGACTAGAACCTGGACGAATGTGAGCGTAAGGTCCGACCGTCACCCCATCTGCAACGATAGATTCTTCAATCATAGAGCTGGTGATAACAGCTCGCTGACCAATTTCTGAGTCTACAATATAAGTCCCATTGGTCAGGATCGTCTCTGCCCCAACCTTGGTTTGACCTTTCAAAGTCACGTTGGCTTCGATTTGCACTTCTGGTGCGATTTCTACATCTACATCAATATAGGTCGCATCTGGATTAACAAAGCTGACACCGTTAATCATGTGCTGCTGGTTAATCCGGCGGCGCATAATGCTTTCAGCTGTCGCCAAAGCCACGCGGTCGTTGACACCGAGACTTTCGTCAAAGTCTTTCAGCGTATAGGCACCAACTTTTTCCCCATTTTCACGGAAAATGCCAATCACATCTGTGATATAGTATTCTCCCTGCGCATTGTTGGTATTGATATTCTTGAGGGCCTCAAAGAGACGGGCATTGTCAAAGACATAAGTCCCTGTATTGATTTCCTTGATTTGCTGCTCAAAGTCAGAAGCATCTTTTTGCTCAACGATTTTGATGACTTCTCCGTGCTGATTGCGCACGATCCGGCCATAGCCAAAAGGATTGTCCGCTTCAGCAGTCAGGATTGTCGCAACATTCTTGTGATTGATATGAAAATCAATCAGATTTTTCAGGCTTTCTCCCGTAATCAGGGGAGTATCGCCAGCAATAACTAAGGTTTGACCAGTTAGATTTTCCAAAACAGGCTCGGCCATCATAACCGCATGACCAGTTCCTAGCTGCTCGGTCTGACGAACAAACTCGGTCTGACCTGCCAAGACTTGCTCGACCAGCTCCGCCTTGTGTCCGATAACAGTGACAGTCTTCTCAGGCTCAATTGCACTAACACTACGGAAAACGTGCTCTAGCATGGAAATCCCTGCTACCTTGTGCAAGACCTTTGGCAAATCTGATTTCATGCGAGTACCCTTACCCGCAGCCAAAATAACGGCATAATTTGTCATAAATGAACTCTTTTCTCTAAGATATTACCCTTATTATACCACTAAAAGATAATTTTTTAAAATGCTAATTGCAGAAGCAGGGAATCACACTTAGAGAAAAAGGTTTATGGACCAAATCACTCTGCTCAATTCGCAATCCACTCCATCCAGACCAATTCTTTAAAATCTTCTTGTGGAGCTTAAAAACGTTTTTTCCTTCGTTTATACTAGCTTTTGATAGCGTCGAATGACCAGCAAATTGTTTTCCTTAAACACTATAGGTCTATTGCTTCTATTATCAAAATTTAGTTGGCGATTACACATTTAAAATTGATAAGTAATGAAATATTTGCTATAATGACATAAAATCAAGTGTTCACACCTGTCTTATAAAGTGCAGGAAAGTCTCAAATCTGCTAGGACAATGCTATTATTATGTGATCCACTGTGGAATGATACGATCCAAGGATTGTAAGCTCCACTTTCTAGTTTTCTTGTTTTTACCCGACCAATTATATATTTAGAGTTGTGAGGAGATGTTAGTTATGATGTTTACTAAAAATCGCAAGAAGAGAGATGAATACTACCAACAGATTGACAGAATCTATAATAACGATAGTATCATCATTAGCTCAAAGTTACGGGAAGAGCTCCTAACTAGTGCTAAAGGGCTGCAGAAGGGGGACCAAATCAGTTATTTGGCATTTAAGTTGTATCCTTTTGTATGTGACGAGGTGCTGAAGAATAAGTCCGATGAATTAACCTCATTTAAAAAATATCTTGAAAAAACAAGATGGAAATATTATTGGGGAAGTGTGCTTGGAATGGCATTTGTTAGAGCATAAGTTGCAACTGGCACTTTTGAAAGCATTCAAGATGAATACGCAAATCATCTTCCAATATGATAAGACGATAAAAACTCATAGAATCTCCTAGTGGAGCTGGTGTCTAGCGACTTAGAGTTTACACTAGTTGAGGCTCTGTGAGTTTTTTTCTTGCATGATATTTACAATCTAGCCATAAAAAAGAGGCTAGGACTCTTTTGTCCAAACCTCCTGAATGTAGGTACTGTTAGCATACGAACATGTGCTAAAGTCCCTTATAAATTATTTTGTGATCAGCTGCAATCTAAGCTCTCACAGAGATAAATGGTGAGCCTTCTGTATTATCTTCAGGCGCTCCGCTCTTTGAACCAAAGATATAATCCACTGAGTACCAACCGTTATTATTAGCATTATAAGGATCATAGACCTGGGTTTGGCCATTTTGATAGCCTCTTAAGACTATCTCATGGGTAACAGGATAGCTAGCAAAGACGCTATTGCCAACAGCCGCCATGACATGATGGCCTGCTGCCAAAGCTTCTTTAAGGGCTGCTGATGAATGCAAGACATCTGTGGTCAGTCCCCAGTTCTGAGCCCCTTGGACAATCCCCTTACTTGACGTTCCAAATAGACCATTTTTGTTAAAGGAGTCCGTATGATGATAAAGGTAGTCCGCTACGGTTGTTGGTAAAACAGTTTGACCTGTAATACCAGAAATAGTCATCGCTAATGTGGTAGGAACACAGCCAGTAGCTGCTAAATTATATTTCCCATAATATAAACCAGCCCATCTAGGATCACGTTGTGAATAATATGGCGTATCATAAACTCCTCTGCTGACCGTTGTAGTCGTTCCACCAACGCCTACCAAACTACCATCATTTTGAACATAATAGAGGTGAATATTGTATTCCCCAGTAGAATATTTATGGCTAGAGGTGCGTACTAGGGCCTTATAACTACCATCGGCTTGCTTTTGAGCCCGATACCAAACAATGTCATCCTGACCATTAACACTTGACCAAGTCGGCAGGCTAACTTCCCTGACTCCTTTTGGACTATAAACATTAGTGACTACAACTTCGAACGTGCCTAATCGAGGATTATTATTTTTAATGGTGATTTGACCCGTTGGCTTAATGTGTTCTGAAGCTACATTTGCTGTTGTCTTCGTGCCTCCGACCCCAACCATTCGGCCATCATTCTGAACATAGTAAAGGTGGATATTGTATTCGCCTGTAGAATACTTGTGGTCACGTAGATTGACCTGCGCCTTGTAAGTACCATCGGCTTGCTTGACTGCTGTGTACCAAATAATGTCGTCCTGACCGTTAGCACTTGACCAGGTTGGCAATTTAACTTCCTTGACACCATAAGCATTCTCAACTTCAGAAACCACCACTTCAAAGGTACCTGTCTGTTGATTATTATTCTGGATAGTCAGCTTACCTTTTGGAGTTCCTAGAGATACGGTCGTCTTGGTTCCTCCAACTCCGACCAACTGGCCATTATTCCCTACATAATAGAGATGGACATTGTACTCACCTGTAGAATATTTATGGTCGCTTGCCTTAATATTCATCTTGTAGGTACCATCAGCTTGCTTGACTGCTCGATACCAGATAATATCGTCCTGACCATTAGTGCTAGACCAAGTTGGCAGAAGCACTTCACGAACTCCCTCTGGACTGCTCACTCCGCTCACGACAACATCAAAACTACCTGTTGTTGGATTGTTATTGGCAATCGTGAGATTTCCCTTTGGTTTAGCGACAGACACAGTGGTTGTTGTGCCACTAACCCCAATCATCTGACCATTATCTTGAAGATAGTAGAGGTGGATATGATACTCACCAGTGGACATCTTATGGTTGCGGGCTTGAATGCTGGCTCTGTAGGTGCCATCGGACTGCTTGGTCGCTGTGTACCAAACAATATCATCTTGGCCTTTATCACTAGACCAAATCGGCAGATGCACGCTCTTGACACCAAAAGGACTGACAACATCGGAGACAACAACATCGAAGCTGCCCGTATCCGGGTTGTTGTTCTCAATTTTCAAGGTTCCTTTAGGCTTGGCTGCTAAACTAAACTGAGTGCCTGCTACACCGACTAATTGACCGTCATCTTGGATATAGTAAAGATGAACAGTATAGTCTCCCAAAGAATATTTATGATCACGAGCCTGAATGCGAGCTCGATAAGTACCATCAGACTGTTTGATTGCTGTGTGCCAGACTAGATCATCTTGACCTTTATCGTTAGACCAAGTCGGCAGCTTGACTTCCTTGACACCAAAAGGATTGGAAACGTTAGAGACAACGACATCAAAGCTACCAGTAGCTGGATCGTTGTTTTCAATTTTCAAGGTTCCTTTAGGTTGAGATAGGCTAACTGTTGTTCGAGTGCCACCTACACCAACCAGCTGACCGTCATCTTGAATATAGTAGAGATGGACATTGTATTCGCCTGTTGATTTCTTATGATTCACTGCTTTGACAGTTGCTCGATAAGTACCATCCGCCTGCTTGACTGCTGTATACCAGATCAGGTCATCTTGACCTTTATCGCTGGACCAGGTCGGTAACTTGACTTCCTTGACACCATACGGACTGGAAACACCAGAAACAACAACATCGAAACTACCTGTATCTGGATTATTGTTTTCAATTTTCAGCGTTCCTTTAGGTTGAGCCTTAGAAACTGTAGTCGTTGTACCACCTACACCGACCAACTGGCCATTATCCTGAACATAATAGAGGTGGATATTGTACTCACCTAGAGAGTTCTTGTGGTGGGAAGCTTTGACTGTGACAGTGTAGTTGCCATTGGTCTGGCGCTGCGCCTCATACCAAACTAGATCGTCTTGGCCATTGACACTAGACCAAACAGGAACAACAACTTTTTTCACACCATAAGGATTAGAAACTCCTGAGACAACAACATCGAAACTGCCTGTGTCTGGATTATTATTGACAATATCAATTTTTCCTTGTGGTTTGCCGATGGTAACAGTTGTTTTTGTACCGCCTACACCGACCAACTGATTATCTTCCAAGAGATAATAGAGGTGGATATTGTACTCACCTAGAGAGTTCTTGTGGTGGGAAGCTTTGACTGTGACAGTGTAGTTGCCATTGGTCTGGCGCTGCGCCTCATACCAAACTAGATCGTCTTGGCCATTGACACTAGACCAAACAGGAACAACAACTTTTTTCACACCATAAGGATTAGAAACTCCTGAGACAACAACATCGAAACTGCCTGTGTCTGGATTATTATTGACAATATCAATTTTTCCTTGTGGTTTGCCGATGGTAACAGTTGTTTTTGTACCGCCTACACCGACCAACTGATTATCTTCCAAGAGATAATAGAGGTGGATATTGTACTCACCTGTGGACATCTTATGGTCACGAGCTGTAACGCTAATTTTATAGGTGCCATCCACTTGTCGTTTAGCATCGTACCAGATAATATCATCCTGACCATTCACACTGGACCAAGTTGGTAGGGCGACTTTTTTGATGGGCTTAGGGGATGAAATGTTGGTTACATGCACATCGAAGGTACCAGCATTTGGATCGACATTTGTAATATTGATAGTGCCTTGAGGCTTGTCATCAACTGCACGAGAAACTCTCGCTTTTGGCTCAGATTCTGCCCTTGTTTCTGCTTCTTGTGGCTTATCAGAAGAAGCTGTCACAGATCTAAATGAAGCTCTTCCTGAAGAAAGATCTTCTGAAGGGACTGTTACCAAATCGTTCTTAGACTGTTCAAGCGACGAGTTACCATTCTTTTCAGAGGAACTTGAAGCGACCTTTTCATCTTTACCTAAAGAGGTTTCCTGTGTACTGCTATCTTTCTTTGTCTCAGAATCTACTTCTGAAGGCTTACTAGCTAGATCAGCCTGTTTAGAAGTATCTCGATTGGTCACAGCAACTGAGGGCTCTGATTGCTGTCTATCATTTGCTGCTTGATTTGTTTCGTCAGCAAAAACGCTATTAGCACTGGCTGCTAATAAAATAGCTGTACTAGCTAGATAAACTAATCCTTTTGTTTTCATACGCTTTCTCCATCCTTTTTAGAGTTGCACACCTTTATTGTAGCATAATAGGACAATTATTACAAATTGGTAACAAATTTGTTTCGTTTAATCCAAAACTGATTTGAAACCTATTCTTTCTATTATGTAATTCGTAAACAAAAATAAAAAAGAGCTGGGACAGACCAAAAAATCAATCATTTTTTGGTCTGATTCCCATCCTCTTCCTCTTTAATGCTCTGTGATGTATTTATAAACTTCTTGGCCTGCTACTGCTCCGTCTCCAACGGCTGTGGTAATTTGGCGTAGGTCTTTCTGACGAACATCACCAATAGCATAAATGCCGTCAATAGCTGTTTTCATATGTTGATCCGTCACAATCCAGCCAGCTTCATCGCAAATACCCAGATCTTTGACAAAGTCGCTAACAGGATCTAGGCCGACATAAACAAAGACGCCACCAAAGTCTGACTCGCTGCTTTGTCCCGTTTTAACATTTTCAAAAACCACATTGGTTACCCTACGGTCGTCTCCTTTGATTTCTTTTACGACGGAATCCCAGATAAAGCTGATTTTTTCATTGGCAAAGGCTCGCTCCTGCAAGAGCTTTTGCGCCCGCAGTTGGTCACGACGGTGAACAATGGTCACAGACTTTGCAAAGCGCGTGAGGAAAATCGCTTCTTCAACGGCAGAATCGCCGCCTCCAACCACTAAGAGATCCTCATCACGGAAAAAAGCACCGTCGCAGACCGCACAGTAGGAAACGCCGCGGCTATTGTATTCTTCCTCGCCAGGAACTCCTAGATGACGATGATTGGCGCCAGAAGCCAAAATCACTGTCTTGGTCACAAAGGCTCCATCCTCAGTAATGATTTTCTTATAGTTACCATGGTCTTCAATTTTTTCAACCTGACCAAACAAATGCTCTACGCCTAGATTTTCTAGGGGCTCAAACATCTTTTCAGCCAGCTCTGGTCCGCTGATACGAGCATAACCGGGATAATTTTCAATCTCCGCAGTATTATTCATCTGACCGCCGTAAATACCGCGTTCAAGCAAGGCCACTTTTAGATTACTTCTAGCAGCATAGAGGGCTGCTGTCATTCCCGCAGGACCAGCTCCAATAATCATTGTATCGAACATCATCTTTTTCCTTTCTGTTTGTTGTAACTACTTTTATTCTAACAAACTAACTAATCTTTTACAAGTATTTAAGCTTTAAGAACAACCAGTAAACCAAAAATCGCAAAAGACAAAATTGGAATCGTCATAATTGTAATCAAAAGAAGATCGTAAATTTGGCTTTGACCTACCGCAAGCGTCCGATCCTTGCGACCGAGCCGCTGCAATAAAAGCCACAAACCATCGGCAAGGCCTACCAGAATTGTCGTATAGATGAGACTTTGGATATAGAGAGAAAAAATCTTAATTAACATGTCAGCTCCTCAATAATCAGTTGCCTTAAAAAGGTTTTAGTCGAAAACAAACCCAGCTGGTCTAGCCAACTGAGCTTTCACTTTTTCTATTATATCAAATATAAGTCCGTTTGTAACTAGCAAAGAATTCTTTGGTTCTCGCTTCCTTAGGATGATTGATAATCTCCTCTGGACTGCCTGACTCGATAATATGCCCCTTATCCAAGAAAAGCACCCGATCTGCTACCTGAGAAACAAAAGAGATATCGTGGCTGACCAGAATCATGGTTTGTCCTGCTTTAGCAGCGTCAGCAATGGATTTCTCTACCTCACCGACTAGCTCTGGGTCAAGGGCTGAGGTCGGCTCATCCAGCAAGAGAACATCTGGCTTCATGGCCAAGGCCCGTGCCAAAGCCACTCGCTGTTTTTGACCGCCTGATAAATGCTTGGGATAATGATTCTCACGGTCAGACAGGCCAACCTTTGCCAACTCTTCCTTGGCAATTTTAGTCGCTTCTTGGTCAGACAAGTTCTTGACTACTCGCAGACCTTCCTTGACATTTTCCAGAGCCGTTCGACGGGAAAATAAATTGAACTGTTGGAAAACCATGGCCAATTTTCGACGCAGAGTCAAGATTTCATCTGGTGAAATAGTTGAAAAATCCACCTTGAAGTTATCAATTTCAATCCTTCCGCTGTCTGGCTGTTCCAGATAGTTAAGGCTGCGCAGGAAGGTTGATTTGCCAGCACCTGAGGATCCTATTAGAGCAATGACTTCGCCTTTTTGAATTTCCAAACTTAGATTATCCAAGACCTTTTGTCCAGAAAATTCCTTACTTAACTGGGAAATTTTAATCATCAAATCTTACCTCCTTGCGCTTGCTCCATTTTTTCCAGATTGGCTGGCGCCTTGATATCCATAGCTTTTTCAATCGCACGACCGATTTGCTCAATCACGATATTGACAATCCAATAAATAATGGAAACGGAAATAAAGCGCTCAAAATAACGATAATCGGAGCCACCGATAGCTTGAGCCTTAGCGAAGACTTCCACGACACCCGCACTAAAGGCCAGAGATGTTCCCTTGGTCAAGCCGATGAGGGAGTTGATCAAAGTCGGTGTTGCCACAACTGCTGCATTAGGAATGATGACCAGCAGATAAACTTGGCGATTGGTCATGCCCAGACTGCGAGCCGCCTCAATCTCACCCGGATCCACTGAAAGAATAGCTGCTCGAATCGTCTCGCTAGCATAGGCCGCTTCATTGAAAGCAAAGGCAATAATGGCAAAGACTGAGGCAGGAATAGCATTGATATTAAAAGCCGTCCCATACTTTTGATTGATGGCTTTTAGCAGGAGCGGAATCCCAAAATAAGTCAACATGAGCTGGACCAAAAGGGGCGTCCCACGGAGGAAGCTCACAAAGAGAGCCTGAATAGGATACAAAATTCTTGTGCGGTTAATCTTGACCACTGCAAAAATCATGGCCAAGATAATGCCGAAAAATGCCCCACCCAGTGTCAACAAAAGTGTGACAGGTAAGGTTTTTAGAATCGCTGGAATGGCATCAAAAACAGCTCGTAAACTAAATAATTTGCCGTCTGGAAGGAGCTTCAAGAGCTCTTCATACCAGTTTGCAGCTAGGATATAAGTTGTAAACATTTTAATTACTTCTCTTTCTCGATAATGCATTATTCTATCATAATTTGACCCAGATGCAAACTATTTGGCATCAAGAATAGATAATCTTTAAACCTTTAATAGCTAAGTGGGAAATGACAATAAAATAGACCAGTAATCCTAGTCTATCATAGTTTCACTGGTCTTTAAAATATAATTTTTCTATATCGTCCATAGAAAGAATTTATGGCTAGAATATCTGGCGCTTAGCCTGGCGTTCTGCTCGACCACGTGCACGATTTTCAGCTCGCTTGGTCTTGCGGCGCTTTTCATTAACCGCCCATTGGATTTTCTTCTTATAGCCTGGCTTGATTTTTTTCTTTTTCTTCTTGACCAGACCAATCATTTCTGTGTCCAGCTTTTCCTTGGTCTTCTCCCGATTAGCGCGGCGATCCCGGTCGTAGGTATCTTGAAATTCCCCATTTTTGATCATCTTAGGAGTAAACTTGATGCCCAGCTTTTCCAACTCTCGAATATCTGAATCGTCACTCGGTTGATAAAGGGTAATGGCTGTGCCGGGAAGGCCATTTCGTCCAGTCCGACCAACGCGGTGGACAAAGAAAGACAAATCTTGCGGAATGGCATCATTGATGACATGGCTAACGCCCTCAATGTCAATCCCCCGAGCCGCCAAGTCCGTCGCTACGATGTATTCAAAGTCTAGATTCTTGATCTGATTCATGATACGCTTACGCTCCCGTGGAGGGATATCGCCGTGAATCTTGGCCACTTTTAGACCTTGCGCAGTTAGATAGGCCTGCAATTCATCCGCCCGAGTCTTGGTATTGACAAAAATCATCGCCAGATAAGGCTGGAGGAGCTGACTGATCTCATAAATCTGGGCATTCTTATCTCGCCCTTTGGTTGACAGGAGCCAGTTATCAATGGTATCAGCAATCACAGTCTTGGTCTTAATCTGCTCCATGACTGGATTAGACAGGTATTTTTTCAAGAAAGGTTGGAGCTTCTGCGGAATGGTGGCCGAGAAAACCAAAAACTGCAGGTCTTTGGGCAGACAAGCTGCAATCCGGTCGACCGTCTCCAAAAAGCCCATATCAAGCGTCATGTCAGCCTCGTCCACAACAAAGGTATGAGCCTTGTGGATAGCCAAATCGCCTGACTCAACCAAATCATAAATCCGCCCTGGTGTTCCAATGACGATATGGGGCTGGCTAGACTCTAGCTTGCCAATCTGACGAGCCTTGTCAGTCCCGCCGACATAGTTGGCCAATCGAATCTCTTGCTCCGAAAAGCTAGCCAGCTGACGGGCAGCCTGATAGATTTGGGTTGCTAATTCTCGGCTGGGTGCTGTAATCACCGCTTGGACGCTGTTCGCCTCTTCATCTAATTGCTGGAAAATAGGCAGCAAAAAAGTGTGGGTCTTGCCTGATCCAGTTTTGGACTCCCCGACCAAGTCTCGGCCAGATAACACCACCGGAATCAGCTTCTCTTGAACCTCTGTTGCTTCCACAAAGTTCAGGTCCCTGAGGGCTGCCTGAATATAATCTTTAAAGTTAAATTCTGTAAATTTCATTTTTTCCTCTGTTTACTCTTAATCTTACCTATTATACCAAAAAAATATCTTTTCTGCTCGGCTCAGGACAAGAAAAGGCGGGCTTACACCCACCTTCATATTACAAATATAGAATGGCCAAAGTCAGCAAGCTAGCTAAGAGGCCTACGCCCCAGAAAAAGAAGTCGACCTTCCATTCGCTCCAAGGCTGGCCATGACCAGAAAAGCCACCAAGCTCAAAGTGGTGATGGACTGGCGTCATACGGAAAATCCGCTTGCCACCCGTCAGCTTGAAATAAATCACCTGCATCATAACAGAAGTTGTCTCAAAGACATAGACAATTCCGATGAGAAGCAAGGTCCACTCTTGATGCAAGGCAATGGAGAGGGCAGCAAGCATACCGCCCAAAGCAAGACTACCCACGTCCCCCATAAAGATTTTAGCTGGCTTATGGTTAAAGACAAAGAAGCCCAGCAAACCACCAATCATGCTGATAATGACAATCAGAAGGTCAAAGCGCTTCTGCTCCAGAGCAATGACCCCGTAGGCCACCAAGCTGATCGCAACGGAGATACTAGCCAAGCCATCAATTCCATCGGTCAGATTGACAGCGTTGGAGAAACCAACCAGCCAAAAGAGGACGAAGAAGATATAGAGGAAACCTAGCTGCACTGGAATCGTAAAGACATTGAGAGAGTCACCTGCCCCGTGCTGATTGTAGAAGAAGTAAAAGATAACTCCCCCTACCAGCTGCAGAGCTAGTTTCTGCTTAGGATTCAGGCCTTCGTTGATCTTACGGAAGACCTTGAGGAAATCATCCAAAAAGCCAACGATTCCGTAGAGAACCAAGATAAAGAGAATCATAATCAAACCGTTGGATAGTTGTTGAGAAAGCAAAGCTGTCACAAAACTAGCCAAAACAGAAGCAACCAGAAAGACGGTTCCCCCCATCGTCGGCGTTCCAGCCTTAGCTTGATGTTGCTTGACATCCTCGTGCATTTGCTGGCCTGAAATATGAGCCTTGTGATAAAAACGGATAAAGGCAGGAATCCCAACAAGCGTTAGGATAAAGGTCAGAATTCCTGCAATAATTGCTGTTAACATGCTAGTCTCCCAATGTAACGGTTATTTTTTTCAATTTTTTCAGGTCTGTATTGACCTTTTCCTTCTGTTTGACAACTTTTGAGCCTTTGCCTTTAAAATTGACTTCCAGCCCTTGCCATTCAGCAAATTGCTCCACATTTTCCTTGGTCCAGCCATACATATCTGGCAAATCTTCAAAGTTATCACTTAAAATCAAAATCTGTTGATTGGCTTTCAGTTCTTGCCCTTCTTTTACAGAAATCTTCTTGATTTCACTGCCTGTTCCTAGGATGACTGGCTGTACTAGATTGCGGCGAAGCTCATCAGCCAAGCCTCCTGGGCTGATTTGATTTTTTAACTTCAGTTGTTTGGTCAAACCATCGATAGATGGCATTTTGTAGGTTGTTTCTTTTTCAACCAATTCCAAAGCAGGGCTATCGCCAGTTAGATTCAAGCTATCTTTAAGTGCCACAGCTTCTTCCAAGACTGGATTAACAACTTCCTGCCAGAAAAGTGGTGAAAATTTAACTTCAGGCTGCTGAACAGTGACATACATAATGAAATCTGGACTTTCAGCTGGTGTCATGGCTACTACGGAGTAAATGTAATTATTCTCCCCTTCCAAATAGCCCTTAGCTGACGCAATCTCGGCTGTTCCAGATTTCACGGCCACATCTTGCCCAGAAACCTTGATAACCGGTTCTCCGCCGATATTCAGTGTTCCATAATAAGGGACCGTTCCGACCTGAATCATATAATCCCGAGTCGTTTTCGCTGCTTTTCCTGAAACTGGATGACCAACGATTTCTGGCTGGGATTTACGGGCACTACCTGTTCGTGAATCATAAATAGCAGAGATAAATTTCGGCTCTAACATAACACCATCATTTGAAATAGCCGAAAAGGCACGTAACATCTGCACTTGGGTTACCCCAATCCCTTGTCCAAAGGAACTCATAGCAATGGTTACAGCATTGTCTGTAGGCAAGGCACCATATTCTTCATAGCCCATACCAAAACGAGTCGGTAAGCCAAATTTGAATTTTGATAGATAGTCTATCCACTTGGCATCTCCCATGTCTTGCTCAATGCGTGTCATCCCAACATTACTAGAGTAAGTAAAACCTTGAGCATAGGTCAGGACTTGTCCTGTTGATAACCCCATGTTTACATCCCAGTCGCGGATGGTAGCATCTGCAATCTTATATTCCGAGTTATCGTATGTTCCGGTTGGATTAAAGGACCCATTATCAATCGCTGAGGCTAGAGTCATAACTTTCATCGTTGATCCAGGCTCATACTGCGTCTGGTAAAGGAAGCTATTCCAAGTTTTCAAATGATCTACATTCAGGCCCTCTTTGGTATCCGCATTATAAGTCGGACGCTGAGTTGTTGCTAAAATCTCGCCTGTCTTGGCACTGACCAAAGTCGCACTGACAAATTTTCCTTTAGCTGTTTCTTGGAAGGCATCCATCCGCGTTTCCAAGTATGTCTGTAGCTGGGCAGAGAGGGTTGTATACACATCTTTTCCGTCTTCTGTCTTAACAGAAACTTCCTCTGAACCTGGGATAATGTTGCCTTTGCTGTCTTTTTCATAGGTAACCAGACCATTCTGACCGCCTAAGATACGGTCTAGCGACTGCTCCATCCCGGATTTCCCTACAAGAGTTTTGTTACCATCTTTATCCTCTTGCATCTGAGCCTGACCGATAAATTGCGAAGCAAAGATACCGTTACTATAGCTGCGGTTAGGGCTGGTTGTAAAATCAATTCCCTCTATCTTTTCCTTCTCCATCGCCTGCCGGATAGAGCTCATAGTACTATAGGTGATCCCATTTCCTTGAGAACCAAAAGAAACCTGCTTTAAATCCTTTTGCGCAAGCTGCTGCTTAACATAGTCCTTATCCATTCCTAGATGTTGATTAAGAATCTCAGCAACCTTTTCATACTGAGATTCTTCTACATAGAGGACCTTGCCAGCGGCGGATTTGTAATTTTTATCAATAACAGCATAAATGTTATAGGTTGTTGCATCTTCAGCGATCGGGACACCGTTGCGGTCATAGATCGTTCCTCGCTTGGCAGCGACAACAACTGTCTTTTGGTGTACTTGCTTGGCACCTTTTGACAAATTAACACCAAATTTCTGATCTGTCCCGATAATCGTCGCAAAATTAATTAAGAAAATGAAAAAAAGAAAGACGGCCAAGGCACTCATACTTTTTCCAACTTTTCGTCGATTGTATTCTGGGCTTTGTCTATTTTTTAAAGCATATCGCTGAATATTTTTTAAAAATCTATTACTCATTGGTTGTACTCACTGTCTTACGATTTCCCTTTTGGAGTTTCATATCCTGAGAGCTGGCCAACTGGGACAGCCTTTCATAACGTGTCAATTCATTCACTTCTTGCTTAATATTATCCAATTCAGCCTGCTCTGACTCAATCTGAGCATTAACTTCAGTCAAATCATGATTGACCTGCAGTAACTTAGTCTGCATAAACACAATACTGACTGCAAGGATAATCGCTGTTAAAATAATGGAGCCATAGAAGGCTTTTTCGACTCGAGAAAATTTCCGAATCCGTTTTTGAATAGGGTGTTGCTTTCTTTCTGCCATGAAACTTACTCATGCACCTTCCTAGCCACGCGCAACTTCGCAGAATGGGCGCGATTATTGGCTTCTAATTCTTCTTTGCTTGGTAAAATGGGTTTGCGAGAAACTAACTCCAGCTTGGGCTGCAAATCATCTGGAATGAAGGGTAGACCTTTGGGAACATCTACGGTTGAGGCTTCTTTAAACAGTTGCTTAGTCAGACGATCCTCCAGCGAATGAAAAGTAATCACTGAAATACGACCACCTACAGCCAACAAGTCAATAGCCTGCTGAATGGATTCATCGGCCGCCCCCAACTCGTCATTGACTTCAATCCGAATGGCCTGAAAAATCTGTTTAGCTGGATGACCTTTTTTCTTCAGTTCCTTAGCAGGTTTGGCTGATTTGATAATTTCCGCCAGCTCTGTCGTCGTTTCGATTGGCTTGACTTCTCTCGCTTGCTCGATCTTACGGGCAATCTGCTTGGAAAACTTATCTTCACCATATTTGAAAAAAATACGGACTAGGTCGTTATAAGGATATTGATTCACAACTTGGTAAGCTGTCAAGGCAGCTTCTTGATTCATCCGCATATCCAACGGAGCATCCTGCTTATAAGAAAAACCGCGCTCCCGCTCATCCAGCTGCGGACTAGATACGCCCAAGTCATAACAAATTCCATCAATCTTCTCGACCCCTACTTCATTCAAACGAGTCTTTAGATTGCGGAAATTATCCTTGATAAAGGTCACCATGCCCCGCTCAATGTAGGGAGCCAGACGTTTTTTGGCATTGTCAATCGCAGTCTGATCTTGGTCAAAAGCATACAAATGCCCCTTGTCTCCCAGCTTGCTCAAAAGATACTCGCTGTGACCAGCTCCGCCCAAGGTCGCATCAACATAGATGCCATCTGGCTGAACATCAAGCTGGTCAATCGTTTCGTGAAGAAGTACAGTAATGTGATGAAATTCTTTTGTCATATCCTATCTATTATATCACATTCATGTATAAAAAAAAATCTAAAAGAATATATCAGCTTTTGATAGGCTACCTTATAGCTTTTGCAAGTCACTTTCAGATATTTACCACTTGGCCTACGAGCTTCTACCAGTCAGCGAAAAGGCCTTGCGGGCATGCCACATTTTGCTATAATCATAACTACCAATGCATTGCGAGTTGGAATTTCTTACCATTCCGAAATTGATTCGTCCCCAAAGGAGATTTATTATGAAACTTGCTTTAAGAAATAGACTATTTGCCTTTATCAGTCTGTCACGGATCTTTAATATCCTAGGCTCTTCTATCTATAATATCGTCTTTATCGTATTTGCTTCTAGCATGCCCCAACCCAAGTTTGCCGTTGGTATTGCCAATTTTATCGTTCTTGTTCCTACCTTTTTCACAGTCTTTGTCGGGATGAAAGCTGACAAAACCATTCAAAAGGCCCGCTGGCTTATTCATCTAGGTTATTTGCAGGCCTTCCTCTTCACCCTAGTCGCCCTCCTAACCAAGTCCGCCTCCTACCTCGCCTTTGCTACCGTCTGCTTTCTCAATATCTTTTCTGACATTATCAGCGACTATCGCAGTGGCCTACAGATGCCTATCTTACAGAAAAATATAGAAGAGAAAGATTTGATGGAAGCTTACTCCTTCACTCAACTTCTCACTTTTTTAGGAAATTTTGCTGGGCAAGCCTTGGGTGTCTGGTTACTTAGTATCAGCCAGCAGAATTTCGCTATGGTTGCCCTCATTAATGCCCTCTGCTTCCTACTTTCCTCAAGCACTCTTTATCTGATTCGCCAAAAACTCACCCATGATGCCCCTGCTGTTACAGAGGAAAAGCTTCCTTTCAAGGCTCAGATGAAAGACCTTTACCAGAATGTCCAAATGATTTTTGAACAAGAAAAAATTGGAAACTTCCTGCTAGTGCTGCTTCAAGTCCTCCTCTTAAATGCACTGGCCGGCTCTATCATGGGACTCTACAATCTCTATTTATTGGATCACCCATTTTGGGGACTAAACCTGAGCCAGTCTCTGCTCATTATCGAGTCCTGCACAGTGATTGGGATTATCTCTGCCAGTGCCTTCTCAAATGATTATTTTTCCAAGCTCTCTCTGATGCGACTCGTCGTTTGGTGCTCGCTAGCTCTCCTCCTCTTAGGCATCAGCAATTTACTCCAAGCTCCTGCTCTCTTGGGAATTTTCTTTCTTACCTTTCTCATGTACATCTCTGGAAAAATCAATCCTAAAATCAACAGCATGCTGCTGAGTAAACTTCCTCCAGAAGTATTAGCCCAAACCTCCAACTTTCTCACCATGCTCTTTACCTTTTCCATTCCGCTAGGAAGCATGCTTTTCACTAGTCTCGGCCTTTGGAATATGGGAAGCGCTTGGTTGGTCTTCTCTCTACTTAGCGGTGTCTGCCTTCTACTCAGTCTCAAAAACAACTAGAGTAAAAATCGTCGCAATTCCATACAAAAAAGAAGGAAGCCTAGACTTCCTTCTTACATATTTTTCAATCTTTCTACCCGATCAGAAATTGGTGGGTGAGTGTAGAAGAGCTTTTGCAAGCCACCCTTCTTCTTAGGATCATTGATATAGAGGGCTGCACTAGCATCATCTACATGGTGCTCCATGGGCTGGCTATTGTCTAACTTCAACAGGGCATTGATCATGCCCTTAGGATTACGGGTCAGCTCAACACTTGAAGCGTCTGCCAGATACTCACGTTGACGGGAAATAGCCAACTGCACCAATGTTGCAGCAAGCGGCGCCAAAAGAAGAGCTAGTAGAGAGACAATCATCAAAACAATTCCTAAGCCATTGTCATCATCCCGATCGTTTCTTCGACGGCCACCACCGCCAAACCACATCATGCGCCCAGCCATGCTAGATAGCATCGTGACAGCACTTGTAAGCGCCACTGCAATCGTCGAAATGCGAATATCATAATTACGAATGTGACTGACTTCATGCCCCATTACACCTTCAAGCTCTTCACGATTCATGAGGGCAAGCAATCCAGTTGTCGCAGCCACAGCCGCATTCTCAGGCTTTGAGCCAGTCGCAAAGGCATTGGGCGAGGCATCTTCTACGATGAAGACCCGAGGCATAGGAATCTGAGCCACCATGGCCATATCCTGTACAACGTGATAGAGTTCAGGCGCCTCCTCCTCGGAAACTTCCCTCGCACCGTTCATCAACATGACAATCTCTGTGGACTGAAAAATCATACTGACAGCATAAATACCACCGATGATGAAAGCAATGGCTATCCCACCAAAGGGAGAATCAAGCCAAAGATAGCCGACAGCTGCCCCAATCAAAGCTAAAAGAGCAAAGAAGGCGACGAGGAGAAGCCAAGTGCGCCTTTTATTGCTGGCAATTTGGTCAAACAACATAGTGGCCACCTACCCCAAATCGCTAAAATCCACTTTAGGAACAGCCTTTTCTTCCTCTGGTGTCTTCAAGAAGTCTGCTGCTTTGAAGCCAAACATACCTGCAATGACATTGCTTGGGAAAGTCTCCATTTTGACATTGTAGTTGCTGGTTACTGAATTATAAAGCTGACGAGAATAAGCAATCTTATTCTCTGTATTTGTCAACTCTTCCTGAAGTTTCAAGTAGTTTGTATTTGCCTTAAGATCTGGGTAATTTTCAGCAACCGCAAAGATACCAGAAATCGAACGAGTCAGAGCGTCACTAGCCTCCATAGCTTGAGCAGGTGATGAGGCAGCAGCTACTTGGTTACGCAATCGAGTAACATTTTCCAAGGTTGACTTCTCATATTTTCCATAACCTTTTACCGTCTCTAAAAGGTTGGGAATCAGGTCATTTCGGCGTTTGAGCTGGACATCAATCTGACTCCAAGCTTCCTGAGTCTGCATACGGCTCTTAACAAGCCCATTGTAAACAGAAATCACGAAAATAGCTACAACTGCCACAACGGCAATAATAATTAAAAACATGGACATAATAAAGATACTCCTTATGATTTGATTGCACCTATTATAACAAAAAAAGCTCAACCTGTCTTTCTTGACATGTCATCTAGCAAAAGAGCTTTAGCTTGAGTAATATTCAAACACCAAAATGGTCAAATATCTAGAGCTGGCTTCTTCACTTTTCTAAAAAACAAATTCTGAAAATAAAGGACAGTCAGCATCTAATCCTTGGGTACCCAGGAAGCCAATCGTCAGAAGCACCTTGCCCCATTTTATGATATAATAGAATGAATATTGACAAACAAGGATGAAACTATGACACCGCAAGAATTTTACCAGCTACTAAGCCAGCAGGGAATTGAGCTGACCGACCGCCAGAAAGACCAGTTTGAGCGTTATTTTGAACTTCTGGTCGAATGGAATGAAAAAATCAATCTGACAGCTATCACAGAGAAAAACGAAGTCTATCTCAAACATTTCTATGATTCAATTGCGCCCGTTTTGCAAGGCCTGATTGATAATCAAGAGCTTAAGCTATTAGATATCGGAGCCGGTGCCGGCTTTCCTAGCCTCCCTATGAAAATCATCTGTCCCCAGCTGGATGTGACTATCATTGATTCCCTCAACAAACGCATCAACTTCCTCAAACTGCTGGCAGAGGAGCTCGGGTTGGACAAGGTTCACTTCTACCACGGCCGCGCAGAAGACTTTGCTCAGGACAAGGCTTTTCGAGCTCGATTTGATCTGGTCACTGCCCGTGCAGTCGCTCGGATGCAGGTCCTATCTGAATTGACCATTCCCTATCTGAAAGTTGGCGGCAAGCTACTGGCACTCAAGGCTTCCAACGCCCCCGAGGAGCTAGAGGAAGCCAAAAATGCCTTGAGTCTCCTCTTTAGCAAAGTCCAAGACAACCTCAGCTATGCCCTACCAAATGGTGACCCTCGCTTTATTACGGTGGTGGAAAAGAAGAAAGAAACTCCCAACAAATACCCCCGCAAGGCCGGTATGCCAAATAAAAGACCATTATAAAAAGAAAAATCAGGCCATACTTGCCTGATTTTTTATGTTTGTTAAACCATATTATTTTTCCACAGCCTCATTATAGATTCGAATCCAAGGAGCAACTTGATTTATCACATCTAAAAACTGTAATAAGTCAATATATTTTTGATCCGTATAAGGTCCAAAAGCCAGACGGATATCTTTGTTAGAACTCATTGGATTGTAATACAGATACAGGTGATGAACTTTTGCATACTTTGTTTCTTCCACTTCCTCAATCTTAATGGTCACATCAATTAAATCAGAGAGCATGAGAAATTGGAAATAAGCATCAACCCGTATGATGGCATCCTTGTAGAGATAGAGAGATAGACTTTCACGCGCATAACGAGAATCGCTATAAATTAGTTGAAAATCCTTTTCAAGCTCTGGAAAGTGAGAATAAAGTTCTTGACAGCGTCGCAAACTCTTTTCCCTATTGACTATAGCAAGGCAAGTAAAGAGACCGCTCATCGCCATTAGCAAGATGATTAAAATCAGGGTCATTCTCCCACCGACTTCATCTGTCTGTGACAAAGCCAAGAGCAAAACGAAAGCCCCTAGACCACAAAAAACAGGAAAAACTAATTCCTTATAAAATTTAAAATTTATTTTTTCTTGCACCAATTGATCCTCTCAATCCAAACATGGCTAGTTTTCCACCTCGATCCTAGGCCCAAGGATTATAAAAACGTCCTTGATTGACAACGAAAAGAAGAAGGCTGAGGGCTAGTAGAAGGACGGACACCACGATTACAAGTTTGTCTAGTTTTCTGAAGGCTTTCTGGGTGTACCAGGTCCGCTTTTTGTTTTTCCCAAAGCGGCGCAGCTCCATGGCCGTCGCGATAGTATTGATTCGCTCGAGCGAGCTGAAAATCAAGGGAATGACGATTTGCAGATTGCCCTTGACCCGCTTGCTGAGGGGAGCTTTCTTGGATAATTCTTGCCCACGCGCCTCTTGAGACATCTTGATGAGGTAAAATTCTTCCTGCAAATCCGGAATATAACGCAGGGTCAGGCTGACCGCATAGGCAATCTTATAAGAAAGGCCGATTTGGTTCAGACTAGAAGCAAATTGACTGGGGTGGGTGGTCATGAGAAAGATCACCGCTAGGGGAATCGTTGAGAAATACTTGAGTAAAAGATTCAAGAGATAAAAGAGCTCCTGAAGCGTGAGATTATAAGCTCCCCACCCTGTCCAGAGCACATTCTTGGCTCCATAAATCTCCACCCCATACTGAGGGGCAAAGAGATAAACCATGAGAATATTCAGCGCTGCAAAGGTTCCCGCAAAAGCCAAAACGAAAGAAATATCTTTCAGCCGAATCTCAGACATTCTAAATAAAATTAGAGAAGCTAGCGCCACAAGAAGGAGGAAGCGCGTATCGTAGCTCATCATGGCCGCCACCGAAACTAGGATAAAAAAGATCAGTTTGCTGGCACCAGAAAGAGCATGGAGAAAAGTCTTTCCGGCATGATAGCCAATCAATTTCTGTTGATTAAACATGACTTTCCTCCTTTTTTCGCATGTAAAATTGAGTCAGAGCTAGCGGATTCACTCCCAGCTTCTCAGCTAGGCTAAAAATCGATGTTTCCTTTAGATTGGCCGCTGCAATCAACTCATGATTGGACAAAACCTGAGCAGGCGACTGGTCTGCTAAAATCTGGCCGTCCAGCACCACGATTGCCCGATCAGAATAATCCAGCATAAGCTGCATATCATGGGTAATCATGATAATCGTATGTCCCTGCTGGTTTAGCTCGTCGAGAAAGTCCATCATCTCTGTATAGTGGCGCTGATCCTGACCAGCTGTTGGCTCATCCAAAAGGATAATCTCTGGATTTAGCACCAAGATAGAAGCAATGGTCACCCGCTTCTTCTGACCAAAAGACAGGGCTGAAATCGGCCAACTGCGAAATTCATAGAGACCGCAAGTTTTGAGAACAGCATGAACCCTTTTGTCAATCTCTGCTTCTGCCAAACCACGCAACCGCAGTCCCAGAGCCACTTCATCAAAAATCATTGTGGTCGAAATCATCTGATTGGGATTTTGCAGGACATAGCCAATCCGCTCCGCTCGCTCCTTGATAGAGTCTCCCTTGATATCCTGTCTCTGCCAACGATACTCCCCTTCTGTATCAATAAAACGACAGAGAGCCTTAGCTAGAGTAGACTTGCCAGCTCCATTTTTCCCAACGATGGCTATCCGCTCCCCCTTGAAAATCTTCAGACTGATATCCCGCAAAATAGGTTGATTGCTCTGATAGGCAAAGGAAACATGGTCGAGTTCCAAAAGTGCTTCGTGACGACTGTCATCCTGCTCTGCTTTTTGGTCGGTCAGATTCTGCGAAAGTCCTGTAAGTTCCAGCTTGGTTAAATCAGCCAGATGAGTCTCGCTTGCCACATCAAAACCAAGCTGCCGCAGGGCTGTGATATAGAGGGGTTCTCGGATCCCATTTTCCGCTAAGAGTTTCGTCTTGAGCAGATCATCTGGCGCGCCATTAAAGAGGATTTGCCCATCATTGACAAGAACAACTCGATCAACAGGTCGATAAAGAACATCTTCCAAGCGATGCTCGATGATGATGGTCGTGGTCGCAGCTTCTCTATGAATCTGATCAATCAGATCAATCGTATCCTGGCCAGACTTGGGATCGAGATTGGCCAAAGGCTCATCAAACAGCAAAATTGGACTCTCATCGATCAAGACACCCGCCAGACTGACCCGCTGTTTCTGCCCACCAGACAAGTCTTGAGGACGGTGATCCAAAAGCTGCTCTAGGTCCAGCTGCTTGGCCCAACGCAGGACTTTCTCCCGCATCAAGGGCAAGTCCACCATATCATTTTCCAAGGCAAAGGCCAAATCCTCTGCCACACTGAGCCCGATAAACTGACCATCCGTGTCCTGCAAGACCGTGCTGACTAGATTTGACTTGTCATAAATACTGCTATCAAAGGCTGGCTGCCCCTTAATCAAGAGTTGCCCACTGGCCTGACCCTTGTAAATATTGGGAATAATGCCGTTGAGACACTGACCCAAGGTTGACTTACCAGAGCCAGACGGTCCAATCAGCAGTACCTTTTCCCCTTCATAAATAGTCAGATTGATATGCTTCAAAGTTGGCTCCGACTGAGCCTGATATTGAAAACTAAAATCTTCAAATTGAATAATTGGTTTTTTCATGTTTTTCTATAAGGCCAAAGCGATCTGAATCGCCAGATTGGCCACCTTGTCTTTCTCGTCTAAGTCCGCATGATTAGCCAGATTGCGCATGTCCCAAGCCTCCTCAGACAGATGATCCGCCGCATAAAAGAACTGGCAAACTTGAACGCCACGAAAGTCCGCCAGAGCCGCTACAGCCGAGCACTCCATGTCCACACAGATAGCTCCCGCCTCTTTTCGCCTGCGCAGCTTGTCCGCAGTCTCTCGGAAAATACCATCGGTCGTCCAAACCTTCCCCAAGCTATGGGAAATTCTTCGCTGCTCAAGGAAATTTACCAGAAAATCCTGCAAGCCGACATTGACTGCTATCTCCGAACTAGCCGGATGGTAATGATAGCTAGTCCCCTCATCGCGCAAGGCTGCTGTCGGAATAATGACGGATGTTGCTTTGATATCCTCGTCCAGCACACCACAAGTCCCAAAGAGAACCAGCTTTTTCATACCAAAAGCAATCAAATCCTCCAGAATAGCCACACAAGCAGAAGCCCCAACTGGAGCATTGAAAAGAGCTAGCTCCTGTCCATCCACAAAAACCCGATAGATAGGAATTTCAATGTTGGCCATAGATGTCGTCGTAATCAACTCATGGTCAAAATCCGCCAACATTCGGGCAAAGGTCTCCCGAGCAAAGCAGGACACTGCCGTCTGCGGAAAGCCTTCAATAGGCTCTATCAAATCCTCTGGATTGATGATGGCCTTACGGTTTTGATCAAACTCTTCAAGAATCATCGACTTGTTTTGTCCCTTTCTTTAGCATGAAATAGCCAGCTAATGTCCACTGACTCTATCCTACTATTGTATCATAAAAAGGCTGTCTACTGACTATCGCCTGCATATTTTCTAGCTAGCCAAGGATATAGGCAGACTCTATAGCAAGGATGGGCTCAAGCGCATTTCAAAACAAAAAAATTGGGATAAAGCAACTGCCCCCATGCGCTAGATTAATATCTAGCTATCGGAGGGCAGTCAATCTGAACAAGAATTTTCACATAAAAAGATTATTTATCCATAATAGAAGCTGAAGCTAAACTGGCTGAGTCCAGTTTTGGCATGAACAAAGACTACAAAACAAACTCCTGGCAATCTTCAAAGAGAGCTTTCATTTGGGCAAAAGTCATAGCAGAAACAAGAACTTTCTCAGCATCAAATAATTGTGTCATATTTTCAGGAAGCTTGTCCAAAAAATCTGAATATGAAATTCTCTTGTAAATAAAGAATTTCTCCAGATTGTCCGGGTCTGCATCATCACATCCGACCAGATTACAGCACCAGCTAAGTTTTGATTCATCAATATATTCAGTATCTTCTGGTGCGAGAGTAGGTACGAGAGGAAGGATTGTATCAACACCAGCAGTTAGCGTATAGGTCCCTAAAATTTTTTCACTCTGCTCACTTCCATAAAATTTACTTTGAGCGTCATAGGCACCAATATACTGTCGAGTGGTGAAAAAATCACTATAACTCTGAGCAGGATTATCTGCCTTCAATAAACCTTCCACCAGATGTGGACTCAGGGCAAGCGTTCTCCGAATACCATCTTGATACACAAGCTCATAGCCTGATTTTAGAAAGTCCTCCAAGCCAAAAACTATGTCCTCTTGATAAGGGTAGTCCCAGACACTTGAACTGCTATATTCTCTACCATGTTCATCACGGATGCTTGTCCCCAAACGACTTGATAACTTAGAAATCAAAGTAAGGGTCTGAGACCAATCAGCAAGTGTTGAAGGAGTCAGAATCCGCACATTGTAAGTTTGTTGAGTCTTATCATATTCCAAGTCAATATAACGGCCTGACTTTGCAGGAACCCAGCATTTCAATAGAGCAAGCTTATCTAGTCCAAGGTACATAAACTCTTTCTGTATAGGGTGGGGTTCCAGTCCATCAACAAATCCAAGCAATTCACTGATTTTTAAAACTTTCTGAAATCCTAGAAACCCCCGTTTATTTGGAATAGAAAATGTAATACTCATAAAATAATGCCCCTACCATATTTTAACTATATTATAGCATAAATTGCTATGGGGAAAATTAGAATATGAAACAAGCTTTTCCATTTTTAATTCTTCATTTTGACATGGCAGTACAAATTACACAATCACTAAAAAAACAATCCGATCTCCTCAGATTGCTCTTTATTTACTAGAAAAAGGGTCTTGGTCAGCCTTGTTTTGCCACACGTATTCTGCTTTTTTAGCCAATTCTTCTGCCAAGTCCTGACCCCAGAAATTAGCCACAAAGCCTAAGGACATATCCATACCAGCCGAGACACCTGACGAAGTGTAGAACTTCCCATCTACGACCCAGCGTGCTTGATCTTGCCAAAGGACTTCTCTATCATGTGAAGCGACCCAAGACAAGGCAAGCTTGTTGCTAGTGGCTTTACGCCCCTTGAGTTGACCAATCTGAGCTAAAAGAGCTGCTCCTGTACAAATACTTAAGACCAACTCAGCTTGCTGGACAGCCTTTTCTAGCGAAGATAGGAAAATCTTATCCTCCACCATCTTTCTGACACCTTGACCACCAGGCAATAAGAGAAGAGAATTGGGAGGTAAGCTTTTAAAATTATCCGTCATGATTTGAAAACCTTGCCGACTAGAAATCAGACCACCATCAAGGGAGACATATTTCGTCTCTACATTGGGTAAAGTAGCTAAAAACTCTACTGGCCCCATCAAATCTAGGGTCTCAAAATCATCAAAGAGAAATGAAACCATCGTAATTGGTTGCTCTATTTTTAACATTGATCTCCTCTCATTTTCCATTGGTTCATAGCAGTCACTTATTCTACTTTCGATAACGCCCCAGTAGGAATAAAAGTACCACCAAACCAATAACAAAGAAGACGATCCCTAGAATCAGCTTAATTATAAAACCTACAAAATAGAATAAAAAGATTAAACCTAAAATAAATAGAAATAATAGAATTCCCATAAGATCACCTCTGGCTACTATTATACCTAAAATAACGAGATTGGGATAGTTTTTGCTTATTCTTAGCATATCATAGTAAGGCAAAACTCATTTTTTATACCAACAAGTCTAATAATCTTCTAGACTCTCAATTAACGGGATATCTAGTGCAAAAGTATATAAACATTTGTATTAAAAAAGAAGACAAGCCTGCTGAATCAAAATTTAGCTAGACTTTCTTCTTTATTATTTCTTTATTAAGTTTCAGACGATTGGCTCAACTCCTGATTGTAGGCCAAAGCTAGCTTAATCCAGTAAGACAGTTCCTTTTGTCCTTCGCCATCTAAATCAATATAGCCATGATAAAGCCTGCCCTTCATTAACGTCACACTAGCACCATTTTTAGGCAGGACTTGCTTTTCCAGTTCCTTACCGATGCGTACCATGACGAGCTCTTGACTTCTCGAACTCACAGTAACGGTCATCTTACCTCGGATCATAAAAGCTAAACCACCAAACATCTTCTTCTCTTCTACCTCTTCTTCAAAAACATGAGGAGAAAGTTCAGTAGCTAAAATGGTACGAATCTGTTGAGCCAAAGATTTACTATATGCCATCGCTCTCCCCTACTTCATCATCACATCCCAGCCGATACCAAAACGGTCAATCAAGCGGCCATAAAACTTAGCAAAAGCTTGATTCTCTAGAGCATAAAGAATCTGTCCACCTTCAGCAAGCTTAGCAAAGAGCTCATCGGCTTCTTCTCTACTATCTGGACTTAGAACCAACCATTGATTGGGCTGATGATTGCTAGGAATAGATAGGTCGCTAAAAATGCCTACATCCTCACCATTCAGGGTTAAGTTTTCCGTATCTAAGGCAATCCAGGCAATCTTATCCCGTTTTTCTGCAGGAAGGTTTGCTGGGTCCATCATCTCACTGGCTCGGACAAGTCCCTTTATCTCTGTCTGAAAAAGATCTGCATAGAAACGAAAAGCTTCTTCGGCCTGACCATTAAAACTTAAAAACACGTCTAATTTCATTATGGTTCCTCCAATTGTTTATAACTGAGAATAAATCTCTAGTATCAGTTTATCAATTAGGATAAAAATTTTCTTATTCTCAATTGCGCTTGTTTGGCTAGGGAACGCATGATTAAAACTGGAAGATTAACTGTAATAGGTGGATCGCTGGGCAAGGGCCTGCGCATGCTGATTTCCTCCTGATAGATGCTATCGCCTGAAAAAGTGAGAGGCTCATCGCTGCCCCAGCGAAAGTTATGCTTCAAGACATAGTTTTTAGTTAGGCGTAAATCCTCCAGCAATTCACAGGCCAAAAGATAGTAGTGACCATCGGGTACATTTTCAAAAGTAAACTGTCTCTCCTGACTCAGTGCTACTCCGATAATCGGCTCTTCTTTAGGTATGCGGGTTTTAAAAAGCCCGACACAGCTAATGCGCGGTTTATACCCCTCAGGATAAGATAGCGCCACAGTCAACCGATTGCCACTTTTACAGTCGGGATCCTGATGCAACAAAGCTCCCTTCTCATCCAGCTGTTTAACCATAAAATCATAAGCCTCGGTTGATTCCTGATAGTATTTTTTAGGCGAAAGTCCAGTATGCCGCTTAAAAGTATTAGAAAAACTGCCTAGACTATCATAACCAGCTTCCATAGATGTCTCAGTCACATTTTGCCGGCCTTCTACAATCTCCTGAATCCCTTTTTCCATCTTAAGAGCTTCCACATATTGCTTGATAGAAAAGCCCATCTTTTTCTTGAAAGTTCTGGATAGATGGGAAGGACTATAATGGAAATGCTCAGCCAAATCGGTCAGACTCAGCTCTTCATCTGCATGCTGACGCAGATAGGCTGCCACTTCTTCCATGATAGCTTTAGACATAGACTTGCTCCTTTCCCATTTATTTAAGCCCATTATATCACATCAAAAAGAAGGGACAAAACATCAAAACCTGAATAAAGAAAAGCTAAGCTACAAATAAATAATGAAAAAACTTTAGACACTTGAAACATCTAAAGTTTTTTATCTTCACGATTCAATTACTGAGCGACCAGTGTTTCCAAGCTTTCTCCAATCGCAGCCAAACGTTCCACCACTTCAGCTTGGCTCAGACCGTTTTCAGTCACATAGCGGTTGCGAGGGTGAACACGGCATTCGTGAGAGCAGCCACGGAGGTACTTGTCTTCGTTTTCTTCTGAAGTTAGGATGCGGCGGTTACACTCTGGATTGCCACAGTTGACATAACGCTCACAAGGAGTACCGTCAAACCAGTCTTTCCCAATCACGACTGGATCAACATGGTTGATATCAACGGAGATACGCTCATCAAAGACATACATCTTGCCGTCCCAAAGCTCACCTTGAACTTCTGGATCCTTGCCGTAAGTCGCGATACCGCCATGAAGCTGACCGACATCCTTATATCCTTCACGCACCATCCAGCCTGAGAATTTCTCACAGCGAACACCACCAGTACAGTAAACAACCACGCGCTTGTCCATGAACTTCTCTTTGTTATCACGAACCCATTGCGGCAATTCGCGGAAGTTGCGAATGTCTGGACGAATGGCCCCACGGAAGTGACCCAGATCGTACTCGTAGTCGTTACGAGTGTCTAAGACAACAGTGTCTTCGTCCAAGAGGGCTTCCTTAAATTCCTTAGGTGACAGGTAAGCTCCTGTCGTCTCCAGCGGGTTGATGTCATTGTCAAAATCATTGTCTTCCAAGCCCAAGTGCACGATTTCTTTCTTGTAGCGAACAAACATTTTCTTGAAAGCTTGCTCGTTTTCTTCGTCAATCTTGAACCAAAGGTCTTCCATGCCCGGAAGGCTGTGCACATAATCCATGTATTTTTGAGTGGTTTCATAATCACCAGAAACCGTTCCATTGATTCCTTCATCTGCCACCAGGATACGGCCTTTAAGACCGATAGATTTACAGAAGGCCAGATGATCAGCTGCAAATTTCTCAGCATTCTCAATCGGAACATATTTGTAGTAAAGTAATACGCGAATATCTTTTGCCATAAGATTTCAACTCTCATTTCTCTATAAATTTTCTGAATTTTTTAATTCATCTATTTATTATAACCTGATTGAAAAAACTGGGCAAAAAATTTGTTTGGAAAATAGCAGAGCTGGAATCTCTACGCAGAAAAGCAGGTTAGCCCTCTTTCTCCAATTCTTCCAAATACTTCTCAAAGCGCTTCTTCTGCCACTTGCTGAGACTCTCCAAGAGAATATTGACCAGCAGCATCAAGGGAAGATGAATGCAAAATGTAACCAAAATGACCAAAAGAAACATGGGGTGAAAAATACTATTATGATAAATAGTATGATTGAGCTGAAAATTCTGGCAAGCAATCAAAAGAGTCAGAAATCCTGTCGCAGCCAGCACACCCCAGATAGTCAGACTGAAACTATTGTAATAATTAGCTCCCAGATACTGAGCTCAACAGAAAAAATATAGACCCGCAATCGCAATCAGTATTAAGAATGGTTGATAGTGAACGACTCCCCCATTCATAGCGACAGAACCCATATATAAAGCTAAACTGCCACATAGCATGAGACTGAAACTCTCCATACCAGCCTTGTTGACTACTTGTTCTTCCCGTTCGTCTAAGATCTGTCGTTTAATAAGTTTCATTTTCATTTCAAGCTCCTATACCTCTACTCCAAAAATAGGGATCAACAACATAAGAATGGCAGGAAGTCCGTTATTTATCATGTGAACTGCAATACTGACTTCCAAGCGCCGAGTTCGATAAGCCAGCAAGGTCAAAATCACAGAAGCACCACCATAAATCACAAAGGACATGATATTGGTTGGGCCATGAAATATCGCAAAGAGTAGTCCGCCTATGATATAGCCCCAGCTTTCATAGCCTTTAAAGATTTTTAGAGGAATGATGCCACGGAAAATAATTTCTTCTGCGATAGGCGCCAAAACTCCAAGCATGATGGACAATAAAACTATATCTCCTCTTTGGAACTCCTCCATCAAAGATGCCTGATTAGCCGTTGTCACTTCTCCATGCAGCCACTGTAGTAGTACCGTCCCAAGGACAGATATGAGCAACATGCCAAAGAGGCCTAGGGCAATTCGCTTCCCGTCTCCTTTTTGAAAGATTTTCCCAGACGGAGATAGGATGCCAGTTTTCTTTGCTGCCACGACAAAGACCAGCCAGACTAGGAAAATCAGCAAAAGCCCAAGACCAATGGTCCACTGTTTAGGAAATTGATAAATGATTGCTACCTGCTGAAACAGCATAGGGAGGACATACAAGCCCAAAGCTAAGAAAGCGCAGCCAACCCAGATCAATCGTTTCCACCAAGTCATTCTTCATCCTCCAATTCCTG
This sequence comes from Streptococcus cristatus ATCC 51100, assembly GCF_011612585.1. Classification (NCBI taxonomy): domain Bacteria; kingdom Bacillati; phylum Bacillota; class Bacilli; order Lactobacillales; family Streptococcaceae; genus Streptococcus; species Streptococcus cristatus. The sequence goes on along the minus strand of NZ_CP050133.1, from coordinate 447,767 downwards.
ATCGAGCTTTGCCTGACCTTTACTGTTTAGGTAAAGACTGATCTTGTCCATCGTTAAGCTCCCAAGCATAAACAGTAGCATTGCAAGAGCCAGCTTGAGCAGATACAAAATGCTGAACATACTAGCCAGATTTTCTCGCTGACCAAAGAAATCAATGCCCATAACGATGAGAGCAAAGACGACTCCACCGCCAAATCGCTCTGGCCATTTTTCCTCTCTCACCATATCACCAACATCAATGCCTAAGCTTACGCGACGAAGCAAGGCATATAGACCTACTAAGGTAAGCAGAAAACCTTCTGGCAGATAGGCCAGTAAGCTTAGATGGAGGATATAGGCTTTGAAAAATACAGAGATAGCCAAGAAAAGGAACATTCCTAGTACTAGTTCTCCTGCAACTTTGCCGTCCAATTTTTCTGTTCGTTCATCTTTTATAACAGGCTGCTTCTTCATTTTCTTACTCACTTTCTTACTATAAGTTAAAGATTCATTGATTCTAATTCTCATCATTTTCTAGTTCTTGGTCTAATAAAACCTGTCTCTTCTGATAAAAATAATTGACCAACTGATCAAATATACTAGAAAAGGCAGTTATCAAAGCTACAATAAAAATAAATTGCAAAATTGGGTAATGTTGAAAGAATAGTCGAATAACCGAATTTCCACTCCACATCTGAACAGCCACGATTACAATTGCTAAGATAGCTCCGTTAGCCAAACGACTTCTGAAACTCCTTTGCCCAATAGATGGCTTGTAGCGTCTGATGTCAAGGCCCAACTGCCAGCTACGAATGCCAGCATAGATTTCCATAGCCAAAATAACTAGAATTTCTGGTAAGTAGCCTTCTACTGGCACATGCCAAATCATAATTTTGATAAAGATAGAAATAAGGAGCAAGATAATCGCAAAAAATGCAACTTCATTTCCTAATTTTCGCTCAAGTTGTAAAGTCCGCTCGTCTGTATAGACTTTTTGTGGTTTGTTCTTCATTTTCTTTCTCACTTTCCTACTATTCTTCCCAAAACAACTGATCCAGCGTTTTATTGAGGCACTTGCAAATGGCCAAGCATAGACTAAGACTGGGATTGTACTTGCCTGCCTCAATCAGGCCAATGGTCTGACGAGTCACACCAATGGCATCAGCCAAGTCGCCTTGGGTCATGTCATGCTCAGCCCTTGCCATTTTTAACCTAAGATTTTTTGCCATGGCCACCATCCTTATCGTCATTCTTTTGCCCGCCTATGGCGTAGAAAGTAGAGCCAAGTGCGACATTAGCACAAGCGATTATAATAAAGGTTTGATTTTTCTGAATCATGCCAACAACTAGTAGAACTGTCGCCGATACAAGATAGATAAGCAGGACACTTACTTTCTTATTCATATCTGCGCTCCTTTCATCTTCATAAGTCCATTATACAATATATTTTAAATAATGCAATATATAAATTACATTTTGTTTTTTATTTTGTACAAAAAAAGATTGGGACTTTCCCAATCTTGTAATATCTAGTTTGATTAATCTTTCTTAAGGCTACCTGAGCGAGTCTGAGTACGAGCGTAGGCTAGTAAGAGCAAGGTTCCTGCTACGGCAACTGTCACTCCATTTGACAGAGTTGCTACAAAGCCTTGCACAAAGACCTTATTGACCGGCTCGCTATAAATCAAGATATCGCCAATCGGAGCGACCAAGAGCCAGACAAAAGCATTGGCCAAAAGCTGGAAGATATTGAAGTTGACGATGTCCTTCACTTCAAAAATACCTTCTGCTGCACGGATGCGATTTTTAAACAAACCGAGAATGAAACCAAAGAAGGCACTAGCGATAATCCATGACCACCAGAGACCGTAGCCAGCCATAGCGTCTTTGATAACGTGGCCAATCAAGCCCATCAGGAAGCCGACAAAGGGGCCGAAAACGACACTAAAGAGGGCCTGAACCGCATATTGCAGCTGAATACTGGTATTTGGAACAGGTGTTGGAATGCTAATCATTCCGATAACTACAAAAAGTGCAGCTCCAATCCCCGTTGCAACAACTTCTTTAATAGTAAACTTTGTATCTAACAATTTCTTTTTCATAATGTTCTCCTTTAATTTTCTATACGTTTAATCTCAATATGCCATTGAGCACCGACACCAACATTGTAGGCCTTGGCAAAGGAACCTTGGTTGATAGCCAAGCCCACCCGATAGAGGGAATTGATGTACAAAATCGGCTGACCAATGCGGACATCCGTAAAGGACTTGCCATAGGTCACTTGGTTTTGATAAACCAGCATGTCATTGTTGTAAATGGTGACTTCAAAACGGTCGCCAAAGCTGGGCTCTAAGGTGCAGAACTCCTCGCGCGTAATCGAAGTCCAAAGGGAGCCAAAGCGAACATCCAAAATGTCAATAGCTCCGCTGACCAAATTATCTGCTATCCGTGTTTCGACAACAGGGATTTCGACAATTTCTTCGACACTCAACTCTGGGCCAACTTCCTCAAAACTGATATGGCCGCTAGCCAGCTTGGCACCTGTGTAGGCATAGACATCTCGCCCGTGGAAGGTATAAGAATGCTCAGTATTCTTGCGACGATTTTCCACTTCTGAAATCTCACGAATAGCTACGATACCGACATGCTTTTTGATAAAGGACAGAGTACCATTATCAGGTGTCACGATATATTGATTTTTACTGGTCTTAGCAACCACGCTTTTCCGCTTGGAACCCACTCCCGGATCCACGACCGAGACAAAGGTCGTTCCCTCTGGCCAATAATCTACCGTCTGAAAGAGACGATAACTGCCCTCAAAAATATTGTAAGGGGTGATGTCATGGGTCAAATGATGGATTTTCAGCGTTGGTGATTCCTCCAAAGCCACTCCAATCATAGCCGACACTGCTCCATCTACCAGACCGAAGTCCGACTGTAGCACTAATATGTTGTTCATCTTATTCCTCCCAGGCCTTGAGCCTGATATTCTCCAAGTCTTCTAATCTTACCAAAATTAGGCTCTTTTCGCTAGAGCTGGAGGCATAGAATTTTTTTATAACCGTCTATTTCTCAAGGATATAGCATGCAAGCTAGGGCATTCTGGATCAAACTTATGCCAGAACAATTCCTTGAGCAAGCTAGGATAGGAAAGTCCGGCAACTTTCATCTGGCCTGACTTTTTATGACTGAAAATCAGCTTTTTCACTGCGTTTCTTTACCAGATATTGACCGAGCAGACCACCGATTAAAGCACCTGCCACTACCATCACAATAAAACTAGCAATGGTCGGGAAATCCAACGGCAGCAAAATCCGATTGATGTATTCTGCTGTCTTCCCACGCGCCACCAAGCCATCAATATAAGCTTGACGCGCTAGCCACATGAGGATAATAGGGCCCGAATTGACAAAAGAGAAACAAACAAAAGAAAGCAGATTCCAGAATTTATTTTCGTATTTGCCCAAGCCTGCAATCGTGTCCGCCAAGAGACCGAACACCAAGCCCGGCAGACCAGCAATCATAAAATGACCAGACAGGAGGAAAAAGCCTCCCATTATTAGGCCTACTAAGCTGATCGCTCCAAATTTTTTAATCTTGCTTTGCAGCAACATATAAACGCTTCCGCCAAAAACTGCAGCAAATACTGGAGCATAGAGCATATTGCCAGCATTGTCAAAAAAGTGCCCTACTAGTACTCCTAGTCCGACACAGAGAAAGTAGAGCAAAGCAAAGACTCCCGTCCATTTCAGCTCTTTCAGTGTTAACGATGTCATTATCGAATCCTTTCTAATTGTGAAGCTAAAACTTCATAAAACTATTGATAGCTATATCCTTGATACGTGCAAATGCGCATTTCATGCTTTGCCATCCTTCCTGCAGGAGGAAGTTCTAGCAAGGTTTGTAGATCAAGCATCCTTGATAAGCTTTCTTCCTAGGAAAACTAGTTGTTTATTAAAGCAACTTTCCCCGGCATGGGCAAAATCCAGCACTGCCAAGAAGTAATGTATTATGCTATTTTTCTATACTTAGCTTTATTTATTATAGCATTATGAAAATAGAATGTAAATTAAATTTTCAGACTTTTCAAAGGATGATAGTTGACAAAAGGAGGCTGGGACAAAAGTCCTAGCCTCTAAATTGTCTTTGGATTGTCGAGCAAGACGCAGTGGTTGAGTGGGTTCTATTACGCTGATTTCATCAGCGTAATAGAGCCCTACTCAACTGTGCGGAGGTGGGACGACGAAATCGAATTCTAACGAATTACCGATTTCTGTCCCACTCTCTGTCTAGCGATGACTGATCTTTCTAGTTAGGAAATCTCCCAGAAACTGGATAAAGAAGATAAGAAGCAAGAGCAAAACAGTCGCTAAAATGGTCACGTCTTGATTGAAACGTTGATAACCGTAGGCAATCGCCACATTTCCAAGACCGCCTGCACCGATCGCTCCCGCCATAGCTGTTTCACCAACTAGCGAGATTAGGGTCACTGTTGTCACCCTAATCAAATCTGGTAAGCCTTCACGCAGATAAACTCCGATGATATCCCATGTATTAGCCCCAACTGCCTGTGCCGCTTCAATCACACCGCGGTCCAATTCTGATAGAACCACCTGCACCTGACGGGCAAAGAAAGGAAAGACTGCCAAAGATAAAGGCACCAAAGCCGCTGTTGGCCCAATTCCTGTGCCCACAATCATCCGTGTGAAGGGATTGATTAAAGCAAGGAGGATGATAAAAGGAATCGCCCGAAAGATGGATGTGACCTTATCCAAGATGAAAAAGGCTGTTTTATTTTCTAAAATACCGCCCGGCGCTGTCAATACAAGGAAAAGTCCAGCTATCAAGCCTAAAATCCCACCGATCAAGAAGGAAATAATTGTCATATAAAGGGTCAGATAAATCGCTGTTCCCCAGCCAGCCTGACCAGCCCAGCCCATCTTATAGACATTGGGCAAAAATGTTTTAATCAAGTCTACCAATCTAAATTCCTCCCTTAAGAACCTTTAATTCTACGCCAGCAGCTTGCAAATTGCTCTGAGTTGCCGCAAGATTTTCTGCATTTCCAGATAAAATGACTACCATCTCCCCGACAGGCACATTGTCTAAAATCTCAATGTTTGCATGTAAAATATTGGCTGAAACTTGATACTGCTTGTAAATATCGTTGATAATGGCTGTATCTGTCACCGTACCAGCATACTTCAAATGCGCCAAAACAGAATCCGCTGGCAGGTCTTGCACAATCTTCTGTTGATTGATTTTAACCATCGCTTCAGTGATACCTGTTGCCGTTGTGATAAAGTCTTGGGTCAATTCGTTCTGTGGATTGGTAAAGATATCCAAAACCGAGCCTTCCTCGATCAATTTCCCATTCTGCATAACAGCTACACGATTAGCAATATCTTTGACAATCTGCATTTCATGCGTGATCAGTACAATCGTCAGCCCCAACTTTTGATTCAAATCCTGAAGCAAGGCCAAAATTTGCTTGGTTGTTTTAGGATCCAATGCCGAAGTCGCTTCATCTGAAATCAAGATTTTCGGGTCATTGGCCAAGGCTCTAGCAATCGCCACGCGCTGCTTCTGACCGCCAGACAGTTGAGACGGATAATTATCCGCTCGATCTTCCAGACCAACCAATTCTAAAAGTTTACGAACCTTCTCCTCTTTTTCAGCAGCAGACAAGGAAGAGTGCTTCAAGGCAAACGCGACATTTTCCTTAGCCGTCATCTGGGCCATCAGATTGAAATGCTGGAAAATCATGCCAATATCTTTTCGCTTTTCCCGCAGTTGAGCCGCGTTCAGCTGGACTGTACCCTTGTCGTATAGGACTGTCCCATCCACAGTGATGCGACCACCAGATGGCTTCTGCAGGAGGTTAATAACCCGCACCAAGGTTGATTTTCCGGCACCAGAATAACCCACGATACCGTAAATATCTCCCTGATTAATGTGAATGGTCACATCTTCAACCGCCTTGATGACACGATTTTTCTGTGTAAAAGTGACATCAATACGGTCTAATTTGATAATTTCATTGCTCATAACTTCTGATTAACTCCTTGATTAATTCAATATGGGTATAATAATCGGCAATCTTGACATTTTCATCGCCACCATGATCTCGACTATTGGCATTTCCCAAGCCAAAGGCAGCCATCGGAACTTCCAAAGCCTCAAAGACTGTATGCATGGGTCCTGTTCCTGCCGAGGTCGGAAGCACCGAGATGCCCTCTAGATAAAAATCCTTGGCCAGTTCAATCACATTCAGGATAGAAGGGGCACTCATATCGCTACGATAGCTCATTTCTCCCAATGTATAAGTTAATTCTACCTGATCATAGCCATTTTTGTCCAGTTGCTTGCGAATCTTGTCCAAGACATCATGGGGCTCTAAGCCTGGTACCAAGCGCACTTCCATCTTGGCAGATGCATATGCTGGGAGGATGGTTTTGACTCCTTGCCCCTGATAGCCCGAACCGAAGCCTTCAATGTTAATGGCTGGCTCAAAATAGAAGCGACGGAGGAATTCCTGCCTTTCCTCTTTCAAGACTGGAAGCTGGAGGCCGTAAATTTCCTTCAACTCTTCTGGTGTCTTCAGAGCGTACTGGGCAATCAAAGCCAGCTCTCGCTCATTGGGCTCCTGTAACTGCTCATAGATACCCTCCACCAAAATTCGACCGTCAGCACTACGCAGGCTAGAGATAGCATCCATCAAGTACCAAGAAGCTGAATTAATGACACCGCCATAGCTAGAATGGATATCGACTTCTGCACTGCGAACAGACATATCAAAGGTGACAATGCCCTTATTCCCACCAGAAATCTCCAACTGACCTAGATTATTACGCGTGCCCTGCTCCCAGACCAGCAAATCTGCTCCCCGCAAATGTTTCTTATGCTTGGCCAGATATTTATCCAAGTCTGTCGAAGCCGACTCCTCTGCTCCCTCCATCATGAAGATGATATTGACTGGTAGCGAACCGTTCTCTCGGATATACTTACGCACCGCTGTCAAACGCGCAGTAATGTGCCCTTTGTCATCATCGACCCCACGACCATACATGACACCGTAGTGGACCGACAGAGTAAAGGGGTCATTAGTCCAAGGCTGGTCATTATCGGCCGGCACCGTATCATAGTGGTGATAGAAAATGATAGTCTTGGCCTCAGGATTGTCCGACTGAAACTCTGCCAATACAAAGGGAGCCGTGTAACTGTCATCAATCATCACTTTAGCACCTGCGGCAGTGAAAATTTCTCCCAGATAGGTAGCTACCTCCTTGAGCCCAATTTGCTGAGCAAAGATAGACTTTTTAGAAATCAAGGTTCGCAACACCTCAAAATAGTGTTGGGCTACCTCATCATTTTCAAACTTTTTAATTTGTTCACTCTCAGTTGAGAAAGGCATGTGTAACTCCTACTAATCGCATTTGTTTAAAGATTATCTGCTATGATTCACGAAAAATCAAAAACTGACTGCACTGTAAGTCCTTAACTCTTCTTTTAAAAATTGCCAAATCATCTCTGCCAATAAAAACTCTAACTAATAGCAGATAAAGGGCTGGAGAAATCCATTCCCCGCCCTTTCTATCTTCAATTATTTTTCTATAAAATTTTACCAAACTGGTTGATCCATACCATCTGAAGATTCTTCAATGACTTTTTTAACTTCGTCAGTATGGTAAGCCTTGATGATTTTCTTGATGGCGTCTGCCTTGTCAGATTTTTCCCAATCTTTCTTAGCAGCAATCAAGTTGTACCACAATTTAGAATTTTCATCTGTCTTTTCTTTGTAAAGAGCGCTCTTGTAGTCAATACCAGCTTCACGAACGAAGGTATTGTTGACAACCGCTGCATCTACAGAAGTAAGAGAAGCTGCTGTTTGAGAAGCATCCAATTCAGAAATTTTTAAGTTTTTCTTGTTTTCTTTGATGTTAGCAACAGTCGCAAGTTTCGTGGAATCCACATCTAACTTGATCAAACCAGCTGCTTGAAGAAGGTTCAAAGCACGGCTTTCATTTGTCGCATCGTTTGGTACGGCAATGCTTCCGTTTTCTGGAATGTCTTTTACATCAGTATATTTGTTTTTGCCATCTTTAGTACCAGAGTAAAGGCGAATTGGTGCGATATACGTATCTGCTACAGACACCAAATCAGCATTGTTTTCTTTATTCCAGTTTTTCAAGTAGTAGTAATGCTGGAAGGCATTGATGTCTACATCACCATCGCGAACTGCTTGGTTAGGCTGAGAATAGTCTGTAAATTGAGTGAACTCCAATTTAACACCTGCTTTATCCTTATCAAGGATTTCTTGAACCTTGTTCCAACGTGCTTCTTCTGTATCGCTGAGGCTCATCACACCAACTTTTACAGTCACTGTTGCACTGTCTGCTGACTTAGCGTTTTTTGATGTTGAAGACGAGCAAGCTGCCAAACCAAATGCTGCTACAGCTAAGAGTGCTGTTGCACCAAACCATTTTTTCAATTTCATGAGATAATCTCCTTATAAAATATATTTTTTTCTAATGAAAGGGTTGTAAGTTAGTTCCGATTGCTTAGAGCAAAGAAAATCAGAACTTACTTGATATCCTTGGCATCTGGCAAATAAGTGCCGCCAAAGAATTCTTTTGATAATTTTTCAAGTGTTCCATCCTCGTAGAGTTCCTTGATCCGCTTGTTCATGAAGGTTTGAAGCTCTTCTTGTCCTGAAGCAAGGATTGGATAGACATAGGGTTGTTGGTCACTTGGAAGTTCAATCACTTCGACATTATCTAAACCTTGGTCTTTGATGATGGTATCTACCGTGATACGCTCAAAGATCTTGTAGTCTGAACGGCCATCATTCAAATTAGCCAAGATTTGCTGGATTGTACCATCTGTGTAGTTGATGGTTGTTGGATTTGAACTGTGCTCTTCATTGTACTTTTCCAACTGCTTAGCTGTTGAAGTACCTTGAACAACCTCAGTAGACTTGCCTCCGATATCGTCCAGCGACTTGATATTCACTCCTTTACGAACCACCAAGACGGTTGGGTTTTTAGCGTAAGGGTTGGTATAGAGGTATTTACCAGCACGGTCTTCTGAATAACTGATGTTATTGGCACCAATTTGGTAGCGGTCACTGTCCAAGCCAGAGAAAACAGAAGCCCATTTGGTTTTGTTGAAGTTGACTTCGTACTTATCTGAACCTTTAAAGATTTCACGAAGCACTTCAATTTCGTAACCAGTTAGTTTTCCGTCCTTATCCTCATAAGAGAAAGGCTTGGTTGTTCCAACCGTTCCGACTTCAATCGTCTTTTTCTTTGTAGTACTATCTTTACTTGCAGAAGACGAGCAGGCTACAAGCAGCCCAACTGCAAGACTTCCTACCACAGCAGTGGCAGTATATTTCAATATTTTTTTAATATTCATATCTCTATCTCCTCCTAAAGAGCATGTTTCTATCATACCAAAAGTCGAAAATCCTGACCATTATATTTTTTTTATCAAGGTGATAGATTTTCTTTATCACCGATTCGATTATTCAAACTATTTGAAAATATCGAAATCTTGTTTTTCTATGACAACAAAAGAAGAGGAGCTTGCCTAGTTCTTATTTTCTATGAAAGACTATAGTTATTTCTTATAGTGTTTGAGGAGGAAGAGGGCGTTTTCGACATAGTAAGGTACAGAGACCTGAAAGGCTGCATCGTCAATCGTCATGCTATCATGGTGCAGGTCAGGCGCATCTGCTGCACCATTTGAGCCGATAAAAGCAAAGACACCAGGGATTTTTTCTTGATAAAAGGCAAAGTCTTCGCCAGCTGAAGATGGCTGAGCAGGCAGTAGCTCCCCGATATTTTGAGAATTTTTAAAAATAAGCTCGGCTAATTCTGGATCATTATAGGTCACTGGCGGAGTCTGATCCCAGACAATAGTGACCTTAGCACCGAAATTCTCCGCCGTATGCTCCACAATACGGATAAAATCTGCTTTCAAACGCTTTTGCAAATCAGGGTTAAAACAACGAATGGTGCCTTCAAAGAAGCCATTTTGAGGCAAGACATTCCAAGTCGCCCCAGCCTCAATGTGGGTCACAGACAGAACAACTGGCTCAAAGGGCGAGACAGTCCGAGAAACCAGTGCTTGAAGATTTTGAATCATGCTAGTCAGAGTCAGCACCGTATCCACTCCCAGGTCCGGCCGAGCCGCATGGCTGCTGACTCCCTCCACAGTCACCTTAAACTTTTCCACGCCTGCCATCACGACTCCCGGCTTCAAGGCCATTTGTCCAGCTTTTAACTGGGGCATATTGTGAAAACCGATAATCGCAACTACATCATCCAGCAAACCCGTAGCCAGAACTTGACTGGCTCCTTGGGAGGTTTCCTCAGCTGGCTGAAAAATCAATCGAATGGTTCCCTGTAAATCTTCTTCCATAGCCTTGAGCAACTCCGCCGCTCCCAAAAGACTAGTCTGATGAAAATCATGACCGCAGGCATGCATGACACCAGGATTTTGGCTAGCGTAAGGCAGATCCGTCTTCTCTAAAATGGGCAGGGCATCAATATCTGCCCTTAAAGCGATAACTGGGTCTCCTTGACCGATTTCGGCAATCAAGCCCGTCTCTAAGCCAGAGTCCAAAATTTTAATTCCTAAGTCTTGCAAATAACGGCTTAGAAAGGCCGTTGTTTCATATTCTTGGCCAGACAGCTCTGGATGCTGATGGAGATAATGGCGCGTTTTTACTAATTTATCATAGTATTTTTTCATGGTAGACTCCTTTACTCTACATATCTACCCTCCAGTATAGCACAAAGCTAGACTAGGAAACAAAATAAATAGAGAGCAGAATGAAGCATCCGCCCTCTCATCTTGCTATTAGGATATATCGCCTTCAAAAGCTCTGACGATAGATTCATAAGAATAATCACGTTCTAGAACCCATTTGCCATCTGTTTTGACAAATTTCAACTGATAATCTCGTTCTGGTGTGAGGAGAGGACGCGAATCCATTCCAGCCATCATGTCATTAGCATAGCTCTTATCAGTAGCTTTGTAGACGTCACTCAGACTTCCATATTCAGAACGATGCTTGTCATAAAAATCTTGACGGTAGGTATACATGGTTTTATTTAGACTGACCGTTCTCGGTTTGATCTTGATAACGATTGAATTTGGCATGTACTGCGCTACTGTGTAATCAATTTCTAAGCGTTTGGCATTACTTTTCACATAGGCATCAATGAAAGCATTGATTTCATCATCACTAAATGGATAATCATGCAATTTACGTGTAAAATCTGATGCAAAAGCTGCTCTATAATCTTTTTTATCTTGCTCCAAATTGCCGCCTAAAACCAAATCGCCTTTGTCTTTAGAAGATTTTGTCTTTGCTTCTCCTCCCAAGAAAACAGCATTTAGATAATCAGAAGCTAATTTCTTTGATTCGTCGACGTGATTCGGATATTTCGCAGGATCAACCTTTAGTTTGATGACTTCTGCTTTTTCATCGGAGCCGTAGGTTTTCTTCTCATAGTGAAGTTCATATTTCTTGCCATCTTCAACCTCAAAGACCAGATTACCAGAAAGAGTCTTTCCTTCCGCTAAGTCTTCATAGCTCAGTGTTTTAAAGTTTTCTTTGTCGTCATAGACTCCGACCGGCTGGATCTTTTCTCCCTCTGAATCATAAAAACCAATGTCTGAGGAGGAAATCATAATCTTATCATTTGTTTTATTTTTAATTTCCAAAGACAAGGCCAAGTATTTGGCATCAGCTGATCCGTTGCTTGGCATAATAAACTGACCATCCTTAATCTGGATATCAACCTGCCCATTGCTGGGTGATTTTTTGACAGTCGTTTCCTGGCTTGGCTTACCAGAATGTTTTTTATTTGGACTTGGAAGCAAGGCACAGGCTGTTAAACTCACACCTGCCACAAGCAAGGCTGTGTATTTAAATACTTTTTTCATCATTGTCTCCTTAATTTCTTAATACTGTGACTCTTCTATTTTATCATACTTGGCTAAACTGGTAAATAGCGTTTAAAATTTAAGTCATATAAAGATGTATTCTTGCGATTATGAATATAACTAAGCACCTCAAAAAGCTTGAAAAGTGCGACCTTAAGTAAAACAGGCAACATTTCTAACTCTCATATAAGAAATTGGTTACAAAAAGCACAGCCTAAGCTGTGCCCAGATTGAAGACAAAGTCCTTAGAAGACACTTTTCTAAGGGCTTTTCTTTTTGTAAAGTCGTATAATAGAGGTGAGAAGAATTGTGAGGTATTCTCTATGTTTCACAAAGAAAAACCTGATTATCATCGCTGCCAATATGGCTTCTATACGATCGACGAATTGGTCCCAGAGGATCACTTTCTTCGCCAAGTGGATTCAAAGCTTGATTTTGATTTTATCTATGACTTGGTAGAAGACACCTATAGTCCAGATAATGGTCGTCCTAGTCTCGATCCTGTCATGTTAGTCAAAATCCCTTTGATTCAATGTTTTTATGGCATTCGCTCCATGCGCCAAACCATTAAAGATATTGAAGTAAATGTAGCTTATCGTTGGTTTCTTGGACTAAGCTTGGATGACAAGGTCCCTCATTTTACCACCTATGGAAAGAATTACAGTCGTCGTTTTCAAGATAAAGAATTAATTTCAGAGATATTTTCGCGAGTGCTCCATCAAGCTTTATGTGCTGGCTTAATTGATCCTTCGGAACTATTTGTGGATGGTACTCACATCAAAGCGGCAGCTAACAGTCACAAATATCGTAAGAAAATGGTTGCCCAACAAGCTAAATTTATGAGTGAGCAATTGGAAGTTGAGATTGATTTAGATAGGAGGAAACATGAAAAAAAGTCCTTAAAGCCCGCAAAAGAAAGCGAGGCTAAAGAAAAGAAAATCTCAAGGACAGACCCAGAGAGTGGCTGGTTCCACAAGGGTCAACACAAGGAAGTATTTGCCTATTCTGCCCAGGTAGCTTGTGACAAGCATGGTTGGGCACTAGCTTATAGTGTTGAAGCAGGAAATGTACACGATAGTCAGGCTTTCCCTGCCCTTTTTTCAAAGATAGAAGCTTTCTCCCCACGCTACATTATTGCGGACTCAGGCTATAAGACCCCAGCTATTGCTCATTATTTATTAGAGCGAAACATCATCCCTGTCTTTCCCTATACCCGCCCCAAGGGTGTAAAAGGGAACTTAAGGCCCGGTGATTTTGTTTATGATGCCTTCTATGACTGTTACCTCTGCCCAGAGAACCAAGTGTTAACCTATCGCACGACGACCCGAGCAGGCTACCGTGAGTATAAGAGTGATCCAAAAGTATGTGTCGCCTGTCCCCTATCATCAGTTTGTACCCAGAGCCAGAATCAGCAGAAAGTCATCACAAGACATGTATGGAAAGATGACCTTGAATTTTGTGAAGAGATTCGCCACAAAAGAGGGATGAAGGAGCTTTATAAGAAGCGCAAGGAAACAATTGAGCGACTCTTTGGGACTGCTAAGGAATATCATAACTTGAGATACACCAGAGAGAAAGGAAAGTCCAAAATGGAAGATAAGGTTGGGCTTACTTTGGCGTGTTTGAATCTTAAAAAACTAGTAAAAATGAGGGTGGACAAGCCTTTTTATTTTGTTCAAATGACCATTATTCTATCAAAAGATGAAATATTAGCCTGACAAACAGAAAAAGACAAACACCATTTGGAATGTTTGTCTTCAATCTGAGCACAGCCTAAGCTGTGCCATTATCTTTTATCCAACTAAGCTCATATAAATAAAATAAGCAGGTCAAATCTCTACTCTATAATAATCTTCCTCGTCATTCATTTCTACGGAAAGAGCCACTTGATATGCGGAGCAAGATTGGAAATTTCTTGATGAAGTTCATTGAAGCTAGTATTTTTCACATCATCCAAGTCCAAAGAGACCGCACTCTCCTCTTGATTTTTAGGATAGAAATATAAAATTCGACTGGTCGGTTCGGAAGATGTCATCCTAGGTCGAGATATGTCGTATTCAATTTGCTCAATCTCCTGCCACAAGAAGCACTTCTCTCTTTTAGCAGATAAGCCTCTCAGCCTTATTCCCATCTCATCCATCTCTAAAATCGGTGGTTTATGATTCGAAACATAGCCTAGAACAAACATAAAAATAGCGGTTATGCCCATTCCCCAATAGACTGGATGGAGCATATTGTTACTTTCTTCAGTAGCCTGCCTGCTTCTTTGGTCTTCTTTGTTGGTAGAAGCCCTATGAACCAGTTGATTAGCACTATTTTTACTTGTTGACTCAAGGGAGGCCTTCTCCATAGATACAAAAGACATGTTAAAAAAGATAACAAAAAGTAAGAGAAAGCCTATGACATAAAATTTTGCTCCATCGCGCTGGTATACTTTCATTCTATTCCTATCCTTTCCAGATATATTTCCTATATGAGAATTCCTTCCAAATGATCCAATTCATGCTGGCAAATTTGCGCTGGGAAATCCTCTAACGTGATGGTCTTCTTCAGCCAATTCTGATCCAGATATTCGACAGTGATTTTCTGGTAACGAATGGTTGACCGACTGCCTGTCAAGGACAGACAGCCTTCTTCCGTTTCATAAGGACCTGATTTCTGAATGAGAACTGGATTAAACATGACCATGGGCAACATACCATACATAAAAATAATCGCCCGCTTTTGGAAACCAATCATATTTGCTGCAAGACCGACACAAGACTCTTTATGGGCCAACAAGGTATCCTGCAAGTCTTGGGCTAAAAATAGGTCAGCCTTTGTAGCTGAAACTGATTTTTGCTGTAAAAAGAATAGATCTTTCACAATTGCTTTTTGCATATTTCACCTCAAATGGAAGAGGCTGGATTTCCCTATCTCAGCCTCCTTCGTTTATTTGAACACTCTCAACGCCTTGTTTACTTATTTTGCATAGCGTTCGCTAATATCTTTTGCAAGGACAAAATTTCCTAGTGTAGCTGAGCCATTTCCTGCGACAGCCGGTGTAACAATGTAATCACGCACATCTGGCACTGGCAGGTAGCCGTTGAGCAGGACAGTGAATTTTTCACGGACACGGTCTAACATGTGCTGCTGCGCCATCACACCACCACCAAAGACAATGACATCCGGACGGAAAGTCACCGTCGCTTGAATAGCTGCCTGCGCAATATAGTAAGCCTGAATATCCCAAACAGAGTTATTGAGCTCGATGTTTTCACCACGCACACCCGTCCGCGCTTCTAAGCTAGGGCCAGCTGCTAAGCCTTCCAAACAACCCTTGTGGAAAGGACAGACGCCATTAAAGCCTTTTTCCACATCCATTGGGTGCTGAGCTACATAGTAGTGTCCCATCTCTGGATGGCCTGTACCCCCAACAAATTCACCACGTTGGATAGCACCAGCACCAATCCCTGTTCCAATCGTATAATAAACCAGATTTTCAATGCGACCACCAGCATTGTTACGGGCTACAACTTCACCATAAGCTGAGCTGTTGACATCTGTCGTAAAGTAAATAGGCACATTCAAAGCACGACGAAGCGCTCCTACGATGTCTACATTTGCCCAATGTGGTTTTGGAGTTGTCGTAATGTAGCCATATGTTTTTGAATTAGGATCAATATCAATAGGACCGAAAGAGCCCACTGCCAGACCTGCTAAATTATCAAAACGAGAGAAAAACTCAACCGTTTTATCTAACGTCTCAATCGGCGTGGTCGTAGGAAACTGTGTTTTTTCTACAACATTAAAATTTTCATCACCCACAGCACAGATAAACTTCGTTCCACCGGCTTCTAAACTTCCGTACAATTTTGTCATTTCAAACACCTCTTGTATTCTTTATACTCCATTATAGCATATTTCCATATTGGAAATGGCTCTATATTTTAGATTTTCCTCTGTAAATCTTAGCACTCAAGTAAAAAACGAACAAACATAAGTTGTTCGTTTTCCTTTGTTGACTTTCTATAGCTAAGATTAAGCTTTCACTTCAATAATCGCATCGCCTTTAGCAACAGTTCCTTCTGCTACTGGAGTCACAGAAGCATAGTCAGCTGTGTTAGTCACGATAACCATAGTCGTGTCATCCAGACCAGCTGCTGCGATTTTAGCTGAATCAAAAGTTCCAATAATATCGCCAGCTTTTACCTTAGAACCTTGAGAAACTTTTTGATCAAATCCTTCGCCATTCATAGACACTGTGTCAATACCAACGTGGATCAGGATTTCAGCACCATTAGCTGTCTTCAAACCATAAGCATGGCCTGTCGCAAAAGCAATTGTCACTTCTGCATCAGCTGGGGCATAAACGACACCTTCAGTTGGTTTGATCGCAATCCCTTGACCCATAGCTCCACTTGAGAAAACAGGATCATTTACATCGCTCAAAGCAACTGCACTACCAACGATTGGAGAAATGATTGTTTCATCTTGGAGAGCCGCTGGAACATTACCAGTTGTTTCTTCTTCGACAAGACGCTCTGTAGTAGCATTCGTAGCAACCTCAGCTTCATCTTCGTAACCAAACATGTAAGTAAGGGCAAAACCAAGAGCAAATGATACAGCTACCATGAAGAGATATTGGAAGAGTTGTCCATTACCAATGTAAAGCATTGTACCTGGGATGATGGTGATACCATTACCAGTACCAGCAAGACCAAGGATAGAAGCCAAGCCACCACCGACAGCACCAGCGATCAATGAAAGGAAGAATGGTTTGCGGTAACGCAAGTTAACCCCGAAGATAGCAGGCTCTGTAATACCAAGGAAGGCAGAAAGAGCGGCTGGGAATGCGAGAGTTTTAAGTTTAGGATTTTTAGTTTTGACACCAACAGCAACGGTTGCAGCACCTTGAGCTGTCATAGCAGCTGTGATGATAGCGTTGAATGGGTTAGCATGGTCAGCTGCAAGCAATTGTACTTCAAGCAAATTGAAGATATGGTGAACACCTGATACGACAATCAATTGGTGAACTCCACCGATCAGCAAACCACCTAGACCGAATGGCAAACCAAGAATAGCTTTTGTACCAATAAGGATGTAGTTTTCAACAACGTGGAAGACTGGTCCAATCACGAAAAGTCCAAGAATTGACATCACCAAAAGGGTTACAAATGGCGTGACCAAAAGATCCAAGACATCTGGAACAACCTTACGGACAGCTTTTTCAAACTTAGCTCCGACAACCCCGATAATGAAGGCTGGAAGAACAGAACCTTGCAAACCAACGACTGGGATGAAGCCGAAGAATTTCATTGCAGTCACTTCACCACCAGAAGCAACAGCCCAAGCATTTGGAAGTGAGCCTGAAACAAGCATCATACCAAGAACGATACCAACGGCTGGATTTCCACCGAATACACGGAAGGTTGACCAAACTACCAAACCTGGTAGGATAATGAAGGCTGTATCTGTTAAGATTTGAGTATAGGTCGTTACATCATCTGGAAGTGTCATACCAAGGGCAGTCAATAGCCCGCGAACCCCCATGAAGAGACCAGTCGCTACGATAACTGGGATGATTGGTACAAATACGTCACCGAATGTACGGATGGCGCGTTGGAACCAATTCCCTTGCTTAGCAGCTTCAGCTTTCATGTCATCTTTTGATGAAGTTGGCAAGCCAAGTGCTACAACTTCGTCATAAATTTTATTAACCGTACCGGTACCAAAGATGATTTGGTATTGGCCTGAGTTAAAGAAAGCACCCTGAACTTTTTCTAAATTCTCGACAGTATTTTTGTCGATCTTTCCTTCATCTTTAACCATTACGCGCAGACGAGTCGCACAGTGGGCTACACTGTTAACGTTCTCACGTCCACCCAAGGCTTCGATGACCTTTTTTGCAATTTCAGTATTGTTCATTTGCAAAAATCTCCTTATAAAAATATTGTAAAACTTTTTGAAAGCGATTTTATCACCTTTACGAATATTATTTTACCATGATTCAGAGATATGTCAAGCGTTTTGCAGAAAAAATATTTTTTTACTATTAAATGTTGATTTTTCAGCAGAAAACGTTTACTATAGTAATAAGAAATAATATGATTCGGAGGACAAAAGATTGGCTTGGACGACTGAAAAACGCTACAAACGCTATGAAGACTGGACTCAGGAAGAGGTACAGCAGATCAAAGAAAACATCGCTAAATCTCCTTGGCGGGCTAACTACCATGTGGAGCCTCAGACAGGTCTGCTCAATGACCCCAATGGTTTTTCCTATTTTGATGGCAAGTGGGTGGTTTTCTACCAAAACTTTCCTTTCGGGGCAGCCCACGGTCTCAAGTGCTGGGTTCAATTAGAAAGTGATGACCTAGTTCACTTCACTGAAACTGGCCTTCGGGTGTTGCCAGATACTGCTCTGGACAGCCACGGTGCCTACTCTGGCTCTGCCATGCGGTTTGACGATAAGCTCTTTCTCTTCTACACTGGCAATGTTCGTGATGAGAATTGGGTGCGTCATCCTTATCAAATCGGTGCCTTGTTAGATAAATCAGGCAAGCTCGAAAAAATCGACAAGGTTTTGATTGAGCAGCCTGCTGAAGCGACTGACCACTTCCGCGATCCGCAGATTTTCAACTACAAAGGACAATTCTATGCCATTGTCGGTGGGCAAAATCTAGATAAACAAGGATATATCAAGCTTTACAAGGCTGTTGATAACGACTATAGCAACTGGGAAGTCGTCGGTGATTTGAACTTTGCCAATGACAAGACGGCCTATATGATGGAGTGTCCTAATCTAGTCTTTATCAACGATCAGCCAATCCTGCTCTACTGCCCTCAGGGTTTGTCTAAGGATGTACTGGGCTATGGCAACATTTATCCAAATATGTATAAAATAGGTCAATCGTTTGACACAAATAAAGCCGCGATGATTAATCCTAGCCCTATCCAAAATCTGGACTACGGTTTTGACTGCTATGCCACCCAAGCTTTTAACGCGCCTGACGGTCGCGCTCTGGCTGTCAGCTGGCTAGGCTTGCCTGATGTCGAATACCCTTCTGACCACTTCGACCATCAAGGAGTCTTCTCCCTCGTCAAGGAATTGACCCTGAAAGACGGCAAGCTCTACCAATACCCAGTCCCAGCAATCAAGGACTTACGAGCAGAGGCTCAGCCTTTAGCTGCTTTGGCAGAAAGCAAGAATAGCTACGAACTAGAACTGAATCTCGCTGCGGACACTGAGCATGAAATCGTCCTCTTTGCAGACAAGGACGGCAAGGGCCTACGCATCAACTTCGACCTCAAGGCAGGTCAAGTGACCGTTGATCGCAGTCAGGTGGGTGAGCCATTCGCTCTGGACTTTGGAACCAGCCGAAGCTGTAATATTGGCAAGGAAGCAACGAGCGCTACTATCTTCATCGATAAATCGATTTTTGAAATTTTCATCAATAAAGGAGAGAAAGTATTTTCCGGCCGTGTCTTCCCGAGAGAAGACCAGACAGGCATTGCCATTACCAAGGGCAATCCAACCGGTACTTACTATGAATTAGATTATGGTCGCAAAGCTAACTGATGTAGCAAAACTAGCAGGAGTCAGCCCTACAACTGTTTCCCGCGTCATCAACAGGAAAGGGTACTTATCCGACAAAACGATTTCTAAGGTTGAGGCAGCCATGCGAGAATTGGCTTACAAGCCTAACAATCTGGCGCGTAGCCTCCAAGGAAAATCAGCCAAGCTAATCGGGCTCATCTTTCCTAATATCAGCAATGTTTTTTACGCAGAATTAATTGGTAAATTGGAACACGAGCTCTTTAAACAGGGATATAAAACTATCATTTGCAATAGCGAGCATGACTCAGATAAGGAGCGTGAGTACCTTGAGATGCTGGAGGCTAATCAGGTGGATGGTATCATCTCCGGCAGTCACAATCTAGGCATCGAAGACTACAATCGCGTGACTGCTCCCATCATTTCCTTTGACCGTAACCTTTCACCAGATATTCCAGTTGTCTCCTCAGACAACTATGGCGGTGGAGTGCTGGCTGCTCAGACCTTGGTCAAGGCTGGCGCTCAAAATATCATCATGATCACCGGCAATGACAACTCCAATTCCCCAACTGGGCTGCGCCATGCTGGCTTCGCCTCTGTTCTACCAGACGCTCCAATCATCAATGTATCCAGCGATTATTCTCCCGTCCGCAAGGAAATGGAAATCAAGCATATTTTAACCCATGAGAAGCCAGATGCTATCTTTGCTTCAGATGATTTGACAGCCATTTTAGTGATGAAAGTCGCTCAGGAGCTGGACATCCAGATTCCTAAAAATTTAAAAATCATCGGCTACGACGGAACTTACTTTGTGGAGAACTATTATCCTCAACTAGCGACTATCAAACAACCACTGAAGGAGATTGCCAAACTTCTGGTCGATTTACTGCTACAAAAAATTGACAAGCAAGAAGTCACAACGACTGGCTACTTCCTACCTGTGAACCTCTTGCCAGGCAAAAGTGTGTAATTTTCATTCAATCCCTACTAAATAAGAAAATACGACTTCCACTTTGGAAGTCGTATTTTTATCTATCACGGCTGAAAAATATGAATTTCTACAACTGCTGAGTTTGGGACAAAAGTCCTAGCCTCTCAATTGTCTTTGGATTGTCGAGCAAGACGCAGTGGTTGAGTGGGCTCTACTACGCTGATTTCATCAGCTTTTATAGCCCTACTCAACTGTGCGGAGGTGGAACGACGAAATCGAATTCTAACGAATTACCGATTTCTGTCCCATTCTCACTTTATTGCTTCTTTCTAAAAGTGAGCAAGCCAGCAAAGAGGGCAAGAGAACCACCTAAAATCGCCAGCAGGGAAGTTTCTGTACCTGTTTTCGGCAAGACTCTTTCTGTCGAAGCAGTCTCAGTAGGACTTACTTTGTCCTGCTGTGGCTCTGCAGCAAGTTGTTTTTGACTCTCTGGCGATGGAGATGTAGTTGCAGATGGAACTTGAACAAGCTTATTCGACAGGCTAGGTCTAGGGCTTTGTTCTTTTTGAAGCTCCTTAACGCTGCCTTGAGACGGATTTTGCTGGATATCTTTACTTGTATCTTGAGGCTTTTCTTCTTGAGCTGGACTCGCCTTTTTAATCCGCAAAATTGTCGCTGTCAGCGGAGCTAGAGTCAAGCCATTACTGTTTCTAGTGACACCTGCTGGATTTGAAATAGCAGAAACGCCTGCGCTATTGCCATCAGCCACAACCTCTGCACCTGCTAGATGTTTGTAGGTTTCACCAAAGTTGAAGTTTCGCTCCTTTTTATCCGCATTGACAAAGACTGCATAAATATCGCCATTTGAAGCAACCACTTGGTAGCCAAGGACAAGGTCTTCTTTCTCAACTCCATCCTTTCCAGGCTGGGTGATGAGAGTTACATTTTGATCCACTTCTGCTTTGGAACTGCGGGTAAAGGCGTCCGTTGATTTCCGCAGACTAATCAAGCCCTTCATGTAGGCATGGCTCTTTGTATTTTCAGGGAATTTCTCCGCATCAGTCGCCTTGGTCCAGTCAAAATGATTGACCGCGTCGCTTGAATCATAAGAATCATGAATGAAATACGGGTATTCAAACGGCGTGCCATCCTCATTGGTCAACAAATGCGCTTTGTTTGGAACCTTGTCTTCAGAAACAGGATATTTATAGGCAGGATCGCGGAATTGCTTGGTCCGGCCGTACTCTTGACCAGAGTGGATGAATGGAGTTCCTTGCGAAGTCAGCATCATCAGATTTCCTAGGCGCAGACGGCGATGAATCTCTTGATTATTGGCAGCGACTGCTGGATCTTTCTTAATCGACTGGGCAATAATATCAAAGAGGGTCAGATTATCATGGGCCGCAATGTATTGGATCACATCCCCTGGGCTATCTGCCTCAAAATTGGTTGGCTGCGCCTTGATATTCTTGAAAACATCTTCTACATTGCGCTTTCCACCGGTGATAAAGGCTGGCGTTCCCTCATTTGGATAACCCGATTTCAAGGTATTGCGAATGTCATCTGAGAAGACTGCTACCGTGTCTGTTGACTTCATCCAAGTTTGGTCAGCAGGCTGGACTGCTTTATTTTCATCACCTGCATAAGTCTTCCAACCCTCACCCAGCATAATGAGATTTGGATTGAGCTTCTTGGCTTCTTCAAAGGCTTTTTGGATGGACTCAGCATCGTGGTCCCCCATCATATCAAAGCGGAAGCCATCTACCTTGTACTGCTCTGTCAGGTACTTGATCGAATCCACCAAGACCCGTCTGCTCATATAGTGAGTAGTACCCAAGCGGCCGCCACCAAAGCTTGATCTCGGTGTACCATCCGCATCCATAAAGTGGTAGTAATTAGGCTCCAAGTCCTCGAAGATAGAAGTCTTAGCCGTATGATTATAGACCACGTCCATGATAACGCCCATACCACGCTTATGAATTTCGTTGACAAGATTTTTAAATTCCTCAATGCGCTTGGCTGGATCTGTCGGTGTGCTAGAGTACATACCTGTCAACGAGAAGTAGTTTTGCGGGTCATAGCCCCAGTTGTAGTTGCTATTGCTGGAAGCATACTTGTCCATGCGCTCAGCATTTTTCAGCTCATTTACAAAGTAATAACTCAGAACTGGTAAGAGCTGAACGTGAGTCACTCCCAAGTCTTTCAAATAATCCAATTTCTCAATGAAAGCTGAGAAGGTTCCAAATTGAGATTTCAAATCCTTTGAAATTGCTGGATCTGAAGTGAAATCACGAACGTGAGCCTCATAAATCAAGGCATCTTCCCGCTTCTTAAAGTTCGGAATATTGGCATAGGTTAGGTCTTTTGGTCCATATTCACTTGGATCTACAAAGGCCGCCTTAGCAATCTTGTAGGCATCCCCCTTGTCCGCACCTTCACTGTTCCAAGCTGCTAAAGACTTAGCATAAGGATCCAGCACAAGAACTTTTTTGCCTCCACGGGTAATTTCATAATGATAGAAATGTCCACGATAGTCAGAAATCCCTAGACCGCTCTCAGGCGTCAAGCTGCTAGTCCATGTGCCAGACTCACCCTTCTGCATAGCTATGCGCCCAAGAACCTTGTTCTGATCTTCCTTGTCATAGACCACCAAATCGACTTGGTCCGCACTTGGTGACCAGAATGTTAGGTCTACTTGTTTGCCCGCTTGCGAAACACGCGCGCCCAAATCACCATCATACTTGTAAAGGCTGTCCTTCAACTGCCAGTTCATGCTGGTTTTAAATTGGTCATTGCCGTATTTGATAAGATAAGGTGACTGAGCTTGATTAAAATCACCAATCAATTTTGCGCTTTTATTCTTTGCGTCCAGAACCACATCTTTAACAGCGACTTCACCGCCATCTTTGTTAGTAATTTTTAAGTTTTTCAGAATGTCTTCTTTTTTAGCGTTTTCCAAAGTAGAGAAGGTCGCCTCAATCTCTGTCAAACTAACATGCTGGGCTCCTGTCATACGAATATCATTGACAAAGTATGGGTTGGTATAAACCGTTGGGTCCGCATCACGCAAGAAAATCTGGCTAGTTTTACCCAAATTTGCAAAATTATAATCCTGTTTTTGAATCTTCACATCATCTCCTGACTTGCTTTCATCTAAAAGCAGGAAACCAACCATCTTTGCAGCCTCTTTCAGAGGAACATCTACGTAGCGACCGTATTTCCCAGTCTTTTCAAAGTCCACGCCATCAGGCCAATTTTGACCTGGATTTTGCACATCTCCCCAGAGCCAAAGGGATTTCTTATCATACTGACCATCTGTACGATAATAATTGATGCGAAGCATTCCTTCTTTCAAGGGCTCGGAGGTATGAGGATTATAGTCTTTGTCAAACCAAACTTCATTCATCTGAGGGCTGAGCAGCTCAACTGTCTTGTCTCCCGTAATATTTTGACCTGCCGTATTGTTGATTAAGAGACTAACCTTGCTTCTTTTCTCTGCCATCTTGACATCAAGGTAATAGCCATAATCATCTTTTTTAGCTGTCGCAAAACTAGTCGCACCAGTCGGCCAACCTCCCTTTTGACCAGAAGGAGTTTCAACATCATCCCAAGTCCATAAGCCTAAGCTACCCAGATTCTCGGATGGTAGATTTTTGAAATGGAAACGCATATGGCCATCTGCGATAGCATCCTTGGTCGATGTCTCCGACTGGCTAGTTGACGCTGGCTTTTCTTTCTCGTCAGAAGCAGCTGTTTCCTTTGCTTCTTTCCCAGCTGATTCTGGAGTCGCACTAGAGTCTGCCACCTTTGTCGGTTGGGCAGCTTGACTTACTACTGCTTCAGGCTGGGCGCTTTTCTCGATCTCTCCTTTTTGTTCGCTTTCTTTTTGCGCTGGACTATCCACTTCCTCGGTTTTTGCTTCATCTGCTGGCTTAGGCAAAGCTTCTGAATTAGCAACTGATACTGCTTCCGTTGCTGGGCTAGTCGTAGCCTTTGTCTCATCCGCTTTTGCTAACTGAGCACCTCCAAAAAGGAAGCCAGATGCAATCACGACAGATGCTACTCCGACTTTTAAGCGACGAATCCCAAAATAATGACGCTTTTCACTGGTCCGAGACTGTAGATGATAGTTTCTTTTCATAAATAAAAAAACTCCTTTATTTTTTCCTATAGAAAATACGTATGCAAACGTTTTCTGTATTTATTATACAGATTATCTATCGAAATGTAAAGGTTTTCATAGATCATTTTTTATTCCAAAGCTTTATGTATGATTTCAGATTAGTTTCATACGAAATTCACCAGCTCTCTCTGTCTTGTTTAAGATAATGAAACTAAATATTTTTTTAGACTCATCAAAAAAAGCTTTTCTTTCATAAAGCTTTTCTTTTAAAGTTTTTTTCATGTGGTTTAACTCCTGATTACTTTTTGGTGTTAGAATCACTACCGCTTTTCTTAGGCTATCACCTGCATTTCAATAGCACTGTCCGTTTTTTTAGAAAGATAAGATTTTCCCAAACTTTAAAGAAAATCGAACTAATCTATATAGAAAAATCTTCTATAAATTCGAGCAATTGTTAAAACAATGATTAAAAGTATAGCTATTATAGACAATACTATTTTCCCAAAACTTACTTCCGAACCGATTATAAAAATGTGAAAGAGAGGTGCCAATCCTACACCTATAGCAATTAGATAACTAACAAGGTTTATTTCACCAATACCTGCAAAAAAATGTTTCATTTTAAATACCCAACTTTTTAACTTTCATTTTCTAGTGACTCTCTCTAAATCAGTTTCATTGCTTACTTCTCACCTTTTCAAAGAAATTTGATAGTAAATGTGCTCCACTGAGGGCTATTACTATGTCAATTGGTAAGAAATAATAATCCCATATAAAATGAGACACAATCAATAATAGAAATAGAATACAATCAATATAACTATTCTTAAAATGTTCTGCGATTTTATGATATAGAAATGCAATAATAACTGAAATCAAAATAATCGTCATACTTATCCTACTCTAATCTGCAAATAATCCATGTATTCTCCTGCTCCAAGCTCTTGCTCTTCTTGGAATTTTTCAAGTAGCTTAAAGCTTTTAACAATACAATCTATTAGATACTTCCTCTTTCCTATTATAGCAATTATTATTTAATCCATAAAGTTTTTATGTATAAATACCATACAAAAACAGACAGGAACTTTTTCAACATTATCAAGTTTACTATCAGTTTAAATTTCCCCGTATAGCCCTATTCAAATAGTTATTAAATCCAAAGGTTCTCCTCAAACACTCTCTTCTAAAGAATTGCTCTTTAGGAGATTTTCTATTATCTCTTTCTTTTCTTACTTAGACTGACTAGACCATTCCTCATCTCTAAAAGACCTAGTAAAAATTGTAAGAAACGAAAGCGATTTGGCCTATAAACAGATATGAAAAGAGCGTTCGAGGTCTAGAATACCATGAATTTATAGGGAAAGTGACCAACCGAGATCTAAGTTACCACGAATCTATAGGAAAAGTAACCAGCCGAGGCCTAACTTGCCATGAATCTATAGGAAAAGTGATCAGCCGAGACCTAAATTGCCATGAATCTATAGGAAAAGTAACCAGCCGAGACCTAGGTTGCCATGAATCTATAGGAAAAGTAACCAGCCGAGACCTAGGTCGCCGTTAAGATACAGCAAGCTAGACTGGTTCAGCTTTATACCTCTATCAGGGAAACTTCCTATGATTTTTCAGCGACTACAACTAGCAAGATGCCAAAAAAGAGGCTGGGACAAAGGTCCTAGCCTCTCAATTATCTTTGGATTGTCGAACAAGACGCAGTGGTTGAGTGGGCTCTACTAGGCTGATTTCATCAGCTTTTACAACCCTACTCAACTGTGCGGAGGTGGGACGACGAAATCGAATTCTAACGAATTACCGATTTCTGTCCAACTCTCCTATTCTTCTGTTATAAATTGACTCAAAATCCCATTGATAAACTTACTTGATTTTTCATCAGAGAATTGCTTGGAAAGTTCAATGGCTTCATTGACCGCTACTCGCTGGGGAGTATCAAACTCTGTGATTTCAAAGATGCCTAATCGCAGGATATTCTTTTCCACTAAGGTCAGACGCTCAACTGTCCAGCCTGCTTTCAAGTGCTGGGCGATTTTCTTATCTAACTCTTCCTTGGATTGAGATACTCCTGTGACCAAGTTGAGTAGAAAAGCTGGGATATTGACCTCAGTATCTGTCTGCTCTTCGTCCTTATCATAAGTATAGGCAAAGCGACAAGACTCAATGGCATCCCCTTCATACTCTAGGCTCATCAAGGCCTGAAACGCCCGCTGGCGTAGCTCTCTTCTAGATTCTAACAAAACATCAGTCATTGAGGAAATCCTCATCAAACAGATCTTTCAAATCTGGTTTTGGTGATTTTTCTGGAACAATGCCTGCCACGTGGATATTAACAGCAGACAGCTCCACTTCAGCCATATCGTTCACAGCACTTTTGACTGCTTTTTGGATCGCAACTGCAACTGTTGGTACACTGATACCGTACTCCAGATAGAGGTAGATATCCACTGATATGTCGCCACTTTCATCCGTATGCAGCGCAACACCGCGTCCAAGCGTACGCATAGAAAGGCTATCGGACATGCTTTTATTTGCAAAAGAATGAACGCCCTCTACCTTAGCCGTAGCAATGGCAATAATTTTTTCCAAGACTCGTGGCGCAATAACGATTTCGCCTAATTGTTCGTTTGCCATAATAATTCCTTTCTATCTGAAAGATTAAGATTACGCACGAGAAACGTAAGTTCCTTCTGCTGTATTGATGACCAATTTTTGTCCAACTTCGATGAAGTCTGGTACATTGACAACAAGACCTGTTTCAAGAGTTGCTGGCTTACCAGAACCTGTTACGGTAGCACCTTTGATAGATGGTTGTGTTTCTGTTACCACCAATTCAACAGTTGTAGGTACTGTTACACCGATCACTTCTGATCCGTAGAATTGGATTTTCACGTCTGAGTTTTCAAGGATGAATTTCAACTCGTCCTCTACATTAACGACTGGAATTTCGTATTGATCGTAAGTCTCAGTATTCATGAAATACGCAGTACCATCCATTTGGTACAAGTATTGTGCTGGTACTGTTTCAATGATAGCTTGTTCAAATTTTTCTTCTGGACGGTAGCTAGTCTCAAATGTAGAACCAGTACGAACATCACGCAATTTCATACGCATGATAGTATTTCCCTTACCTGGTTTGTGGTGGCTTGCTTCCAAGACACGGATCAATTTACCATCAGCAGTTTCAAAAGTCATTCCAGCTTTCAGCTTGCTTGCTTCAATCATTTGTTTTTTACCTCTTTAATAAATAATTTACTCTTTATTCTACCATAAAGCTTGATAATTCTCAAATCACAATCAATTCTTTTGGAGCGAGGGTCAAGACCTCACAACCAGTCTCTGTGATCAGAAGGTCATCTTCGATCCGAACGCCGTATTTACCATCCAGATAGATCCCCGGCTCATCGGTCAGAACCATGCCAGCCTTGATCGGCTCTTCTGACTTACCAAAGTAAGGAATCTCATGGATATCCAGCCCAATTCCGTGACCAATACCGTGGCTGAAGTAAGGTCCGTAGCCTGCATCGTTGATAATTTGACGAGGAATCCGGTCAAAATCAATACAGCTGAGTCCAGCTTTAGCCGCTTCTATCAAGGCTTGATTGCTGCGCAGGACAATGTCATAAATCTCCCGCTCTTCGTCCGTCACCTGTCCCACATGAACAGTCCGCGTCATATCACTGACATAGTGGTTATAATAGCAGCCAAAGTCCATGGTCAAGGTTTCACCATTTTGGATGACCTTGTCACTAGCCACACCGTGCGGCATAGCAGAGCGGTAGCCCGAAGCGATGATGAAGTCAAAGGAGGCACCTGAAGCACCTAGCTGGCGCATACGGGCATCCAAAAAGTTCATGACAGCCAGCTCTGTCGTCTGACCAGGCTTGATAAAGTCCAGCACATCTAGGAAGGCTTGATCAGAAATCTGGCAGGCCTTGCGAATGGTCGCGATTTCTTGCTCATCCTTGATCATGCGCAGATTTTCGATAAAGCCTGTCATCGGCACCAGCTCATGACCAGCAAACACACTTTCCAGCATCTTGAAGTAAGCATAGGAAATTTCATCATCAAAACCGATTTTTGCCAACTTGTCGTCTGCAATGATTTTAGCAATTTCTCCAACTGCATCCCGTGTTTCAACAATATCAAAGCCTTCAACCACGCCCTTGGCAATCAAGGTATAGCGAGAATCCGTCAGGAAAATCCGTCGTGACTTGCTGATGAAAACCGTCGCTTCTGTGCCACTAAAACCAGTCAGATAGTAAATATTTTTCAGATTGGTTACTAGGACAGCATCACATTCTGTCTGAGCCAAGGCTGCTTCAAATTTTTCAACTCTTGATAACATGAGAAAACCTCCGTAAAATAATTCGATTGAGTATCGTAAAATAAAAATTCTGCTGATGAAGAGCCGCTACTCCTCGTCTTTTGTTTCTTTTTGCGCCTTTTCCACATTGCGCTGATAGGCCTGAATCTGTCGCTCCAACTCCCATTCGATCGCTGGTTCTGGCGCATATTTTTCTTCCCAGTCATCTGGTTTGAGGATTTTATGGGTTACTGGATCAAAATGCGCTTTTCCATCTGGGAAAATTTTCCCCATATTGGCCTGATGGACAATATCGAAAATCCGCTCAGGATCAACTCCCATCAAGACAAAGCTACCGTAAGTAAAGTAGAGCGTATCGATCAGAGCATCAACTTGACCAACTAAAGAAATTTCTGCCTTACTCTTGCTACGAACCTTGGCAGCAGCCTTATCTAAAGCCTCGTGCATTCTAGCCATCGACTGATCAAATTCTTCCTCTGATGAGCTGGCAGCTCTGAGAAATTCAACCAACTCTTCCAACTTGAAGTCAGCACGGTGCCGAGCTTCCTCTGGTGTCCAAGCGATGGGTTCTTCCTGCGTAGACTCATCCATGACACCATGGAAGGTCTTGACCTTATTGAAATGGTGATCGCGGGACACAAAGACTTTCTCACTGGCCAAAATACCGAAATGTTCAAGTGCCCGATGAATCCCATCCTGACTATTGCTGCTAGTCGTATGCTTGGCTACTTCTTTGACAGAGCTGGTGCCATTTCCCATAGCAATAGACAAACCAACTCCCGACAGCATTTCCAAGTCATTGTCGGAGTCGCCGAAGGCCATGACCTGATGAATATCAAAGCCATACTCTTGACCGACTAGACGAATCCCCTCCAGCTTGGACATCCCTTGATTGATAATGTCCGCCGCATAAGGGCTCGAACGAGTAAATTTCAAATGGGGGAAATCTGCTTCAATCTTTGCACTCTCAGCCGGATCCGCCAAAATCAGAACTTGATAGATAGGTTCTTGAATCAATTTCAGCAGGTCTTCTTCATGCTGAGGCAGGGCCTTACTCACAATCTTGTTAAAACCATGGCTCACCGTCCGAGTCATTTTTCTAGGAATAAACTGGGTAGCCCACTGTGAAAAAGAACTCATACCAAAGGTCATAATTTTTGAACCTTGCATGGCCTGTTCTGTCCCCAAGGAAATCTCTTTTCGGTGCTCCTTGGCATAAGCAATCAGATCACGCAGGCTCTGCTTATCAATCGGTGTGGCAGAAATGACCCTGTCCTTTGAAAAAATATACTGACCATTGTAGGTGACAGCAAAGTCTAAATCCAGCTTATCCATAAAAGGCTTGACAAAGAAGGGGCCCCGACCTGTTGCTAAACCGACCAAAATCCCTTGTTCCTGCAAACTCTTAATGGCAGCTTCTGTCGATTTCAAGACGGTTCGACTGTCATTAATCAAGGTTCCATCTATATCAAAAAAGACGGCTTTTATTTCCATTGATTTTCTCATTCTTTCCTTTTATGATACAATAAATTATAACACAATTCACGGAGAAGCTCATCTATGAATAAGCAAATTTTAGTTTTACATACGGGTGGAACCATTTCCATGCAGGCTGATGGAAGTGGCGCTGTCAATAGCAGCCAAGACAATCCCATGAACCATGTGGCTGTTCCCTTAGAGGGTATTGAGGTGACAGTGGTTGATTTCTTCAATGTTCCCAGTCCTTACATCACTCCCCAGCACATGCTCGACCTCTACCAAAAAATCAAGGATGACGCGGATCGATACGACGGCGTCGTTATTACCCACGGAACCGATACTCTAGAGGAAACAGCCTACTTCCTTGATACCATGGACCTGCCTGACATCCCTGTCGTTTTGACCGGGGCTATGAGAAGTTCAAATGAACTCGGTAGTGACGGAGTTTATAACTACCTGACTGCTTTGCGGGTAGCCAGTGACGAGAAGAGTCGAGGCAAGGGCGTTCTCGTTGTCATGAATGATGAAGTCCATGCTGCCAAATATGTCACTAAAACCCACACCACCAATGTCAGCACCTTTCAAACTCCGACGCACGGTCCTCTAGGCCTGGTCATGAAACACGAAATTCTCTATTTCAAAACAGCAGAACCTCGCGTCCGCTTTGACCTGACTAGCATTTCAGGGTTGGTACCCATCATTCCAGCCTATGCCGGTATGAAAACAGAACTGCTTGATATGCTGGATTGGCAAAAGTTGGATGGCCTCATCATCGAAGCCTTTGGCGCAGGCAATCTGCCAAAAGAAACTGCGGAAAAATTAACAGAGATGGCAGAAGCTGGTCTCCCCATCGCTCTCGTTTCACGCTGTTTCAACGGCATTGCTGAGCCTGTCTACGCCTATCAAGGGGGCGGTGTCAAGCTGCACCAAGCTGGAATCATGTTTGTCAAAGAGCTCAATGCACCGAAGGCTCGCATCAAGCTGCTGATTGCCCTCAATGTCAGCCTGAGTGGTCAAGCATTAAGAGATTATATAGAAGGATAGAATCCTAACTTACCTACTGTTTTCTAGAGCATTGTTTCTTGCTCCTCCTTATAATGCTGTATTCCTCAATATTATGAAGCAAGTTTATAAGTATTCCTAGCCTTAAGCGAAATTCTAAATTCAAAAAAAGAGTCTGGGACAAAAGTCCTAGACTCTTCAATTGTCTTTGGATTGTAGAGCAAGACGCAGTGGTTGAGTGGGCTCTACTACGCTGATTTCATCAGCTTTTACAGCCCTACTCAACTGTGCAGAGGTGGGACGACGAAATCGAATTCTAACGAATTACCGATTTCTGTCCCACTCTCTCTTTTTCTTGTTTTTATGAATTTGGATCATCTAGACTGCGGCCATGAAGACCTTTCTCGCGCTGAACTTGGCGCAATTTTTCAGGCGTTACATCATTACCATCCTCGTCGACAATCTTGATGCCTTCGATGTGATGGCGAACAGAGCGACGGTAGCCTTCGATATACTCTTCACGAAGTTTAGCTTGTTCCACTTTTTCTTCAGCAGTTAGGCCTTCCGCTTTTTTCTTTTTAGCCAGTTCGTTAATGCGTTCAATTTTTTTAGGATCCATGATTATACCCCTCATACCTTTTATTTGGTATTAATCTGATTAAACTGAGCCATTTGTCCCGCTTTGGCTGTCAAAGAAGCTAGGAGAGCTAGGCGATTGTTACGCACAGCCTCATCTTCTGCCATCACCATAGTATGGTCAAAGAAAGCATCGATAACTGGACTGAGAGCAAAGAGTTGGTCCAGATTGGCAGCTAAGTCAGGCGTCAGCTCCACCTTTTCAATGGCCGCAGCCAAGTCTTTTTCCTCTTGATTTTCAAAGAGGGCTGGATTGACAGCTGTCTGCCCTTGGGCTTTCTCAGCTAGATTGAAGACCCGAGACAGGCTTTCCACTGCTGACTTGAAGTTGTCTTCTTTGGCTTTTTCCGCTAGAAGCCCAGCCGTTTCTACCAAATCGCGTACGACAAAGTGAGTGCTTTGAAGAACAGCCGTCACGATGTCTTTCGGAATGCTACGGTCCATCATTTTCTCAACGCGGGCACGGAAGAAGTCTAGCACGGCCTCTTGATTTTCATAACTTAGGCTATCAAATTTCAGTTCGTAAAGTCGGCTAACCAACTGAGCCAAGTCAATGTTCCAGCCGAATTTATCCAAGATACGCACAACACCCTGAGTTGCACGGCGCAGCGCATAAGGGTCATTGGAACCGCTTGGAATCAAGCCAACTGAGAAGAAGGACAGAATAGTATCCAACTTATCAGCCAGAGCCAAGACCGCACCGACCTTGGTATCAGGCAATTCGCCATCGGCTGATGTCGGCATATAGTGCTCCCGAATGGCAGCCGCCACCGCAGCATTCTCACCAGCCAGAAGAGCATACTTCTCACCCATGATACCTTGCAGCTCATCAAACTCACCAACCATACCCGTCAACAAATCAAACTTATAAATAGCTGCTGCACGAGCTAAGTCGGCTGTCTCATCAGCATCCAATCCTGCTTCTTGGGCTAAGAGAGCAGCAATCTTACCAGTCCGCTCCATGTGCTCTGCCAGAGAGCCAATCTTTTCGTGGAAGGTCACATTGCTCAGCTTTTCAACCAAGTCGGCAATAGCTAGTTTTTGGTCTTCCCGCCAGAAGAATTCCCCATCTTCCAGACGAGCCACCAAGACTTTCTCATTTCCCTTGATGACATTTTCTAAATGCTCTGCATTTCCGTTGCGGACAGAGATAAAGTGTGGCAATAGCTTGCCTTCAGCATCGCGCACAACAAAGTAACGCTGATGCTCTTTCATGGAAGTGACCAGCACTTCCTCAGGCACCTCTAAGTATTTGGCATCAAAATTACCCAAGAAAGCAGTTGGATATTCTACCAGATTCAACACCTCATTAAGCAGGTCTTCGTCAATCTCAATAGAAACCCCGTGCTCCCCTTCCAGTGCTCGAATCTGCTCGACAATCATATCTCCCCGCTCAAGAGGATTGGTAATGACAAACTGAGCCCGTAGGTCATCTTCATAAGAATCTGCTGAAGAAATCTGCGTTTCTTTCCCCAAGAAACGGTGTCCACGGCTAGTACGACCGCTCTTGATGTCCAAGAAATCCAAATCAAAGGCCTGCTCATCTAAGAGCACAGTCAAGGTGTGAACTGGGCGGATGTATTCAAAGGTGTTGTTGGCCCAGTGCATGCTGACAGGGAAGGTCAAAGCTTGCAGAACTTCCGTCACTGCTGGTATGATTTCCTCTACTGGGCGGCCGATTTCTTCCTTGGTCACATAGACGTATTCTTCCCCCTTGATTTCACGGAAAGTAATGTCCTCAACCGTCAAGCCCTTACCACGGACAAAGCCTTCTGCAGCCTTGGTAAAGTTGCCGTCAGCGTCCAGAGCGATTTTCTTAGAAGGGCCTTTGAAATCTTCTGTCAGATCAGACTGCTTGTCCGCCAAGCCAACCACGCGCACCGCCAAGCGACGAGGCGTTGAGAACATTTCAATTTTCTCAAAGGTCAGACGATGGTCTGTCAGGAAGGCTCCCATCTTGTCGCGCAGCTGCTTCATGCTCGGTGTCACGACATAGGCTGGCATTTCCTCCAAGCCTAATTCAACTAATAAATTTTTTACCATGATTATTCTCCCTCCTCTGCCAAGAGTTTCTCACGAGTCTCTGCATCCAAAAGTGGATAGCCCAGACGCTTGCGCTCAGCCACAAAGGTCTTGGCCACAACACGCGCCAGATTACGAATACGGGCGATATAGCCAGCTCGCTCAGTCACAGATACGGCTCCACGGGCATCTAAGAGGTTAAAGGTATGCGAGCATTTGAGAACATAGTCATAAGCCGGATGTACCAGATGCTCGTCTAGACAGCGCTTGGCTTCCGCTTCAAACTTCTCAAAATTCCCCAGGAGCAAGTCTTGGTCGCTGACCTCAAAGCTGTACTTGGAATGCTCATACTCAGGATGCGTGAAAATTTCACCGTACTTAACGCCATCAGCCCACTCAATGTCATAGACAGAGTCCACTTCTTGGATATAAGAAGCCAGACGCTCCAGACCATAAGTCACCTCAGCAGTCACCGGCTGAGTTGGTAGACCTCCGACCTGCTGGAAGTAAGTGAACTGCGTGATTTCCATACCATCCAGCCAGACTTCCCAGCCCAGACCAGCTGAACCAGTTGACGGATTTTCCCAGTTATCCTCAACAAAGCGAATGTCGTGCTCCAGCGGATTGATGCCCAAGAGTTCCAAAGACTGCAAGTAAAGTTCTTGGATATTGCTTGGGGACGGCTTCATAACCACCTGAAATTGGTGGTGCTGATAAAGACGGTTCGGATTTTCCCCATAACGGCCATCTGCTGGCCGACGAGACGGCTCTACATAGGCCGCATTCCATGGTTCAGGACCAATGGCACGCAGGAAAGTGTAGGGGCTCATCGTTCCCGCTCCCTTCTCATTATCATAAGCCTGCATGAGCATACAGCCCTGGTCATTCCAGAACTGCTGTAAAGTCAAGATAATTTCTTGAAATGTTAATTTCTTAGACATTTGTTTCTCCTTTTTTTATTTCTAGCGCTAGGCCCATCCTCTGTTCTGTTTGAACAAGCAAAAGAACCACATCCGACAGTCCTAGGCTATGCGACCTAGGGGCGTCAAAACGCGGTTCCACCCTAATTTTTTACTTCATTACGTTTAAAAATGTTAACCGAAAGCGCCATCTGCACTGCTTCCCTATCTGGCTCCCACCCACCCAGACTCGCTAAAAAGTAGACAATGAGAATTCTTTCTAAAAAAGATTATAGCAGAAAATAGATGATTTGTAAAATACTTCTTGGACTTCAGCTATAAATTCTTCCTATATAAATTCACTTTCTAATCAATTTATCAGATAAGCATTTTCATAGAAATTTTCATCCACTTTCATATATTAACCTAGTTACATTAGCGATCTAATCTTCATCTAATTATTTAGTGAGAAGAAAAGATCAAAAAAGGCTGATATAACAGCGTTTTTCACTAGAAATAGAATTTGAAAATAATTGTCGCCTCGATTCAGGTACTTGCATTTTTCATGAAAACGTTTTATAATAATAGTTAGCCTTAAAGTTTTCTTAAACTTAAGTCAAACATTTTATAAGGAGGAAAAACAATAATGAGTATTGGAATCATTATTGCCAGCCACGGTGAATTTGCTGCCGGCATTCATCAGTCAGGTTCTATGATTTTTGGTGAGCAAGAAAAAGTTCAAGTTGTAACTTTCATGCCAAACGAAGGTCCTGATGATCTGTATGCAAAATTCAATGACGCTGTGGCTTCGTTTGATGCGAACGATGAGGTATTGGTCTTGGCTGACCTTTGGAGTGGGTCTCCATTTAACCAAGCTAGCCGTGTCATGGGTGAAAATCCAGACCGCAAGTTCGCGATTATTACAGGTTTGAACCTGCCTATGCTAATTCAAGCCTACACAGAGCGCATGATGGATGCAAACGCTGGCGTAGATGCTGTCGTTGCAAACATTATCAAGGAAGCTAAGGAAGGTGTCAAAGCACTTCCAGAAGAGCTAAATCCAGTCTTAGAAAGCGCTGCTCCTGCTGCTGAACCAGTTGCTCAAGCAGCTATCCCAGAAGGAACTGTTATCGGAGACGGCAAGCTCAAAATCAACCTTGCTCGTATCGATACACGTTTGTTGCACGGACAAGTTGCAACAGCTTGGACTCCAGATTCAAAAGCAGACCGTATCATCGTTGCTTCTGACTCTGTAGCTAAGGATGAACTTCGTAAAGAGCTCATCAAACAAGCTGCACCTGGTAATGTTAAAGCAAACGTTGTTCCAATTGATAAGCTGATTGCTGTTTCAAAAGATCCACGCTTTGGTAATACGCACGCTCTTATCTTATTTGAAACTCCGCAAGATGCCCTACGCGCTATCGAAGGCGGTGTGCCAATCAAGACCCTAAACGTCGGCTCAATGGCTCACTCAACTGGTAAGACAATGGTCAACAACGTTCTGTCAATGGACAAGGACGACGTGGCAACTTACGAAAAATTGCGTGACCTCGGAGTTGAATTCGACGTACGTAAAGTACCAA
The DNA here is from genome assembly GCF_011612585.1 of Streptococcus cristatus ATCC 51100. Taxonomy (NCBI): domain Bacteria; kingdom Bacillati; phylum Bacillota; class Bacilli; order Lactobacillales; family Streptococcaceae; genus Streptococcus; species Streptococcus cristatus. The sequence continues at coordinate 411,282 of NZ_CP050133.1, read as the reverse complement.
ATGATTCTAAGAAAGATTTGTTTGACTTAATTAACAAAGCCAACGTTCAATAATCTGAACCGTTTCGCTCTCATATTATTATGAAAGGATTTAAAACATGTCTATTATTTCTATGGTTTTAGTAGTCTTTGTTGCCTTCCTAGCTGGTCTTGAAGGTATCTTGGACCAATTCCAATTCCACCAACCATTGGTTGCATGTACCTTGATCGGTCTTGTAACTGGTAACTTAACTGCTGGTGTTATCCTTGGCGGATCTCTTCAAATGATCGCTCTTGGTTGGGCTAACATCGGTGCTGCCGTTGCTCCTGACGCTGCCTTGGCTTCAGTTGCCGCTGCCATCATCATGGTTCAAGGTGGAGATTTCACTGACAAAGGTATCACAGTTGCAACTACAATCGCGATTCCTCTTGCCGTAGCTGGTCTCTTCCTTACTATGATTGTGCGTACTATCTCTGTTGCCTTTTTTAGCTGCAGACTCTGCTGCTAAAAAAGGCGACTTTGCTAGCGTTGAACGTGCGCACTTTGTAGCTCTCCTTCTCCAAGGACTTCGTATCGCTATCCCTGCAGCCCTTCTTCTTGCTATCCCTGCAGAAGCAGTGCAAAAATTGCTTGCTATGATGCCTGATTGGTTGGCAGGCGGTATGGCTGTCGGCGGGGGAATGGTTGTTGCCGTTGGTTACGCTATGGTTATCAACATGATGGCAACTCGCGAAGTATGGCCATTCTTTGCTATCGGTTTTGCTCTTGCTGCTGTTAGCCAATTGACTTTGATTGCCCTCGGTGCTATCGGTGTAGCAATCGCCCTTATCTACCTCAACCTTTCTAAGAAAGGCGGAAACGGTGGTGGCGGTTCTGCTACATCTAACGACCCAATCGGCGATATCCTAGAAGACTACTAAGAAAGGAGCTGCTATATCATGACTGAAAAAATTCAATTATCTAAATCAGACCGTCAAAAAGTTTGGTGGCGTTCTACTTTCTTGCAAGGTTCTTGGAACTATGAACGTATGCAAAACTTGGGTTGGGCTTATTCTTTAATTCCAGCTCTCAAGAAACTTTATACTAAAAAAGAAGATCAAGCTGCTGCTCTTGAGCGTCACTTGGAATTCTTCAATACTCACCCATACGTTGCTGCTCCAATCATCGGTGTAACACTTGCCCTTGAAGAAGAAAAAGCAAATGGTGCAGAAATTGACGATGCAGCTATCCAAGGGGTTAAAATCGGTATGATGGGACCTTTGGCTGGTATCGGTGACCCAGTCTTCTGGTTCACAGTTCGTCCGATCCTTGGAGCACTCGGTGCATCTCTTGCTCTGTCAGGAAATATCATCGGCCCACTTCTCTTCTTCGTTCTTTGGAATGCAATCCGTATGGCCTTCTTGTGGTACACTCAAGAATTGGGTTACAAGGCTGGTTCTGAAATCACTAAAGACATGTCTGGTGGTATCCTTCAAGACATCACTAAAGGTGCTTCAATCCTTGGTATGTTTATCTTAGCTGTATTGGTTGCACGCTGGGTAAACGTTAGCTTTGCGCTTCAATTGCCATCTACAAAACTCTCTGAGGGAGCTTACATCAACTTCCCTAAAGGTGCTGTAACTGGCGAGCAACTTCAAAAAATCTTGGGTGATGTTGCAGGCGGACTGAGTTTGACTCCTGAAAAAGCAAATACACTCCAAGGACAAATTAACTCTTTGATTCCAGGTTTGATGGGACTTCTCCTTACCTTCCTCTGCATGTGGTTGCTTAAGAAGAAAGTTTCTCCAATCACAATCATCATCGGACTTTTCGTTGTTGGTATCGTTGCCCGCCTTATTGGTTTGATGTAATTAAAAAGAAGGTTTCGGCCTTCTTTTTATTATGGTATAATAGCTATAGTATTTAAAAGGGAGATGTTCTATGGCGCAATCGCAAAATAAATCGATTGAATTTCAAACGACAGGGGTTTCCTATCTGGGTTTAGGTGGCAAGGTTGGGAAGTTTTTAGTTGGTGATGTTGCACTGGAATTCTACGCCGACGCTAATGTAGAAGACTATATCCAACTGCCTTGGTCTAGCATCCAGCAGATCGGTGCCAATGTCTCTGGGAAAAATGTCAGCCGCCATTTTGAAGTGTTTACAGACAAGGGCAAGTTTCTCTTTGCCTCCAAGGACACTGGAAAAATTCTCAAAATTGCACGACAACATATCGGAAATGAGAAAGTTGTCAAATTACCTACTTTGATCCAAACAATTGGGCAATTCTTTAAAAATCTATTTGCAAAAAAATAGAAAATCCTGTATAATCTAGGAAACGGATAAGTAAGGCTATCGCTTCTTTCAGAAAGTCTGCGGGTGCTGCGAGCAGATAGGAGCCTAGTGTGAAATTCTACCGTTGTAAGACAACTACATACATAATCAAGTGCACACCTGTGAAGTTGGATGGAACCGCGGCCTAGCCGCTCCAACAGTTTCCTCGGTGTGCTTTTATTTTTTGGAGGTTTTATGTTAGATTTAAAACGTATTCGGACAGACTTTGATGCTGTCGCAGAGAAATTAGCTACCCGTGGCGTAGCAGCTGATGTGCTCAATCAAATGAAGGAAATTGATGAGCAAAGACGTGATTTACTGGTGAAAGTAGAAAATCTCAAAGCAGAACGCAACACCGTTTCTGCAGAGATTGCCCAAGCCAAGCGCAACAAAGAAAATGCAGATGACAAGATTGCTGCTATGCAAAAACTATCTGCTGAAATCAAGGACTTAGATGCTACTTTAGCTGACTTGGATGCTAAGTTAACCGAGTTCACTACAACCCTACCAAACATTCCGCACGATAGCGTGCCAGTCGGAGCAGACGAGGATGACAATGTAGAAGTCCGCCGTTGGGGTACACCTCGCCAATTTGACTTTGAAGCTAAGGCTCACTGGGATTTGGGCGAAAACTTGGACATTCTGGACTGGGAACGTGGCGCAAAAGTTACTGGGGCCCGCTTCCTCTTCTACAAGGGCTTGGGCGCTCGTTTGGAACGCGCTATCTACAACTTCATGCTGGATGAGCATGGCAAAGAAGGCTATACGGAGGTCATCACTCCCTATATGGTCAACCATGACTCTATGTTTGGTACTGGACAATATCCTAAGTTCAAAGAAGATACCTTTGAGCTAAGCGATACTAACTTCGTTCTGATTCCGACTGCTGAAGTTCCACTGACCAACTACTATCGAGATGAAATTTTAGATGGCAAAGAATTGCCAATCTACTTCACAGCTATGAGCCCATCTTTCCGCTCTGAAGCTGGTTCTGCCGGTCGTGACACGCGCGGTCTGATTCGTCTGCACCAATTCCATAAGGTTGAAATGGTAAAATTTGCCAAGCCAGAAGAATCTTATGAAGAACTGGAAAAGATGACTGCCAATGCAGAAAACATCCTGCAAAAGCTCAATCTGCCTTACCGTGTCGTTGCTCTTTCTACTGGTGACATGGGCTTCTCAGCTGCTAAAACCTACGACTTGGAAGTCTGGATTCCAGCTCAGAACACCTACCGTGAAATCTCTAGCTGCTCTAACACAGAAGATTTCCAAGCTCGTCGTGCCCAAATCCGCTACCGTGACGAAGCAGATGGCAAGGTCAAACTCCTCCACACTCTCAATGGATCTGGACTGGCTGTCGGACGTACAGTCGCTGCTATCTTAGAAAATTACCAAAACGAAGATGGTTCTGTGACCATTCCTGAAGTCCTACGTCCTTACATGGGCGGCTTGGAAGTCATCGCACCAAAATAAACAATGAAAGGTCCGAAACAATCGGACCTTTTCTTATTCTAGTTGAGGAGAAATCCAACAGTTCAAAAAAATAAACGAAATATAGGATTTTCTACTTTAAAGAGTGTGGGACAGAAATCGGTAATTCGTTAGAATTCGATTTCGTCGTCCCACCTCCGCACAGTTGAGTAGGGCTGTAAAAGCTGATGAGATCAGCGTAGTAGAGCCCACTCAGCCACTGCGTCTTTGCTCGACAATCCAAAGACAATTGAGAGGCTAGGACTTTTGTCCCAGCCTCTTTTCTTTTACTTAACGTGACTTGCTAACTCTTCTTGAGCTTTTTTATTTGATTCTTCTTTTTCTTTTTCCCATTTTTTCAAAGCCTTTTGATAATCAGCTACTGTCAGAACCTTATCTTGAAGCTCCATTCCCTTAAATACATAGACATCACCCTTGATACCTACATAAGAGTAGGCTTTGGTAAATGGTACGACCTTTTGAACCATTGGTGAAGCACCTGCAGAAATAGACGGGATGACAATAGAACTATCTGTTAACCAAGCCTGCGCTGCTGCATACTTGGTATAGCGAGCATTGGTATCTTGCTTTTCTGCATCTGCCTGATCCAAAAGCGCTTTGTAGTCCGTTAAACCAACCTTAGAAGCAAGGTCTTGGTTTTGGCCTTTTGTCAAACCAATATTGTCCAAGATATCCCCTGTTTCTGGGTTAAAGATATTCAAATAAGTCACTGGATCTTGATAGTCCGCTGACCAACCAGACATATTGAGGTCATAGTCCTTTTGGGCAGCTGTTTCTGCGAAGTAAGTAGAGTTATCAAAATCGTCTGATGACATTTGGTGCACGTCAATCACAACGTTTTCTTGGCCTAGAGCTGCCTCAACAGATTGTTTGAAAGAGTTGGTCCGCTGCACCATGATTTTATCTGTCTGGTCAACTGGTACATCTAGATGAATTGGGAATTCAACTCCCTGTGCTTGCAAAGCTTCTTTTGCCTTAGCAAATTCTGCCTTGGCCTTATCTGGGTTGTAAATGCTGTCTTGAGCATCAGCTAATTTGACACCTTGCCATTCATCCCCATAAGAAGCCAGTTGTGATTCAACGACATCTGAGAAGTCCTTGCCATCTACTTGCACAAAACTAGGAGGCACAAGCAAGCTTCTGATAATTTTCGTTGCTCCTTCATTACCATTCATCTGGGCACCAAAGGATTTACGGTCAAAAGCAAAGTTGATTGCTTGACGGAAGTCTTTATTTTGAATTGCTTCTTTGCTGGCAGCTTTTTGGACATCTGTCTTAGAAGTGTGGCTATAAGCCTGACGATTCAAGTTAAAGGCATAGAAATAGCTAGTTGAGTTTTGTGGAGTAAAAATGATGTTGTCTTTGTATTTCTTTTCTACTGATGCGTAGTTTGAGCTAGTCGGATAGAGACGAGCTTGTGTGTAAGCACCATCAGTAAAGTTACGGATCAATGACTCTTGGTCAGAACCATCGTAGTAAGTCAACTTGACATCTTCGATCTTCACATTGTCCTTATCCCAATAGTTTTGGTTTTTAGAATATTCGATAACAGACTTAGAAGTAAATGACTTTAATACATATGGACCATTGTAGAGGATACCGGAAGGTTTCACGGTACCAAAGTCTTTGCCTTCTTTCTTCAGGAATTCTTCGTTAATCGGGAAGAGAATGCCCATCGTTGTCTTAGAATTCCAGTAGCTTTCTGGCTGATTCAGGGTGTATTGAACCGTATAGTCGTCGATCGCCTTAACACCGACAGTAGAGAAATCATTGCTTTCTCCTTTGATATAAGCATCCAAGCCCTTGATAGAGTTTTGCACGATTGGTAAGGCTTCTGATTTTTCATCTGCAGCGTGCTTGAGCCCTGTGACAAAGTCTTGCGCCTTGACAGCAGCATACTCTTCACCTTCTGCTGTGTACCATTTAGCATCCTTACGCAACTTATAAGTATAAGTTAGGCCATCTTTAGACACAGTCCAGTCTTCAGCCAATGAAGGGATAAGATTCCCATATTGATCATTTTCTAAAAGACCGTCTACCAAATTGGCAATAACGTCAGAAGTGGAGGCGCGATTGGAGTTTACATAATCCAATGTATCTGGATCTGTATTATAGACATAAGAATATGTCTTTGCCGAGCTGGTGCTTGACTTGCCACAAGCAGCTAAGAATAGCGCTGATGCTGCAACCAAACCAGTAATAGCCAACCATTTAGATTTTTTCATGAGCAAATCTCCTTCTTTAGATTATGTATTATTATACATCATTTCTAGACAAATACAAGTCTTATTTAAGAAAATTTTAAAATTCTATGCATTTTTCTTATTTTTATTGAAACAAAGTATAGGAAAATTTCTATGCATTTTCATATATTTTCATAAAAATGCAAAAAATCTTATAAATAATAACCTGTTCAATATTTTACAAGGATTCTTGAATAGGATTATCAAAAATATCGGCTTTTTTATGTTACAATAGATTTATTACTAATCTAGGGGAAAGAAATGAAAAAACTTTTTGTATTCTTACTGCTATTCTTTGGCCTGATTGCCAAGCCTGTTCTGGCAGATGACTATGAAATTGCTGCTAAAAGCGCCATTGCTGTTGATGCAAACTCAGGAAAAATCCTCTATGAAAAGGAGGCTACAAGCCCACTAGAAGTCGGTGCTATTACTAACATTTTGACTGCTTATCTGGTTTACGAAGCCATTGCTGATGGCAAACTGAGTCTAGAAACTGAGGTTGATATTTCTGATTATGCTTACCAGCTGACAGTAAATCCCTCTATCGCGAACCTGCCTCTGGAAGCGCGACGCTACAAGGTAAAGGACTTGCTAAATGCTTCTCTTTTAGCAAGCGCCAACAGCGCTACCATTGCTCTGGCAGAAAAAGTTGGTGGAAGTGAGGAAAATTTTGTCAAGATGATGAAAGCCAAACTCAAAGAATGGAATATTTCTGATGCAACCATTGTAAATGCTACTGGTACGGATATTCGTTTACTAGATGGTTCGTTAGAAACTACCAATACCGAAGAGGAGGCCGCAGAGAATTCTAAAAGCAAGAAAAAACAAGAGACTGTCAATAAGTTCAGTGCTTATGATATAGCCGTGATTGCCTCACATCTGATCGATGACTACCCAGAGGTCCTTGGCATCACTTCCAAATCTCATGTGAATTTTGCAGGAATCCAACTAGAAAATCCCAACTTAATGTTGGAAGGCTCTCCTAGTTTTCGGACAGGAGTGAAGGGGTTGAAGACAGGAGGATCTGAGCAGAATGGTGTTTCATTTGTCGGCGTGACAAGTGAAAAAGGGATGCGATTGATCACAGTTGTTTTAGGAGTCGCACAGGAAGATAACGACCCTAATACCCGTTTTGGCGTTACATCTAGCCTAATGACCTACGTTACGCAAAATTTTTCTCCGACAGTCTTGGTCAAAAAAGGGGAAAGATACAACAACTCCCAAGTAGCTGTTAGAGACAGCCAAGAGGATAAGGTCGCTGCAGTTGCTAGTGAGGACCTGGTAATCCTAGAACGGATAGCCAATCAGGCTGAACATAAAGTTACCTTTACTCCAAGTCCACAGGAGCTGCGGGCACCTTTGAAAAAGGGTAGTGTAGTGGGCACCCTCACTTATACAGATTCTGAGCCAATCGGCCAGGGCTACATCGAAAATAAGAAAACTTCTATTTCTATGATTACAGAAAAAAAGGTTGAAAAAGCTATCATTTTCAAAGTCTGGTGGAATGACTTCATCCGCTTTGTCAACGAGAAGTTATAAAAGAATAATTAAAAAGAAGAGCTTCATCAGCTCTTCTTTTTTAGGGTTCCTTTAACAGCTTTTCGAAAACTTCCTCTTTCAAACAAGGAAGACACTAAATCGCTGCTGACATCTTATCCTTCAAAATAAGGTAAGGCAGTATCGCTATCAAGGGGATGATTAGGAATAGCTTCCTCCAGCATAGCTCGCCAACCAGCCACTAGCTCTTGGAAACTGAGACTGGACATTGGTGAATGTGTCCTGATTTTACGTCCAAACCAAGCTGTTGTCTGCGTTTAAAACTGAAGCATCGCATAATCAATCAAGGGAACACCCGCAGCCTGAAACTCCGAGTTCACTGCCTTGGCTACTTCTGGAGCTTGAGGAAGCAACTGCTTCTCCAATTTTTGCACAACTTCATCATCCATTTCTCTATATGACACGAGTTGCCCAGCTACTTGATAAAACAGTTCAAAGGTTTCTTGGCCTTGCTTAAAATTGACAAGAACGAAAGCACGCTCCACTTTGTCCAGTCCGCCTGCTGCTTTGATAGTATGATCAAAAGATTCTGTTCCATTTGAAACCAGAAGTCATTGGCCTCTTCTTCCAGATTGATCGTCCAAGTTTGATCTAGCTCTTCTAAAGCAGCCTCACCTTTATTTACTTCTTCTATTTTGCCAAACAGACGTTTTAAAATCCCCATTTTATCCTCCAAATAGCATTTGCATAAATTCTTTGTTCACTTAACTACTACCAGTCAGACCCACAAAGTATTAGATGGCCAGCCAAAGGTAGACAAGACCTTCTCCAACCATTCATCTATAGAGATGCCAAAGCTTTTATCCAACAGAGCCTTCCATTTCATAGCTGATGAGACGGTTGAGCTCAACAGCGTATTCCATTGGCAGTTCCTTGGTGAAGGGCTCGACAAAGCCCATGACAATCATTTCTGTTGCTTCGGATTCCGATAGGCCACGGCTCATGAGGTAGTAGAGCTGCTCCTCTGAAATCTTAGAAACCTTAGCTTCATGTTCCAAAGCCACTTGCGAGTTGTGAATTTCATTAAATGGAATAGTATCTGAAGCAGACAAGTCATCCATGATAATAGTATCACACTCGATATGGCTGACAGATTTCTTAGAATTGCGAGCAAAGGTCACTTGGCCACGGTAGTCTACCTTACCTCCGCCCTTGGCAATGGACTTGGAAACGATAGATGAGCTGGTGTGTGGCGCATTGTGAATCATCTTAGCCCCTGTATCCTGATGCTGACCAGCATTGGCAAAGGCAATAGAAAGCATGGTACCACGCGCCCCTTCTCCATCAAGGTAAACAGATGGGTACTTCATGGTTGTTTTGGCACCCAAGTTTCCATCGATCCACTCAACTGTCGCATCCTTCATAGCCCGCGCTCGTTTGGTTACAAGGTTGTAGACATTATCTGACCAGTTTTGAATGGTCGTATAGCGCATATAGGCACCGTCAAGGGCAAAGATTTCAACAATCGCCGCATGCAAGCTGTTGCTTGAATAAGTAGGAGCTGTACATCCTTCTACGTAGTGAACACTTGCTCCCTCATCAACGATAATCAAGGTCCGCTCAAACTGACCGGAATTTTCATTGTTGATACGGAAGTAGGTTTGGAGCGGAATGTCTACCTTAACACCTTTTGGAACATAGATAAAGGTACCACCAGACCAGACGGCGGAGTTGAGGGCAGCCAACTTGTTGTCTGTCGGCGGAACCAACTTAGCAAAATACTGTTTGAAAAGCTCTGGGTATTCCTTAAGAGCTGAGTCGGTATCCGTAAAGACGATCCCAAGCTTTTGGAACTCTTCCTTCATATTGTGGTAGACCACTTCGGACTCATACTGGGCAGCTGCACCAGCAAGGTAAGCTCGCTCCGCTTCTGGGATCCCAATCCGCTCAAAGGTTTCCTTGATCTTCTCAGGCACTTCATCCCAGCTTCTAGCAGGCTTATCAGAGGCCTTTTGGTAATAAATCAAGTCATCAAAATTAATTTCTGACAAATCTGGCCCCCAAGTCTGCATCGGCATCTTTTTGAAAACCTCGTAGGACTTAAGGCGGAAATCCAACATCCACTCTGGTTCACCCTTGGCTGCAGAAAGCTCACGAATGACCGCTTCATTCAGCCCTTTCCCTGTCGAGATAACAGGCTCAACATCGTCATGGAAACCAAACTTGTACTCACCGAGATCAATTGGTTTTGGTTCTACTCTTTCTTCTGACATAATTTCCTTTCACATTCTTACTTTTTATCTTCTTCAATTGCTCGCTTGAGGGCATTCCAACCCAAGGTCGCACACTTAATCCGCTGTGGGAATTTGGCAACGCCAGCTAAAAAGGCTCCATCTCCCAATTCTTTCTGGCGACTGTCTTCCTGGCCCTGAACCATCTGCGAGAAAACTTCTGATAATTCCAGGGCCTGCTCTTTTGTCTTGCCCAGAACCGCATCCGTCATCATACTGGCCGAAGCCGTTGAGATAGTACAGCCTGAATTCACAAAGGCAATATCCTCAATCTGATTTTCCGCATTAAACTTCACAGACAGGCTGATAACATCGCCACAGGTCGGGTTATTGAGAACTACTTGCTCCACATCTTCCAGCTTCCCATGATGATGGGGGTGAGCCGAGTGGTCGGTCACAACCGCCTTGTAAAGACTGTCTAACTTAGAAAGCGCCATTGAAAAACTCCTTTGTCTTTTCTAAAGCATCTACCAGCTTGTCACAATCTGCATAGGTATTGTAGATGTAAAAGCTGGCCCGTACAGTCGCTGGTACCTGCAGATAGGTGAGCAAAGGCTGGGCACAATGGTGACCTGCTCGAACAGCTACTCCTTCGTAGTCCAGAGCTGTCGCGACATCATGCGGATGGAGACCATCCAGATTAAAGGCAATCACGCCGGAGCGCTGAGCTAAATCTTGAGAGCCATATATGGTCAAGCCTTCCACTGCCTGAAGTTTAGGAAATACGTAGGCAATCAGGTCCTGCTCATGCTGAGCAATGGCATCCATACCCAAGTCTTCCAAATAATCAATGGCCGTCGCAAGACCGATTGCTCCAGCCATATTCGGAGTGCCGGCCTCAAACTTCCAAGGAAGCTCCTTCCAGGTCGCTTCCTGCTCATAGACAAAATCAATCATTTCGCCGCCAAACTCGACTGGCGACATCTGCTCTAGCAGTTCTTCCTTGCCATAGAGAACCCCGATACCAGTAGGTCCAGCCATCTTATGCCCCGAAAAGGCGAAGAAGTCCACATCCAAATCCTGTACATCAATCTTCATGTGCGGAATGGATTGAGCCCCGTCCACCACCAAAAGCGCTCCTTGCTGATGAACCAACTGGGCAATTTCCTTGATGGGATTGATGATACCGAGAACATTAGAAGCATGAGCCAGAGAGACAAACTTGGTCCGCTCATTGAGCTTGGCATGGAAATCCTCCATATCCAGAGCACCATCTTTGAGATAAACATAGACCAACTTGGCTCCTGTCTTCCTACAAGCTTCCTGCCAAGGAATGACATTGGAATGGTGCTCCATGATAGAGATCATCACTTCATCACCAGGCTGCAGCCTTTCAGTCGCAAACTGAGCCACCCAATTGAGACTCGTCGTGGTTCCTCGTGTAAAGAGTACTTCTTTGCTAGAGGCCACATTGATAAAAGAACGAACTCTTTCTCTGGCTGCTTCATAGGCTGCTGTCGCCCGCTCAGCTAGCGTATGCACACCCCGGTGGACATTAGCATTGTCTCTAAAATAGTAGTTTTCAATAGCTGCCAGCACCTGCTTAGGTTTCTGAGTTGTCGCCGCATTGTCCAAATAAACCAAAGGCTCATCATTGACAATTTGGTCCAAAATGGGAAAATCTTGCTTGATTGCTTCTGCATTAAATCCAGACATGAAGACTCCTATCTACTTATACGGGACAAGGCCCAGCTTTTTATCTTTTTGCGAGAATAATATCGATATTTTCAATCATTTCATCACGGACTTCTTTAACAGGGATTTCCACAATCACTGAACCTAAGAAGCCGCGCACGACCAAGCGTTCAGCCGTCGCCTTATCAAGACCCCGACTCATGAGATAATACATATCTTCTGGATCCACCTGACCGATAGAAGCCGCGTGACCAGCCGTTACATCGTTCTCATCAATCAGTAGGATTGGATTAGCATCTGAGCGAGCCTGGTCAGACAGCATGAGAACCCGACTTTCCTGCTGGGCATCTGCTCCCTTAGCGCCTTTGATAATATGTCCGATACCATTGAAGGTCAAGGTTCCTTTTTCCAGGATAACCCCGTGTTGCAGGATATTTCCGATAGAGTTGCAGCCATAGTTAGTTACGCGGGTATCGATTCCCTGAACTTGCTTGCCACTTGAGAGCGCCACTACTTTCATATCCGCATGGCTTCCATTACCATAGAGGTCGCTGTCAAAGTCAGCTACGACATTGCCTTCGTTCATAACGCCGATGGCCCAGTCAATCATGGCATCGTTGTCCAGCTTACCGCGACGGCTGATATAAGCCGTTACATTTTCGCCCAAGCGGTCAATAGCTGAAAACTTAATCTGAGCTCCAGCCTGAGCAATGACTTCAACAGTGATATTGGCTGTTACTGGAACAGCTCCTTCACCGTAAGTTTCCAAGCGTTCCAAGTAGTTAACCTTGGAATGCTTGCCTGCGATAATCAAAATATGCTTGTTAAAAGGAACATCGCTTTCGCTGTCCTGATAAAAAATTCCTTCAATCGGCTGGTCAATCTCAACATTGTCCGGCACATAAAGAACCGCACCGCTGTTGAAATAGGCCGTGTGGTAAGCTGCTAATTTATCCTCGTCATACTTGACTGCGGACATGAAATGCTTCTCTACCAGCTCTGGAATTTCTTCCAAAGCTGTGTGAAAATCTGTGAAGATCACACCTTGCTCTGCCAAGTCAGCTGGCAATTGCTCAAGGACAGTTTGGGTTCCCATTTGGATAAACTTGAGATTGTCTCCGAGAGCCGTAAAATCTGGCACACTGGTCAAAGGCTCGCTATCAGAAAGTCGTCCGTCTCCCAGATTCCAGCGGTGAAATTTGACCCGCTCAATGACTGGCAAGTCCAGTTGATCAATCTGGTCAAAGGCCTGCTGACGGAGATCAGCCAACCATACTGGTTCTGCGTGAATTTGTGAAAATTCTTGAATCAATTCTTTTGTCATGTCATTCTCCTATCTTTTATCAAAGTCAAAAGAATGTTTGACTAGACTTCTTCAGTATAGTTGAAGCCCAACTCTTCAGCCAATTTGGCATAGCCTTCTTTTTCCAAGCGAACTGCCAATTCTGGACCGCCAGAAAGAACAACTTTCCCCTCCATCATGACATGAACAACGTCTGGAGTGATATAGTTGAGCAGGCGTTGGTAGTGGGTGATGATCATAGCACCAAAGCCCTCTCCACGCATAGCATTGACCCCTTTAGAAACGACCTTAAGAGCATCGATATCGAGACCTGAGTCAATCTCGTCTAAGAGCGCAAAGGTTGGCTCTAGCATGAGTAACTGCAGGATTTCGTTGCGTTTTTTCTCACCACCTGAGAAGCCTTCATTAAGATAGCGCTCAGCCATATCTCTTCCTTCATGTTGAGCAGTTCCATCTTTTCATCTAGTTTAGTAATGAAGTCGCGGACAGAGATTTTTTCATCGTCTTCCTTGCCAGCATTCATGGCCGCACGGAGAAACTCTGCATTGGTAATACCAGGAATTTCACTAGGATACTGCATCGCAAGGAAGAGTCCCATGCGAGCCCGTTCATCCACTTCTAGCTCCAAGATATTAACCCCATCAAAAAGCACCTCTCCTTGAGTCACTTCGTAGTTAGGATTGCCCATAATGGCTGCAGACAAGGTAGATTTCCCTGTTCCATTTGGGCCCATGATCGCTGCAACTTCTCCCGTTTTCAGAGTAAGATTTACCCCTTTGAGAATTTTTTTCCCTTCAATTTCAACATGAAGATCTTTGATTTCTAAGACAGACATTTCTTTTTCCTTTCTTTGCTTAGCTGATTTACATACTTTAGTATACCAAAAAAAAGCCCAAAAGGCTTTTATTTTGTTTAGAACTATTCTTGTTTATGTTTCTTTTGGTATCTCTTCTCTCGAACTTCTTCTCGATAAGAAGAGTTTCCGATAAAGCGCAGAATATTGAGCAGAGGCGTCCTCTGTGGACCCAGAACACCTATTAGTTCTACCAAGAGTTCGACACCTAGCAGAAGGCCAATCACGAGGAGGAGTCCACCGATGCGAGTCGATACATTTAGCAGGAGAGAAATCATTGAGAAAATCATCGAAATTCCATAGATAACCAGAACTGTTCCCCGATGTGTCAGCCCTAAGGACAAGAGCCTATGATGAAGGTGGTGACGGTCAGGCTGGTAAAATTTCTGACCAGACAAAGTCCGACGAACGATTGCTAAAAAAGTATCGGTAATCGGTACACCCAAGATAATCATAGGCGTGACAATCGCTACCGCCGTCGCATTTTTCAAGCCTTGTAGAGACAGGACCGAAATCATAAAACCGATGAAAAGAGCCCCCGTATCCCCTCCATATATAATGGCTGGATGATAATTGTAAGGAAAGAAGCCAGCAATAGAGGCTACTAAGACCAGGATTGTCAAAGTCAGGAATAAATTATGGCCTGGCAAGAAAAAGTAGGAAACAATGCCCATGGTTAGTAAGGAAATAATGGAGACCCCGCTAACAAGGCCGTCTAAACCATCCATGAGATTAACCGCATTGGTAATGGAGACAATCCAGAGAATGGTCAAAATAAAAGATAGCCAAGGTGGGAAAAAGAGATGGGGACCACCAAAAGGAATCTTAAAATCATCCAAACGGAAATCTGTCAGCCACCAAATCAGACAGGCAGCCAGCACAATCCCCCCTAACTTCATCAAAGGACTTAATTCTTTAATATCATCGATAAGCCCCGTAAGGGCAACAATCAAGCCCCCTAACACAACCGGCCAAATATAGTCAAAATAAGTCTGTTCAAAAAAAGTGACGCCAACAATCTGCGGCATGAAGACCAAAGTTGCCAAGGTAAAAGCCGCTACAACCGCCAAACCGCCTGCACTCGGCATGGGCTTTTTATTGATTCGTCGAGCATTAGGATAGTCGACTGCATCCATTTTAAAAGCCAAGAGCCGAACGAGGGGAGTCAGCAAAACTCCGACAAAAAATGTTGCTAGTAGCACCAAAATGAATTTCAATGGAAAAGCAATCATACGCATTCAACTTTCTGCAACTGTTGGATGGCTTCTGTCACCAAAAGCAGACGCCCGTGTTCTTGTAGGACAGAACGTGTAATATCTGTATCCTCAGCAAATTCACGCATTTTAGCCAGTAACCAAGCTGGATAAAGAGCAGGTTGATCTTCCAAATCTACCAAAATAGTCAGATAGTAGGCAGAGTCGTATTTATAAAGTTCTGATAGGTCTATTGGATAGTCAACCGTTTTGGCGAAAGAAACTGCACTCTGCAAATCAGTAAATGACAAAATATAGTAGACATAACGGTCTAGATTTTCTTCCCTATCTTCTGAAGAATCTACAGAGGCCTCCTGATCAGCCTCTGCTGCTTCTAAAGATTTGACCGCCTCAAGGTCATCCTTACTCTTTTCAAAGATATTTTTTTCCAAAGTCTTTAAGAATTCATCTGGCGACATCTGGCTGAGCTCATCCATATCCGGTAGATTTCCCAAATCTTCAAAATTCAAATTCTTATCAATCTTGGATCTCGTCACAAAGACATCCAGCTTGTCTGGCTTAGGCGTCACTCGAAAGCTTAGCATACCACTGTCTAAAAAGCTTTCCGGCATTTCCAACTCATCCAAAATAGTATAGAAAAATTCTTCTGTTTTTTCTTGGGGAACTAGGAAATCTGCAATTTCCATTCCGTGTTCTTCCAAATCTTCCAACTGGATGGTGATTTTAATCGTCGAATCATTAATCTGTTTCACTTCCATCTCATCAACCTCATACTTTCATAGTCTTTCTATTATACTAAAATTCTAAACTTATTTCAAAAAAATAACTGGTCAAATAAGAAAAGGCTGGGAAAATTTCCCAAGCCTTGATTAGCCAATAATAACCTTAATCAGACCGTAAACCAAC
Organism: Streptococcus cristatus ATCC 51100; assembly: GCF_011612585.1. Taxonomy (NCBI): domain Bacteria; kingdom Bacillati; phylum Bacillota; class Bacilli; order Lactobacillales; family Streptococcaceae; genus Streptococcus; species Streptococcus cristatus. Next base: position 395,560 of record NZ_CP050133.1, on the reverse strand, counting down.
AGCAAAACTCCGAGTCCGATCCGATATTTACCAAAGATTGTAAAGTCATGATTCTTGACATAGTCTGTCAGGAAGCGAATTACATAAAGACTGACTCCAAAGGCCACTCCCATAGCAACCAATAAAAGGAATAATTGATCGAAACCTAAAGAATTACCCTTGATGATAAATTTCAGGATTTTCAGCCCACTTGCACCAAACATGATTGGAATCCCCAAGTAGAAAGTAAACTCTGTCACAACTGGTCGGCTGACACCATTCAAGAGACCACCGACAATGGTCGCACCTGATCGGCTAGTTCCTGGAAAGAGGGACAAGACTTGGAAAAGACCGATATAAAGGGCTGTTTGATAAGGAAGTCTACTCAATTCTGTAACAGTCGGTTCCACCTGCTCTCGTTTTTCCAGATAGATAAAGGCAGCCCCGTAGATTATCAGCATGATTGCGACGGATACCAGATTATAAAAATGGACTTCAAACCAATCGTCTAGGAAGAGACCGATGATTGCAGCTGGCAAAGCAGCAACGACCACCTTGGCCCAGAGCTGCCAGGTCAGCTGAATTTGACGAGCTGTTTTCCCTGGTTTAAAAGGGTTGAGCTTATCAAAATAAATCACCACAACCGCTAAGATGGCTCCCAGTTGAATGACAACATTGAACATTTCCATGAAGGCTGGATTTTCATTTTTATACTTAATAAAATCTTGAATCAGAATCAAGTGGCCAGTACTCGAAATGGGTAGCCACTCTGTAATTCCTTCAACAATTCCATAAATAATGGACTTTAAAATTTCAATAATAAACATACATAACTCCTAAAACAACTTTAACATTTATTATACCACATATTGGAGGAGAGGAAAAGCTTTCACAAGGGCTTTGGCAAGCTTTTTATCAAAAGGCTCCGCCACCTCCGCCTCCACCGCCACCAGAGAAGCCACCCCCTGCTCCGCCTCCCGATGAAACAGAAAAATGACTGGCCGTCGAGGCAATGTGTCCATAATTTGAAAAACTATGGGAACTTGCGTAGAAAATAGGATGAAGATTGTATTGTAGATAAGTATTCATAGACGCGTTTTCCAAGGAAATCTGACGCAGCTTCATGACCCGACTAACACGATCCGCATAGCCAAATAGGGTAGCATAGACCAAAAGTCGGTTCCACAGGACAATGCCTTCTACCTCGGTATCGTATAGGCGAGCGATGTAGCGTAGCATATTCGCAAAGCTATTCCAGAGATAGAAATCATGGGCTCCCTCATCGCTCAAGACACCATCCCGCTGATATAACTGCAAGGCTCTGCCCAGCAGAACGGTCAAGACTGAAGCGACAGCTGCAAGTGGAAGATAAGACCAAATAAAACCGTCTAGCTTGATCAAATAGACAAAAAATGTCAAGAGAGTCAAGCCAAAAGCAAGGAAACTTGCCATTAGAGCCAACCACAAGAGAAGCTTTTCTCCTCGTTTCAAAGGACGATAGTGATCCAGCAAGTTTAGCTCCCGAATCTCCTTTAATACTTGTTCAGACAAAAGGTTTAAATCAGTTGAAAAGCGATTTTTTATTCGATTGCCTATTTGACGGATTCGCGCTTCATCTGTTGATTTTTTATTTTTATAAAGATCTTCTGAAATCTGATAAGATTCAAACAAGTCTGCTACAGCTGCCTGTTTACGGTCGCCAAATGCCATCTGTAAGAATTGACCTTCAAACTCTGACAAACCTTTTTTAGAAGTTGGTTTCAAGATTGGCTTGTCTGCAGTTCCTAAAAGCTCGATGTAGCCTCGATCCATCAAATCCAGCAAGGTTGCCTGCACTAGATTTTCAAATTTTAAATGCGCCCGTCCGCCACTGGTCGGATCAACTTCTCTCATATCCACAGCAAAGATATTGGCCGCTACAATGAGCGGAGCCAGATCTTGCGGAGCTTCATAGAGGCGAGCATCTTTTGGAAAAGCTTGGCTAGGACGAATCTTAACTCGAAAGATCAGATAAAATATTCCCGAAAGCATCAGCAAGAACAACCCCAAAAGAGGCAGATAAACTTCCCCCAAGCGATGATAAAACTGGCTCTTGGCTACAATCTCTTTCTCAACTGCTTGAAAAGTCTGTAGATAGTTGGTTGCTTTTGGATCCTCTACTGCCTGATGCAGAGCTTGGCGATGCCAATATCCATGCAGTTCAACCTTCTTCCTGCTAGGCAAATGAGATAGCTGTATCCGATAATCACCTCGGTCCCTATCTATAGTAGCCGATTGGCCAAAATAACCTGTATGAACATACATGTCCGTTAAGGTCCAAGTTCCTAGGCCCCAAACCTTAATCGTCACATTTTGCAGCTCTTCTTCCCAATCACTGATCGGCGTCCATTTGAGCTCTGCAATATCTTTATGAAGAAACAGAAGATTGGTCAAGTTCCATGTGACTGTTACTTTGACCGTATCGCCTTCTTTACCCGCATTGTAAATCTTAACCTCGTAGCCATCTCCCAAATCTGTGACTCGTGGCTCAAAGTCATATTTTACGACTCCATTCGTTTTCACGGAAACTTTTGGATCTGAATCAATAGCAAAGCCTTCTGGCATCTTTCCTGCTGAGCCTAAGGAGACCATCTGGCCATTGTAATCATCATCAAAATGATAAGTCACCTCTTCCGTATAGGTGGCTGTATTATCGGCGTGGATCTCCAAATCTCCTTGATATGACTGGATTTGATAGTCTAAAGCTGACACCGTTCCAGCAAAAAATAAACTCAAAAAAAGAATAAAAATCCCTGACAAGTACCTTTTCATAAACCAAAGTCCCTTTCTAAATCTTTATCCTATTATAGCATTTTTCTCAAGTAAGGGCTTACCGGGATTGAAAAGTCAAATATTTTTCGGTAGAATAGAAAGAACTATTTTAGAAGGACTAGGAGAGAATATGAAAAAATTCATTTTAACCTTATTGACAGCCCTCCTCGTCTGTCTGGGGACCTTTACCGTAGCTCAGGCGGATGATTATCTTAGAATTGGGATGGAAGCGGCCTATGCCCCTTTCAACTGGACCCAAGATGATGATTCAAATGGTGCTGTTAAAATTGAAGGAACAAATCAGTATGCCAATGGCTACGATGTCCAAGTTGCTAAGAAGATTGCTCAGGAAATGGGCAAGGAACCTCTAGTTGTTAAAACCTCTTGGAACGGACTGATTCCAGCCTTGACCTCTGGTAAAATCGATATGATTATCGCTGGTATGAGCCCAACAGCTGAACGGAAAAAAGAAATCGCCTTTTCTAACAGCTACTATACTAGTGAGCCTGTTATGCTGGTTCGAAAAGACGGCAACTACGCTAATGCTAAGACCCTCAAGGACTTTAAAGATGCTAAGATCACCTCTCAGCAAGGTGTCTATCTTTACAATCTGATTTCTCAGTTGCCTGGAGCTAAACAAGAAACAGCTATGGGGGATTTCGCCCAAATGCGCCAAGCTCTAGAATCTGGTGTTATTGACGGATACATCTCTGAACGTCCCGAAGCTCTGACAGCTGAAGCTGCCAATTCTAAGTTCAAAATGATCCAATTCAAAGAGAGCTTTGAGGTTGGCGAAGAAGACGCCTCCATCGCTGTCGGTATGCGTAAAGACGACAGCCGAATCGAGCAAGCTAATGTAGCTATCGCTAAACTCTCAACGGATGACCAAGTCCAGCTGATGGATCAGATGATTAAGAATCAGCCTGTGGATACTGACACCGACGATGCTGAAGATACATTCTTCAACAAAGTTTTTAAGATTTGGAAGGAAAATTGGCCACAATTCTTACGCGGAGCTGGTTTGACCTTGCTCATTTCCATTACAGGGACGATCGCTGGTCTCCTCATCGGTCTGCTGATTGGGGTCTATCGGACAGCGCCCATTTCAAAAAATAAGGCTCTAGCCTTCCTACAAAAACTATTCGGTTGGTTCCTTAATGTTTATATTGAAATCTTCCGTGGTACGCCTATGATTGTACAATCCATGGTTATCTACTATGGAACGGCTCAGGCTTTTGGCATTTCGATTGACCGGACAGCTGCAGCCATCTTCATCGTTTCTATCAATACTGGTGCTTACATGAGTGAAATTGTCCGTGGTGGTATCTTTGCCGTTGATAAAGGACAATTCGAAGCGGCTACCGCGCTCGGAATGACCCACGGCCAAACCATGCGCAAGGTCGTCCTGCCACAGGTGGTCCGCAATATTCTACCTGCGACGGGGAATGAATTTGTCATCAATATCAAGGATACATCTGTCCTGAATGTTATCTCCGTGGTGGAGCTCTACTTCTCAGGAAATACCATTGCAACTCAGACTTATCAGTATTTCCAAACCTTCACTATTATCGCAGTTATTTACTTTGTCTTGACCTTTACCGTCACTCGAATCCTACGTTTCATCGAGCAGAAATTTGACACAGATCATTACACAACAGGTGCCAACCAAATGCAGACGGGAGAATTGAAACAATGACCGAAACAATTTTAGAAATTAAAAATCTCAAAAAATCTTATGGGGAGAATCAAGTCTTAAAAGACATTTCTCTGACTGTCCGCAAGGGCGAAGTTATCTCCATTATCGGAAGTTCTGGTAGCGGAAAATCAACCTTTCTCCGCTCCATCAACCTCCTAGAAACACCTACTGCTGGCGAAATTCTCTACCGCGGGAAAAATGTCTTGGATGAAAACTACGACCTGACTCACTACCGCGAAAAATTAGGTATGGTGTTCCAAAGTTTCAATCTTTTTGAAAATCTCAATGTGCTGGAAAACACCATCGTAGCTCAGACAACCGTACTCAAAAGAGAGCGTGCTGAGGCAGAAAAGATTGCCAAAGAAAATCTGGAAAAGGTGGGCATGGGAGAGCTCTACTGGCAAGCCAAGCCTAAACAACTCTCAGGTGGACAAAAGCAGCGGGTTGCCATTGCACGTGCGCTTTCCATGAATCCTGATGCCATCCTTTTCGATGAGCCAACTTCAGCTCTTGACCCAGAAATGGTCGGCGAAGTCCTGAAAATTATGAAAGAATTGGCTAAAGAAGGCCTGACCATGATTGTCGTGACCCACGAAATGGAATTTGCCCGCGATGTTTCCAGCCGTGTTATCTTTATGGATAAGGGCGTCATCGCAGAAGAAGGCACTCCACAAGAATTCTTTACCAATCCTAAAGAAGAACGAACCAAGGAATTCCTACATCGCTTCTTAAAATAAACAACCAATCAAACAAACAAGACGGAAAAAGATACATCCGCCTTGTTTTTTTATTCGCAAAATAAAAAAGCGGGTTTCCCCACTTTCCGAAGATTAGTCTTCAAACTTTTCATGATTCTTATCGTAGAAATCAATCAAGCCAAGAGCTGTTTCAAAAGAAATATTTTTTACTTTTGCACGTCCTTGAGCAAGAGCAATAATTGACATTTCACGCGCGTTTGTTTCTTTACTAATACGGTAACCTGTAATTTTTTTGTCACGAACCCATCCAACGACTGACTCTACTTTTTCAAAATTTGATTTAGCCATTTCTTACTCCTCTCTAACTTATTTCGAATACTAATATAATGGTTTTTATACAGTTTGTCAACTTAGAAAAACCAAAACAAACAAATTAAATAATTCTGAATATTCTATATTTATTTAGCTTTGAGGGCTGAAAGGATCTGGGTGCGAATACTCTCCACTCCATCAGGATTTGCTGGAAGGAAGATCGTGTTATTTCCTTGCTTATCTGCAAAATTATTCAAGGTATCTAGATACTGGTTAGTCAAGAGGATGGACATAATCTGTTCTTCTGTCAACTCAACATTGGCGCCTTTGAGCTCCTTAATTGAATCTGCTAAGCCGTCTACGATTGCCTTCCGCTGCTCTGCAATACCGACCCCATGAAGACGGTCTTTCTCAGCCTCAGCTTCTGCAGCAGTTACAATTTTAATCTTATCTGCTTCTGCCAATTCCTGAGCTGCCACCCGCTTGCGTTGAGCCGCGTTGATTTCGTTCATAGACTGTTTAACTTCTGCATCTGGCTCAACCTTGGTAATCAAGGTCTTGACAATGATGTAGCCATAAGTCGACATTTCTTCAGCAACCTGCTTTTGAACTTCTAGGGCAATCTCATCTTTCTTTTCAAAGAGCTCGTCCAAGGTCAGTTTGGGAACAGAGGAACGCAGGGCATCTTCGATATAAGACTTGATCTGCGCTTCTGGTCGCATGAGTTTATAATAAGCATCCGTGACATTGTGTTCATTTACCCGATACTGGGTCGCAACATTCATGGTCACAAAGACATTATCCTGAGTCTTGGTTTCGACAATAATCTCGCTCTGCAGCAAACGCAACTGGACACGAGCAGCAATTTTGTCAATTCCCAAAGGCAAACGCACATTCATCCCACTTGTACTGGTCTTGTGGTAGCGGCCGAAACGCTCAATGATAGCAACAGACTGCTGGCGCACGACATAGAGCGAGCTAAATGCCGCTAAAACACAAAGAATGATGAAAAAGAGAAAGAAGAAAAAGAAGAAATTTAAAAACATAAGCGCATCTCCTTGATTTAATATATTATATTCTAGCACAGTCCTCAATCGCTTGCAATCAAAAAGCGGACTTTTGCTAAAATATTTTTAGGATCAGACTAGCATGTTGTAAAGCGTTTCATTTCCGTTCAAATTGATAAAGGATGGGTCAAACTGCTCAATTCGATTGATCAGGCCTGCATAGTCATGCTTATTGGCCAAAGCAATCCCAATCAGGACCGGTCCGGTTCCTTTGCTGGCCCTCTTGATGTATTCAAATCGAGTGATGTCATCATTTGGCCCTAAGATATCATTTACAAATTCACGTAAAGCACCTGGCCGCTGCGGGAAATTCACTACAAAATAATGCTTGATACCATCATAGATAAGGGCACGCTCTTCCATTTCTGGCATACGGTTAATGTCATTATTTCCGCCCGAAATGATACAGCAGACTGTTTTTCCTTTAATATATTCTCGCAACACTTCTAAGGCTGCTACGCTAGCTGCACCAGCAGGCTCTGCGATGATTCCTTGTTTAGAATAGAGATCAATCAAGGTTTCTGAAATCAAGCCTTCATCAACCCCGATAAGTGTTTCTACATTCTTCTTCGTCGCTTCATAAGTAGAGGCCCCTACCTTTTGAACTGCGATACCGTCCGCAAATTTGTCAATTTCATTGAGTTTGACAGGACCGCCTGCTTCAAAAGCTGCTCTCATACTGCGGGCTCCATTCGCCTCTACCCCAATCACTTCAATTTGTGGCTGGCTTTCCTTGATGTAAGTGGATACTCCTGCGATGAGACCGCCGCCTCCTACTGGTACCAAGACCAAGTCTAAATTGATGGACTCCCGAGCTGTATCTTCTAGGATTTCATAAGCAACCGTTCCCTGGCCTGCTTGAACATGAGCATCATCAAAAGGATCGATGAAAGTCCGATTTTCCATCCGTGTGAATTCCATAGCCGCCCGAGCAGAAGCATCAAAAGTATCTCCTACTAGCTTAATCGTAACAAAATCGCCACCAAAGAAACGAACCTGTCCAATTTTTTGCTGAGGAGTTGTGATAGGCATAAAAATAGTAGCTGGAATTTTCATTTCATTACAAGTGTATGCGACACCCTGTGCGTGATTGCCCGCAGAAGCGCAGACAACCCCACGTTCTCGCTCTTCTTTACTCAACTGAGAAATGGCATAATAGGCACCACGGATTTTGAAAGAACGGACACGTTGGGCATTTTCCTTTTTAAGATAAATCTTTGCCCCATACTTCTCTGACAAGTAATGATCATAATCAAGCGGTGTATTGACAACAACATCTTTTAATACCTTATGAGCACGGACGATATCTTTTGCTGTTAACATTCCTTTTCCTTTCCAAATGAGGTAAACAAACTCAGCTGGTATCCCAGCTGAGTTTTCCACACAATCTTAGTTGTAGATCTTGAAAGCATCATCGTCGTTTTTACCAACGAATGGCATTGCTTTACGCAATTCTGCACCGACTTTTTCAATTTCAAGGTTAGCTGCTTGTTCACGGTAAGCAGTGAGTTTTGGACGTCCAGCTTTATAGTCATTTACAAAGTCATTTGCAAATTTACCATTTTGGATATCTGCAAGAACTGCTTTCATGTTTTCTTTGACTTGATCAGTAATCACACGTGGACCTGATACATAGTCACCGTATTCAGCAGTGTTTGAAATAGATTGACGCATTTTCTTGAATCCACCTTCATAGATCAAGTCAACGATGAGTTTCATTTCGTGCAGCACTTCGAAGTAAGCCAATTCTGGAGCATAGCCTGCTTCTGTCAAAACTTCAAAACCTGCTTCGATCAGGGCAGTCAAACCACCACAAAGTACAGCCTGTTCACCAAACAAATCTTCTTCAGTTTCTTCTTTATAAGTTGTTTCAAGCAAACCAACACGAGCTGCACCAACACCTTTACACCAGTCCATAGCGATATCTTTGGCATTGCCAGTCGCATCTTGGTAAACCGCATAGAGAGCAGGAACACCAAAGCCTTCTTCGAAAGTACGGCGAACCAAGTGACCAGGACCTTTCGGTGCACACATGAAGACATCTACATCAGCAGGAATCTTGATAAATTCAAAGTGGATATTGAAGCCGTGGGCAAAACCAACAGCATTGCCAGCTTCCAAGTTCGGAGCGATTTCTGTTTCGTACAATTCTTGTTGGATTTCGTCTGGAGCCAAAATCATGATCACATCAGCCAATTTAGTGGCTTCTGCCACTGTGTAAGTGTCAAAGCCATCTTCTTTAGCCTTGTCAAATGACTTACCAGGACGAACACCGATAATCACATCGTGGCCTGTATCACGCAAGTTTTGCGCATGGGCATGCCCCTGTGAGCCATAACCGATAACGGCAATTTTTTTACCGTCAAGTGCTGCTACTTTTACATCTTTTTCGTATTCCATTGTTACTGCCATAATGTTTACTCTCTTTTCTATTTTTATTGCCTCTTAGGCTGTTTTAACAAATTTAAGGTTTGGCTTAATCTCGGGTAAAGCCAGTTGCCCCAGTTCGTGCGATATTGCGAATGCCGTAAGGACGGATGACTCGTAAGAGCGCTTCGCTCTTTTCTGCATCGCCCGTCATCTGGATAGTGATCGAGCTTGGTGCCACATCGACTACCGTTGCACGGAAAGGCTGGATAATGGCCAAAATTTCTGCACGCTTAGCAACTGGTGCCGATACCTTGATCAAAATAACTTCTCGCTCTAGATGAGGATGATCTGTAATATCTCGCACCCGAATCACATCAATTTGGCGATTAAGCTGCTTGATAATCTGCTCCACTTCATTGAGGGAATTTACATCAATGATAATGGTGATCCGAGAAACATTTTCATCCTCGGTCGCACCTACAGAGATACTTTCGATATTGACCTGACGTCTGGAAAGCACACCAGTGAAGCGGTTCAGAACACCCGAACGATTTTGGAGTTTAGCTGTCAACATTCTACGCATGGAACTTCACCCCCAACATCTCATGATTGCTCTTGCCAGCTGGCACCATTGGAAGCACATGCTCCTTGCGAGAAATATCTACCTCGATAAACATCGGTATATCTTCCTTTAGGACTTCCAAATCTTGAGCAATAGTCTCGGGATTATCAAATTTATAGGATTTGACACCATAAGCCTGAGCCATGAGCTGAAAATCTGGCAAACTGTCAAAGACTGACTCGGAGGTCCGACCATCATAGAAGGCTTCCTGCCACTGACGAACCATCCCCAACGAATGATTATTGAGCATGATAACCTTAATCGGAATCTTGTAGATATTTAGGATAGCCATCTCTTGATTGGTCATCTGGTAGCCGCCATCTCCAACGAAGAGAACTACTTCCTTATCTGGATTGGCAATCTTGGCTCCAATCGCTGCTGGAACACCAAAGCCCATGGTTCCCAGACCACCAGACGTAACTAGCTGACGCTCGTTGCGATAAGGATAATACTGGGCTGTCCACATTTGGTGCTGGCCAACGTCCGTTACTACAATAGCGTCTCCCTTGGTCAACTCACCCACGCGCTCAATAACAGCCTGAGGTTGGACAACTCGTTCCTTCTTATCATAGGAGCGCACCCGCTCCTTGTCTCGTGTCACCTTTTCTATCCACTTGCTGGTATTGTTGTGCACTTGCTCTTCTTCAAGCAACATTTGCAAAGCTTTCTTGGCATCTCCTACAATAGGAATATCCACGCTGATGATTTTACCGATCTCTGCTGGATCGATATCAATGTGGGCCACCTTAGCACTTTTAGCAAAGGTCTTAGGATTACCAGTCAGACGGTCATCAAAACGACATCCAATGCTAATCATGAAGTCTGCTTCCGTCATAGCAATATTAGCCGCGAAAGAACCATGCATGCCACCCATACCTAAGAACAAAGGATGATCTGTCGCAATCGTTCCCTGACCCAACAATGAGGTCACTACTGGAATCTGATACCGCTCCGCAAAAGCAACCATCTCCGCTGCTGCTCCTGCATAGCTAATACCGCCACCAGAAAGAAGAACGGGTTTTTTAGCCTTAGAAAGCTGTTTAAGAATCTTCTTAATCTGTAATTCATTAGGCTCAATTGTTGGTTGATAGCTTGGCAGATGCAACTGAGTGTCATAGATAAAGTCCGTATCCAGAGCTGAGACATCCTTTGGCAAATCAATGACGACTGGCCCTGGACGACCTGTGGTCGCAATATGAATAGCCTCCGTAATGATTCTTGGTATGCCTGCCGTCTCCCGTACCTGATAATTGTACTTAGTGATGGGAGTAGTAATACCGACAATGTCTGCTTCTTGAAAGGCATCCTTACCAATGCCTGGCGTCGCTACCTGCCCAGTAAAAACCAAAAGGGGAACACTGTCACTCATAGCGTCGGCTATCCCAGTAATGGCATTGGTTGCCCCCGGACCACTGGTTACAACGGCCACACCAATTTTCCCAGTAGACTTAGCGTAGCCTTCTGCTTCATGAACACACCCCTGCTCATGGCGACCAAGAATATGGCGGATACCTTTAAAGCTATAAATAGCATCATAGAGGGGCAAGACTGCACCACCAGGATAGCCGAAAATAGTATCAACACCAAGATTTTTCAAGGTTTCCAAGACCAGCTGCGAGCCGGACTTAGGAGTTTCTAATTGGATTCTTTCCATATTTCCCCTTTCATTTATTTACAATTTTCTAAAAATTCAAAAAGCTTTCTACTATGATAACATTTTTGAAAAAAATTGCAAGTATCGCGGATGTTTTTTTTCATTCTGATTGAAAAAGATAAGAAAATCCCGCTAAATCCGAATGTAGCGAGATAGTTATCTTATATCCATCCTTGATCTTGAGCAATTCGGACAGCTTCCGTACGATTGTCTGCTGCTAGCTTAGTCAGGATGGTCGACATATAGTTGCGAATAGTTCCATTTGATAAATAGAGTTTTTCAGCAATTTCTTTATTAGAAAGCCCAGTTGCTGCTGCCTCTAAGACTAGAAGCTCCTGATGGGAGAGGGGATTTTTATGAGTCATCAGCACTTCCATAAGTTCAGGCGAATATTCTTTTTGCCCAGCCAAGACCGTGTGGATAGTTTTCATCAGATCCGCAATGCTCCGCTCCTTGAGTACATAAGCATCAACATCCGCCTTGACCGCTCGCTCAAAATAACCTGGCCGCTTAAAAGTCGTCACAATGATGACCTTGACAGCTGGCTGATGCTCCTTCACCCATTCTAGGACATCCAGCCCTGTCTGATAGGGCATCTCTACATCCAAGATAGCCACATCGACTGGATTGGTCTTGAGTAGCTCCATAGCTTCACGACCATCTGCCGCTTGAGAAACACTAGTAACATCCGGCTGCAACTGCAAGAGCTGGCTAAGGGCATCCCGCAGCATACTCTGATCTTCTGCTAATAATATCTTCATCGCTCGTCTCCTTTAATCCTGTACGGCAAGCGCACGCGAATAATGGTCGGCTTGTGATTGCTGATGACTTCCAGGCTACCGTCAAGCCCCTCCAAGCGCTCACGTACCGAATGCAAGTCTTGGCCTGTCACTTGCTTAAAACCTCGGCCGTCATCTTCAACTTCCAAGATCAAATCTCGATCCTGACTATACAAATCAATTCTGGACTTCTTGGCCTCTGCATGCTTGATAATATTGGTTGCTAATTCCAACAAAATCATACTAATGGTAAACTGCATTTCCGTAGGGATGCTGGCAACATTGAGCTGATTATGAAGCTCCAAGTCAATATCGCTCATTTCCAGCATGGTTCGAATTGTTGCTAATTCTTCATCTAGCGTCCGCGTCTTGAGATTGTCTACAATCCGTCGAACATCAGCCATGGCCTGCTTACTGATCCGTCGCACTTCTTCCATCTCTTTCTCCGCCTGCTCGTAGGCCTCCATTTGCAGGAATTGCTGGGCCAGTTCCGTCTTGACACTAAGCATGGCAAAGGTATGGCCCAAACTATCATGTAAATCCCGTCCAATTCGATTGCGCTCATTTTCCGCTAAGAAAAGATTGAGCTGAGCGTTCTGCTTGCTTTTTTCTTCCTTAAGCTGTTCAGCGACTTGGATACGATGCAGACCTAGGGTCAAGAAATCCGAAAAGAGAAAGGTCGTTGAGAAAAAGACCAGATAGCCAGTGTTCAATTGATGTTGCAGATACAACCCGACCAGAAGAGCCGGTTGGATAGCTAAGAAAGTCCAGAAGCGCCAAGATGTAAAGGAAATTTCCTTATAATGATAAACTAGAAGATTGGACAAATAAAAAATATACCACACGAAGCCCACACTCAGCCAAATGGGAGTATAAAAAATGTAGGCAAGCATGATCCACCAGGACAGAGCCTGGTAGAAAGGCTTTTTCTCTGTGAGGATGGTATAGTAAGCCCCTATAAACAATGCTGTCCAAAGCAAAGTCAAAAGCGGGTATTCACCGCTGATGACACCCGCTATTGGAAAGATGATAAAGACCAGAGAAATATGAAACATATGATGTATGTTTTTGAACTTTTCCCACATAAAACTATTTAACCTCAATCCGTTTTTTGAGCTGAAGGACTAAAATGCTAAAGAATATGGTATAGGCTAGGACGATTAGCATGGCAGAGACATTCCAGTCATGGTGTTCCAAATAGGCAGAAACCACCTGCATGAGCTGGTAACTCGGAGTTAGCTTGCCGATAGATTGCAACCAGTCTGGAAACATAGTCAGCGGAAACCAAAGCCCACCCAAGACCGCTAAAGCCATATAAACGATATTGCCTACGACCGACATGAGCTGGGCACTGGGCAGGAGACTGACCAAGACGCCCATGGCGATAAAGACCATACTACCGACCAAAAGAATTAGGGCAATCGCCAGCCAGTCCATCATGGGCATATTGACTCCACGAACGAAATGTCCAACAGAGAAGACAACGATGATGGAAAGCAGAAAGGTCAGTAAAGCACTGAAAAGCTTTGATATATAATATTCTACCATAGAAACGGGCGAATGCTGAATCAATTTTTGCCAGTTATTGGTCTTGTCCGACTGCAAGGTGCTAGGAATGCTAAAAAAGGCACTAGACATGATACTAAAAAGTGTCATAGAAAAGAGATAGGTTCGGAGCACAAGCGCCGGTACATCAGAACCTGACATTATTCCTGAAAAGATCAGATAGAACACGCTGGGCAGACCGATAGAGAGCAGGTAGTAAGCCGCCTGCCGCTTCATCAAAATCAACTCCATTTTCATTAAACTAACCATATTTTTCATAATGCTCTCCTTTACTCTTGTGTCGTCTCAAAAATACTATCCAGCAGGGTGCGATTGCGGACTTCGATTTCTTCAATCGTACAGCCATGCTCCTGCAGAATTTGCCAGACTTGACTGGCATCCTTGGTCGCAAAAGATAGCGCCTTTTGCTTGATTTCAATCTCTGTCACACCAGCTATCTTTTCCACGATTTCTTTATAGGAAAGGGGCAGTGTGAAGTGTTTTTCCTGCTCTTCCTTGCGCATGGCATAAGGCGTGGTGTCGCGGATTAGCTCTCCCTTATGAAGCACCAAAATCCTGTCAGCTGTATGCTCCACTTCTTCAATGTAATGGGAAGAATAGACAATGGTCACGCCTTGCTTCTTGAGCTGGTCCACTATTTCCCAGAAATGCTGGCGGGTCGAGGTGTCCATGGCCGAAGTCGGTTCATCCAAGAAGAGGATCTTTGGACGGCCAATCAAGGATAAGATAAAGGAGAAGAGACGTTTTTGACCACCAGAAAGCTTGGCAGCTAGCTGGTTTTTTTGCTTGTCAGAAAAGCCCAACAAGGCATCGATTTCCTCTTCAGACAGGCTGTTAGGATAGATAGAGCGAAAGAAAGCAAGGAGTTCCTTGACTTTCAAATCTCCCACCACTGTATTTTCCTGAGGCAAAATGGCAACCATCTCTTTCAAACGATTATCTGTCGGCTTTAACCCTTGAATCTGGGCTTGACCAGAAGTCAGGAATTTATCGCCTAGGAGACAGTCCATCAGAGTTGTTTTGCCAGCTCCGTTGGGGCCAATCAGAGCCACACAATCCCCTTCTTCAATGTCAAAGGAAATGTGGCGCAAAATCTCTTTCCCCCGAATGCTTTTAGATAGCTTTTTCACTTCAATCAATTTCATGATCTTCCTCCTTAATAAAATCATAGATGAGCGGCCAGATGACAAAGACAACTAGAATCACTCCCCAGATACCTAGATAGAATTGCTGGGGTAGAAATTCCAACAAGAGACCTGTCGCCATCTGCAGAATCCATAAAGCAGCTGAAAATCCAATAAATAGGATGGACAAGTATCTTTTCATTTCTTCTCTACCTTCTTTCCTAACTTGGTCACTTCCTTTAGAACATAGCCAGCCATTCCCAAGCCAGCAAAAATTTCCCAAGAAAAGTGGTAAAGTTCCGCTCCGTCCATTCTTGCCAACTGGTAAAACATCATCCCAACAAGACTCAAGACTGTTACTTTTATCAACCACATTTTCATGTAACCACTCCTAATTTCTTCATTTCTTACTTGTATTATAGAACTTCCTCCCTCTTCCGACTAGATGATTTTGTCATTGGACTATATGACAAATGTCATTCTAGACAGCAAAAAAGACGAGATGACTCGCCTTTTAAATATTCTTATTCTTCTTTCAAGCCGCCCAATTTCATCCCTAGGATAAACATTGAAGGAGAAGCGTCTTTTATGTCATTAAGCCCCAAGTCTTTAAAGAAAGATAGACTCGCTGCTTTCGCTACATCCATTTTCTCAAAATCCAGATCAACTATGGCCTGTAGTTTCTTATCAGCTGTTACGGAGTATTCAATCGTCACTCCTTCCATATTCCTAGCTTCCACATAGTTTGGTTCTGATTCCATGCCTTCTCGGATGATAGCTGTCATTTCCTCTGGGCTCATAGTAGCTGCAGCTCCACTGGCTTCTTCTGGCAAGTCGCTCAGTAGCTCCATTCGTAGTTTCAAGAGCTTGTCTCCCTGATAGGTCACCGTGTCGCGATGATGGATACCTTTAAGGTCTCCGACCAAGGTTTTAGAAACAATCTCTTTGCTTTCAGGAAGTGAGTAAGAAGATGAATCACTGGAGCTGGAACTTGAGCTCGTTTCAGCAACTCTTGATTCAGCTGGAGCCTTTGGACGATGCTTGCCAAATTTCGGAACTACACATCCTGTCAATAATACAGAAGCAGAAATAACTAGAATAAATAACTTTTTCATAGTACACCTTTTCTTTTTATTTTTTCCAGTATACCATAATACCACTATCTTGTCTAAATCTTACATATAAAAAAATCAAAGAGAGTGGGGCAAAAGTCCTAGCCTCTCAATTGTCTTTGGATTGTCGAGCAAAGACGCAGTGGTTGAGTGGGCTCTACTACGCTGATTTCATCAACTTTTACAGCCCTACTCAACTGTGCGGAGGTGGGACGACGAAATCGAATTCTAACGAATTACCGATTTCTGTCCCACTCCCAAATAAATTATTCTACACTAAAAATATATGGATAAACTGGCTGATTTCCTTGATGGATCTCAACTTCTAGATCTTCATATTCTTCCATCAGATCTTGAGCCAAGCCATTTGCCAATTCCTCGTCACCATCTTCACCGATATAGATGGAAACAATCTCACTGTCTTCATCCAACATCTTCGCAAAGGTTGCTTTTAAAGTTGTTAACATATCTGGATTTGACACAAGGATTTTGCCATCAACCATACCCAAGTTATCATTTTCATGGATTTCGAGGCCATCAATGGTCGTATCACGAACTGCAGTCGTAATGCTACCGCTGACCACGTCGCTCAAGGCAGCTGTCATTCGCTCATGGTTCTCTTCGATGGTTTTTCCACTATCAAAGGCCAAAAGGCTTGTCAAACCTTGAGGAAGCGTGCGTGTTTCAATCACTGTCGTTGGTTGCTCAAGCACTTCCGCTGCAGATTGAGCCGCCATAAAGATATTTTTATTGTTAGGTAGGAAAATGATATTACGCGCATTCACCTGGTCAACAGCCTTGATAAAGTCCTCTGTAGAAGGGTTCATAGTCTGACCACCGGAAATGATATAGTCCACACCCTGAGCCTTGAAGATTTCAGCAAGGCCATCACCAGCTACTACTGCAATAATAGCGTACTCTTTTTCTTCAGCTGGCTTGGTAGCTTTTTCTTCCTTCTCAAGCTGGGCTTCGTGCTGGTTGCGCATGTTGTCCACTTTTACCTTGACAAGGCTACCATACTTCAGTCCCTCTTGCATGACCAGACCTGGATCTTCTGTATGAACGTGCACTTTCACGATTTCATCATCATTAACTACCAGCAAGGAATCACCAAGTTCATTCAAATAATTACGGAATTCATCATAGTCAAAGTCCTTGACATAGGTTGGTCCTTGCTTCAAAGCCACCATGATTTCTGTACAATAACCAAAAGTGATGTCTTCTGTCGCCACATGGCCTGCTACAGATTTGTGGTGTTCAGCATTGATCATCTCAGTCATCGTAGCTGGAGTCGCTTGGAAATCTTCTGATGCGATATATTCGCCAGTCAGGGCAGAAAGGAAACCTTCATAGATAAAGACCAAACCTTGACCACCAGAGTCCACAACACCAACTTCCTTGAGAACTGGCAACATATCTGGAGTTTTAGCAAGGGCAGCCTTTGCTCCTTCAAGAGCCGCTTTCATAACTTCGACAGCATCATTTGTCGCTTCAGCTTTCTTTTTAGCACCGATGGCCGCACCACGAGAAACAGTCAGAATTGTTCCCTCAACTGGCTTCATAACAGCCTTATAGGCTACTTCTACACCAGACTGGAAGGCAAGAGCCAAAGCTTGTCCATCAAGCTCATCTTTGCCTTTTACGCTTTGTGAAAAACCACGGAAGAGCTGAGACGTGATAACACCAGAGTTCCCACGCGCACCCATCAAAAGTCCCTTGGCAAAGATAGCAGCCACTTCACCAACTGTTGAAGCTGACTTATCAGCTACTTCTTTGGCACCATTTTCAATGGTCATGCCCATATTGGTTCCTGTGTCACCATCTGGAACTGGGAAAACATTTAAAGAATTGACATATTCAGCCTGTTTATTTAAACGAGTTGATGCCGCCTGCACCATTTCTTGAAATAAACTAGTAGTAATATTTGACACGATTATTCTCCTACAACTTTAATATTTTGGATATAGACATTCACTGTGTGGGCAGTGATCCCAAGTTGATTTTCCAAACTAAACTTAACGCGTTCTTGGATATTTTTGGAAACTTCACTAATTTTAATGCCGTAGCTCAAAACAGTATAAACATCAACTGCAATACCACCATCCTCAGACGTTTTTACTACCACACCCTTGGCATAGTTTTCTTTACCCAAAAGAGCTTGAAAGTTATCTTTAATTGCATTTTTGCTGGCCATTCCAACCACACCAAAAATTTCGGTTGCTGCGCCGCCAACGATTGTTGCAATCACGTCATCAGTCAGCTCAATTTGACCATCTTTTGTATTGATTTTTACAGTCATCACTTGTACCTCAAAAGTATTTTATAGTTTATTTTACCATATTTTAGACAGGGTGTAAAAGAGGAAGGACAGAAATAAACTGTCTAGTCTGAAAATTCAACAACAAAAAAGGGAAGGAATAAATCTTTCCAATCCCTTTCATGTATTAAACGCGTTCAACTTTACCTGACTTAAGCGCGCGAGCTGAAGCCCAAACTTTTTTAGGTTTTCCGTCGATCAAAACAGTAACTTTTTGAAGATTTGGTTTAACAGCGCGTTTTGTTTGGTTCATCGCGTGAGAGCGGTTGTTTCCAGATACAGTCTTACGACCTGTAAAGTAACATACTTTAGCCATTAGTGTGTTTCCTCCTATTAGATCTAATATTACGGATGTGCTAGCACCACATACCGTACTATATTATCAAAAAACTTGACGTTTGGCAAGTACATTTTCCCAAACTTTACAATTTCTAACCAATAATCCGTTTTCTTAAATGTAAACAATCTTCAAAGAGCCAAAGGCGACGTTACCACGCACATATAAAATCTTGTCTTTCTCATTGACATTATGCGGATTGACCACTGTACCGAAAGCATTGTCCACATTTAGTTCTACTTGCCAGTTACTTGGGATGTAAAGCGTCGCACTACTGAAGGCTACTTCCACATCAAAACTAGCAGAATCGCCTAAAATTCTGGCATTATCAAAATATACGGTCGCACTACCAAAAACACATTCT
Organism: Streptococcus cristatus ATCC 51100; assembly: GCF_011612585.1. Classification (NCBI taxonomy): domain Bacteria; kingdom Bacillati; phylum Bacillota; class Bacilli; order Lactobacillales; family Streptococcaceae; genus Streptococcus; species Streptococcus cristatus. The sequence goes on along the minus strand of NZ_CP050133.1, from coordinate 376,752 downwards.
ACTTTATCATGGACGAAATTCTCCGAATTGATATAGCGAGTGCCGCTGCCAAAAGAAATCTCTCCTTCTGTTGTAGACAAACCCTTTCTAGACAAATAACGAACACCCCAGATCCTTCTTGGCTTGAAAATCATGTTAAGCCCAATGCAGGCCAAAACACCACCCATTACCAAGGTGCCTGTAGAGATAGCCAAGAAGTGATAGACAGAATTAGCAATTATCAGAGCAATAATCGTCATGATCAGGGCAGCACCAAAATCTCGCTCCAAGAAATTTTCCAAAGCAAAATAAGCAAACATGCCGACCAAGAGCAGGGGCCAGATATTAAAATTAAACATAGGAATACCAAAGTTTCCCTGAAGCAAAATCCAGCCGGCTAAAACCAAAAAACCGACGCCTAGAATTGTTTTTTTCATGATGATTACCTCACTTCACTTAACTTTTCTTTTAGTAGTTGATAATAATGCCTTGAAACATGCACTTTCTTATGTGTCTCAGAAAACTGGACGGAACTGGTACCCGAGAAAGACTTTTCTAGAGAATAAATCGCCCTAGCATTAGCAATGGTTGACTTGGAAATTCTGCAAAAATAACGGGGCAGCAACTCCTCCAGCTCGTAGAGTTTCAACTTGACCTCGTAGGCATCATTGCGCGCGTGGGCAAAGATTTTGGCTCCATCCGTCTCGAAAAAAAGAATCTCCGCCAAGTCCACAAAATACTCACTATTTTCCTTATAAAAGAGAATGGCTGGAGCAGTCGCTTCATTCAAAGCATCTTGAATCTTCTGAATTCTCTCATCAATCCGCGATACTCGAATCACCAATTCTGTATCAGCCAAACGATCGTCTAGCTCAATTCGAACCTTCATAAGCACTCCTCCCCTTTTTCTATCTTCATTATAACAATTTCTTGAAAAGAAACAAGGGACTTTCAGTAAGTGGTCAATTTCGACTGGTAAGTGGTTGTTTTAAAAGATTGAAATGAAATAAAAAATCTTGAATTTTCCAAACATAAGGCTTCAAAGAAATTGATCATTACCCATTTTTATCAACACGACAATACTGATTTACTACTATTTCTATGATCATAAGCTCTCTATCCAGCCTAACATGGATAAATCGGGTATGAACAATTCTAACGCTACTTCTCAAACCACACTTGGCTCTTTATCTTAGTTTTAGATAAAAACTAAAACTTATTCTCCATACTGGCTTACGTCTCATTTGACAATTTTTCCCGTTTTGATATAATGGACGCTCAGGAGGTATCGTATGTCAAAACAAAAAATTAATCGTTTTGTCGGATCTATTGGAGCTTTTATTGGAATTCTTGTATTCGTCGCTTATATTCCACAAATTATCGCAAACTTACAAGGATCCAAAGCTCAACCTTTCCAACCACTATTCGCAGCAGTTTCTTGCCTGATTTGGGTTATCTACGGTTGGACAAAAGAACCTAAAAAAGACTGGATCCTCATTATTCCCAATGCTGCGGGAGTGATATTAGGTGGCCTAACTTTTCTTACTTCTTTATAAGAAGTATATAAACAAAACCAGCAACCCCATAAAAAAGGTGCTGGTTTTCTTTCTGCCGATTGCAGGGTTCGAACCTGTGACCTACGCGTTACGAGTGCGTTGCTCTACCAACTGAGCTAAATCGGCCTCTACTTGTCTCCTATTCTAGCACTCTGAATGATTTTGTCAAGTTCTATTGGCAGTTTGGAAACTCGAATGAAGTAAATATTCTACCTAGGAATATACAGTTTCCATATTTCAAACAAGTTCCAGAAAACTTTATTTTTTCAAAAAAAGCTATTGATGCAGTTGCTGATTTGTTTTATAATAGCTTGAATTCAAAAAAAGTGAGGGATCTTATGAAATTCTATTCGTATGACTATGTACTGAGTCAGATTAGCCAGCAGAATTGGGTGATGGTGATTGTATCCGCCTGCTTGGTTTTGGTGACGGGATTTTTTGCCTTTAAGGCCTATAAAGATAGACGAGGAAGTAAGTTCCGCGAACTATCCATTATTTCTATTTTGACCCTAGTAGCCACTGTTTTGATTAGCATTACGAATTTCCAAAGTAATCAATCAAATGACAATCAATTCCGAAGCTCCTTACATTTTATTGAGGTTATCTCAAAAGAATTAGGCGTTGAGAAGGAGGAGGTCTACGTCAATACTTCAGCTACGACAGATGGCGCAATTATCAAGGTTGGCAAACAATTCTACCGTGCCATTAGCGGAACCGATCACGATAGCTATTTGTTAGAAAAAATGGAACTGCACAAATCAGACGTTGAACTCGTGGAGGTTGAAAAATAATGAGCTTTTTTATTACAATTGCAATTAAGTTAGCTTTGGGACTCGTTTCCCTCGTTTTTGTCATCAATGTGACAGGTAAAGGGAATTTAGCACCAAGTTCCGCAACAGACCAAGTACAAAACTTTGTTCTCGGTGGCATTATCGGCGGGGTCATCTACAATAGCTCCATTACGATCCTTCAATATGCAGTCATCTTGATTATCTGGACTATTCTGATTTTGCTCTTAAAATGGCTAAATACCAACGTTTCCTATATCAAACATCTGATTGATGGGAAACCAACCATTATCATCAAAAACGGTAAACTAGATCCTGAAGCCTGCCGTTCAAAAGGGCTATCCGCATCAGACGTCGCTTTGAAATTACGCTCTCAAGGAGTCTTCCAACTGAAAGAAGTCAAAAGAGCTGTCATCGAGCAAAATGGTCAATTGATTATCGTAAGAATTGGCGATGAAAATCCAAAATATCCAATCATTACCGATGGAGTTGTCCAACTTGAAATCTTAGAAACTATCGGCAAGTCAGAAGAGTGGTTAATGACCGAACTACAAAAAGAAGGATTTGAAAATATCTCCGATATCTTCATTGCAGAGTATGACAAAGGTGAAATTAATGTGGTGACCTATTAAAAATTAGTTGTCATTTCGTAGCAGTTATTTGCTTTTTCTTCGTAAAGAGGTTATACTTATATCTATTATCTCGCTTGAATGAGTATCAAACCGCATCCAACTTAGATAATACACTAAATAAACGGAGGAAATTTCCATGTCAATCGAAGAAAAATTCAACCAAGCTAAGGGCTCTCTCAAAGAAGGCTTCGGTAAACTTACTGGCGATACAAAAACTCAAGCAGAAGGAACTGCTGAAAAAGTAGCTTCAAAAGTGAAAGAAGTTGCTGAAGACGCAAAAGGCGCTGTTGAAGGTGCTATCGCAGGCGTTAAAAACATTATCAAAAAAGACGAAGAATAATCATCGTCTTTCGTTCTTAATAAAAAAACACTCTTATCCTATGCTTTTAGCAGAACTATGGATGAGGGTGTTTTTCTATATTGCAAAGGCACTGACTTTTCAGGAGAGATCAGAAGCATCCCCTGAATGTCAAACTGAGACTTTTTCTACGATCCTTTTATAAACTGAGATACACAGAAGCCATGTTAGCCAAACAAGCTGGAGTTTCACTACAGCCTGTTTCTGGAGCCTTAACTCATAGTGATAAACAGGTAACAAAAGCATATGTAATTACAGCTGATATCGCTAATCAAACAATTCGTGAAAATTGCTTTTATAAATCTCAAAAAATGACTCAGAGAAATTTCCGGGAAACTCTTGACTTTTTAGAAAAAAGAGATCCAGAGAAAATTCTTGAATGTCCGCAAAGATTAACGACTCCATCATTCCTGTCACTAAACTGGAAATGATGATGTTATAGATTCATTATCTCAAATACCGCTGTATGAACCCACTCATTATTCATTTGTAGGTCATTTTCTATGATCCTACTAAAGGTGAAACCATTTTTTAAAAGCACTCTCTTAGAGGCAAGATTATCCGTTGCCGCTCCCGCAATGATTCTATTTAAACCATAAGTATGAAATGCTTTGTCTAAAACGAGTTTAACCGCTTCGCTTGCATAGCCTAAATTAGTAACATTTTCTCCAATCCTATATCCAAGTTCTGCTGTTTTTCTATCACTCCCTAAAACACTTAAATTGATTCTTCCGACCATCATGCCTTGCGAATCTCTAATAAGATGCATATAGACATCACGATTCGTTTGTTCCGTTAACAATTGCGCTATAATTTTATAAAAAGCTTCTAAATCAAAATAGTTAGCTGGTCTGGGAGGTAAATTTCGCTCAAAATACTCCCGATTTTCTTTTTCAAAAGAATAGACATCTAGACTATTTTCTTCAGACAGCAACTCTAAACCTATTCTGTTCATCGCCCTCAATCCTTGTCTGCTTCATTTTCTTTTACGAGATCTTTTTGCGAATCCTTTTCAGAGAGTTTTTGATCGATATACTTGTCAATGGTTTCATAAAATTCCTTGGTCGCTTCACTATCTAATTTTGTCGAATTATGGACTTGATTGACTTTCAATTGAACAGATTGAATACCGTAAGAGGCTTGTTTTTGGTGAATTATTTCTAATTCTTCTTCTGAAATCGGGTCACCAACAATTGTCAAGACCAATTCATTGTCCCTTGACTTGTAGACTTGATTGATGACCGTATAATTGGCAAACTCTTTTCCTACAAACTGTTTGACACCTTCTTTTCGCGCTTGTTCTATAGTCAGAGTAACCGCCGAATAACCGGCTGGAACAACCAATAATACAATCAAAGATATCAAACCAATTTTCATTTTAATGCTTAGCTCTTTGAATGAAGTTAAGGGAGATTTTCTCATTAAAATTTTTGCTCCTATAATGTTGGCTAGCATTATAAAGACACAGTTAATCAAGAAAAGATAGAGAGCACCAAATAAAAATCGTACATTTCCATTAGCTAAACCATAGCCGGCAGTGCAGATAGGTGGCATCAGAGCTGTAGCAATGGCTACTCCTGGCACAATATTGTTTGCTTCTTTTTTCCTTGAACCGATCACACCAGCAATCCCACCGGCAATAGCAATGAGGACATCCCAAATCGTTGGAGAAGTTCGTGCAATCAACTCGCTACTTGCATAAGATAAGGGAGTAATCCAGAAATACAGAGTCGATACAAGTAAACTGACCAATACTTGAGTAAGTAAAACCCCTAGAGCTTGCTTAACTAAACGAGTGTCAAAAATAGCTAAACCTAATCCTAGTCCAACAATCGGTGTCATGAGAGGTGAAATTAACATGGCCCCTATAATAACAGCTGTTGAATTCATATTTAGTCCGATAGAGGCAATAAAAATTGCACACATCAAAATCGCTATATCTCTCGATCTAACATGAAGATCATCGTATAATTTTTCACGGTATTCCCGTGTTGAATAGTTTCTGGTCATTGGTTACTCCTTTTATTTGATTTATTTCTGTTTATCCATTGATGAGGGCAGAGTGATTTTCTGTCAAACATTACATATGTATTTAAATTTTCTTAGTTCTCACCTGTAAGTCTTTTGAAAAATATCCCTTTTTACTAGACAAATAAAAAAGTATCTATCAGTCTATCCTCCATATTATATCAAAAATTTCATGGTCTTTCCCTGAAGAAATCCATCAGTTTAAAAGATTTTTATATCCTTTCCAAGATAGAGAACAGACAAAATTTCAGTTTCCTTATTCTAAGAACAAAAGACTGCATCTCCTATAAAAGAAGATGTAGTTTCATGATTAGGCGTGATGAGTATGTTTCACAATCCATTGCTCCATTTTGATAGTTAACCAGAAGCCATAGATTCAAAACGTGATGATGGTTAGAAGAAACCACTTAATCTAGTTACCGAACAGTTGTACTCCAGTCCCGTCAAAGTATAGACGTTGACCATCCACTAACGTATGTTTGGTTTACCAATTTTGCATCATACAAACCGCCCAAGGTGTTGCGATCCCCAAGGTAAGCCCGCAAATTATGGCTACTAAGATAGAGTATCCAATATAATCTAGGATTCCTCCGTCAAAATAACTTTCAGATTTCATATTATCTCCTTTATTTTTATATGTTTATATTCTAGACACTCTATTGCATTATTATTTTTTACATTTGAACAATCTTACGATAACTTCTTGAAGTAATCATAAAGATTAAAGCATAGAGGAGTGCAAAGATTCCACAGATTGATAAGGTTATAATCAACATCATGGTCGCATCGACTACTCCAATGACCTTTAGAATCAAGCTCAACATATGATAAGCAAAGGCCAGATGGAGGAAGGCAAAGATTACAGGAAGAAAGAAAACGGTCAAGATTTACTTGTTAATAGTTTGCTTGATCTGCTTTTGATCCAAACCAACCTTTTGCAAAATTACAAAGCGTTCGCGGTCTTCATATCCTTCAGAGATTTGTTTGTAGTAGATGACTAATACTGTACCGACCATAAAGATAATGGATAGGAAGATACCGATAAAGAAGAAGCCACCAAACATTGCATTGCCTTCTTGGCTATTATTTGCTTTACTAGATCCGTAAACAACGCTTTCCTGATTTTCAAAATGAAGCGATTGTTTATAAGGAGAGAACAAATCTTGTCCTCTCCAGAGTATGACTTTTTGGTAACCCACTACAGTTGACAAAGAGCCTGAATTTGGTGTGAAAAGTGGTGTGAATTTTGTTAAAAAACGTCAAAAAAACACCCCATGGTGTGAACCATGAAGTGTTGTAAAGCCTGTAGTGTAGCTGGTTCTTAACGTTTTGAGAACTGGCTAGCTTTACGTGCTTTCTTAAGACCTGGCTTCTTACGTTCTACCATACGGGCATCACGAGTAAGAAGGCCTGCGCGTTTCAATGAATCGCGGAAGTCAGGGTCTACTTGAAGAAGGGCACGAGCGATACCGTGACGGATAGCGCCTGATTGACCAGCGTAGCCACCACCATTAACGTTTACGAAAACGTCATATTGACCAACAGTTGAAGTAACTGCGAATGGTTGGTTGATAACCAAACGAAGGTCAGCGTGTGGGATGTACTCTTCAACATCTTTTTTGTTTACAGTGATTTTACCAGTTCCTGGAACAAGGCGAACGCGTGCAACAGCGTTTTTACGACGTCCAGTACCTGCATATTGTGCTTGTGACATACTTTATTGTTCCTTTCCTTAGATAAGTCCTGAAATATCAAGAACTTCTGGTTGTTGTGCAGCGTGAGTGTGCTCAGCGCCTACAAATACTTTCAACTTCATACCTTGAGCACGGCCAAGAGTATTGTGTGGAAGCATACCTTTAACTGATTTTTCGATCAAACGAACAGCGTTCTTAGAGCGAAGTTCACCAGCAGTGATAGACTTCAAACCACCTGGGTACATTGAGTGAGTGTAGTAAACTTTATCAGTTGCTTTTTTACCAGTCAATTTAACTTTTTCAGCGTTGATAACGATTACGAAGTCACCTGTATCAGTGTGTGGTGTGAATGTTGGTTTGTTTTTTCCACGAAGTACGCTTGCTACAACTGCAGAAAGGCGTCCAAGAGGTACATCAGTAGCATCTACTACATACCATTTGCGTTCAACTTCACCTGGCTTAGCCATGTATGTTGTTTTGTTCATGATTTCTCCTATATGAATATCGTTTTTGTTTACAGGGCGGATGTTCCGGTCCGCGGGTTATTTGAAAGGTTCCGGGGCCTTACAAATGGGGTAAACAATACCGCCTACTATCATACCAAATTTTCTAACCAAAAGTCAATATATTTGATGCAATTATTTATAAAATAACGATTTCATTTCTATTTAGTCTGAAAGTTCACTGCCAATGCTAAAGAGTCCTAGGGTACCTGGCCCAGTATGCGTCGAAATAACCGGACCAAGAGGCAGGATAAGAACTTCTGTGATTTGTCCAGAAGCCAAAAGCTGCTCCTTGACATTTTCAGCGACTTCTTTTTCACCTGCATAGGCGACCACCACCCGTGGATCAGAAATCGTCTCTAAGGTCATCCGAACCACCTCGGCCTGCGCCTTCTTCTTGCCTCGCACCTTAGCGACCGAATCCAGACTTCCGTCAGCTGTGACTGCGATGATGGGCTTGATATTGACCAAGCTTCCCATGAGAGCCGCTGCCTTAGAAATACGGCCACCCCGCATGAGGTGGTTGAGGTCATCTACTAAGAAATAGGTCTGGACTCTAGGCACTAGACTTTGGAGCAAGTCTGCCGTCTGCTCCAGACTTTGACCTGCCACTCTCGCTTCTACAGCCTTCATCACCAAGAGCCCTTCACCCATCGAAGCTGCCTTGGTATCAAGGATGGTGATGATCGCCTCAGGATAATCCTCTAAGACCATCTCCCGCGCCATGACTGCACTTTGGTAGGTTCCAGACAAGGCTGAAGCAAAAGCCACATAGAGAACCGCTGTGCCCTCCTGAGCATACTGGCGAAAAACATCTTCGAATTGGCCGACATTGATCTGGCTGGTAGTCGGCTTGCTGCCGGACTCCATCTTGGCTAAAAGCTGCTCACTGGTCAGCTTATCTGGCCCGACAGTCTCGTAGGTTTGGCCGTCCAGCTGAATGGTCAAGCCCAGAACCTGCACATCATGTTCTTGGGTCCAGCTTTCTGGCAGGTCTGCCGTCGAATCCGTTAAAATTTTAAAGGTCATCTTTTTTCTCCATCATTTTTTAGTTGCCACAGAGAAGGCTGCTCCATGGACATAAGAGGGTTAATAGTGATGCTTTGCCTGCCACCATATCGGGACTAGCTATTGGAAATTGCTTGCTTCTTAGGAAACCTAGTTTCGCTCGGTTAGTCTAGAACAGGACTAACACCTTGAAAACCTTTCAAATCAAACATATATTGGAAATATTCATCTTGTGAATCTGTTAAAATCAAGTTTGCCTTACCATCAAGTAATTCGATACAAATCCATTCCCCATCTAAACACTCAACATCATATTTTTTATCCTCTAAAAATAAATTTGTTAATTGTACTTCTGGATATTTATTTTGGAAAGAAACCATCCCAGAGTCATCGCTTCGGTAGGCAAGCACAGGAACTTCCACTTTTTGATTTCCCATATAAAAGGAACTCATACACCTCTTTTCAGCAAGGCACTCATATTTTCCTTTTACGTAATTCACAATCTCTTTATTTAAAATTGTAGAAAGATTGAGAATACTGATGAGATCCGCCTTATCACTGGATAAGGTTTCGACCTCAATTAGGTATTTCAAAGCACCATTTACCTGACTTCCTTGACCGTATAAATCCGTGCAATTCAAGGAATATTGGGTCAATAAATCCTCTAAGGGATACTGATCTGCTTCCTCAGTGATTTCAAAGCAAAAGCAATAATTATCTTCTCTTTTATTATGATAGATATCATAAATGATCGGTTCAAACGTTTCTGTTTGATATTTTTCTAACAGATAGCTTCCTAGTACTTGCATTAGCCCACCCGATTTCTAAAGACTTCATACATGAGAATGGCCGCTGCGACGCTGGCATTGAGGCTTTGGACATGGCCATTCATGGGAATGGTCAGCATCTCGTCCACCTGCTTTTTGATGTTGCTGGAAATGCCCTTGCCTTCGTTGCCGATGATGAGGGCTAGCTTGCCTGCCGTATTCCACTTATGAACAGGCGTCCCCTGCATATCCGTCCCAAAAATCCAGAAGCCAGCTTCCTTGAGCTTGTCCAGAGCCTGGCTGAGATTGGTCACACGGGCAATAGGAATGTGCTCGATAGCCCCCGTAGAGGTCTTGGCCACAACTGGTGTCACGCCGACTGCTCGGTGCTTGGGAATGATCACTCCCGTGACATTGGTAGCGTCAGCCGTGCGCAAGATAGAGCCCAGATTATGCGGGTCTGTCAAGCCATCCAAAATCAACAGCAGAGGATTCTCTTCCTGCTCCGCTTTTTTCAAAACATCCGCCAAATCTGCATAGGCAAACTCTGATACCCGCAAGACAAAACCTTGGTGAACGGCTCCATCCGTCATCTCCTGTAAGGTTTTCTTGGGTGTCCAAGAGATAGAAACCTTCTTTTCTGCCGCCAAATCTTTCAGCTTGCTCACGTTTTTGCCACGCAAATCATCCTGAATGTAAAGTTTATTTCCCGTATTGGCCATCAAGGCCTCGGTCACAGCATGCACGCCGTAAACAATATCATTTTTTTCCATACTAACAGTATATCACAAGCTCCCCCAAAAAATCTGTCTAAAAGCTAAATATCTCTCTATGACAGCCTAGCATTTCTCAGTAATCAGCTAAAAACTGCTTTTCGTTATCCTATTTATTTTTGAAATAATTCCGCATTTGAAACCTAGAAACTAGCCAGACTAGCTAGTTCCGCTAGCCATTTTCCAAACAAGAGACATCACCTTTCATCAGGCACTCACTTTTGGTCAACAGTTATCAAGAAGTATCATTTACCTTAAAAACCAAAGGAAAGTGACCAGCTGAGGTCTGGGTTACCAAGAAACTATAGGAAAAGTGACCAGCCGAGGCCTAGATTGCCATGAAGCTATAGGAAAAGTAGCCAGCCGAGGCCTAGATTGCCACGAATCTATAGGAAAAGTGGCCAGCCGAGACCTAGATTGCCACGAATCTATAGGAAAAGTGGCCAGCCGAGGCTTAAGCTAGACATACTTCCTCTAAGCATTCACACCAAGAGGTTAAAGTTCTTATCATAGAGGCACATAACTAAACATGCGACAAAAAAAATTCCACTTTTCAGTGGAACTTTTCTCTCTAATTCAACAACCAGCAATTAACATCAGCAAGTTGTATGATTTAGTTATTCTTAAGTGCTTCTTTGATTTCACCAACTGTTGCAGCAACACTTTTATCTTGGAAAGATTTTAATTCTTTATTGCCATTCTCATCAGTTGTCTCTACTGGATTACTGTAGTCATCTGTAGAGCTAGTTGTAAAACCACCTGATTTGTCTGCAATGATCAGTTTACTGTCTGATAAACCTGAAAAGTAGTCATTAATTTCTTTTTCAGATTTACCTTTTAGTAAATTCTTATAAATTGAAATCGTCTGATTTCCGTTTGTTTTGCCGATTGTTGTTTCTGCAATAACTGGTTTCAGCAAAGCATATGAAGCAATTCCTAATGCTACGACTGATAAAGTTAACAGCATCTTTTTCTTAGCCATTTTTTGACCTACTTTCTTATTTCGAAATTCCATATCCTACACAATTCTCTAGCCTAATATAGAGTTTATTAAGAATATATAAGAAAATAACACAGCATAATTTACGACTTGAAATTTTTTATATTTCTTTGCATTCCTCCTTACTAAATTATATAATGTAGTCAGAATCATGTAGTATTGTTTTAACTATTTTCAAGTTTTTTTGGAGATTATGATATGAGATATGATTTTGGAAAAGTTTATCAAGAAATTAGAAAGTCTAAAAACCTCACTCAGTCAAATGTGTGTGGCAATGTACTATCTCCTACAACACTCTCTAAGATAGAGAATGGACTTGTCGTTCCAAAGTATGAGAACATGGCTTTTTTACTTCAGCAAATTAACATGAGCTTTGATGAATTTGATTATATTTGTAATCTTTACCATCCTAGTGAGCATACTCAACTATTAAATCAAATCAGCAATATTCATTCAATTAGTGGAGCAGGAGAACTCGAAACAATTTACAAAAAATGTGAATCTTATCTAAAAACTCATTGGGATATCTCTATCCAAAAATTGCACCAATCCTTGACAGTCATACTTCAAGTCAGAAAGAATGGAATTTCAAACAGAGATAAGGTGACACAAGATATCGTTGACATTTTATGGAACGATCTAAAACACCATGACACCTGGTACGCATCAGATTTCAACATTTTAAACTCCATTCTTTTTGTCCTTCCTACGGAGACTATTCTAGATACCACTCAATTAATTCTTCACAGACTAGAAAAATACTCTGATTTCCAAAATATCCTTCCCATAAAACTAGCCCTTCTATCAAATTTGTCTACCTTTTATTTTTATTACAAACACTTTCCGATGTGTAGTCATATTTGTTCGATTGTTATTAAAACAGCAAAATTACTTAAACGGTATGATGCAATTGCGTTTCATTCGGCCAGAATCGGAATTTGTGATAGCAATGAAGAGCTAATACAAAAGAACCTTGAAATATTACGTTTACTAGAGGAAGATGAATTATTAAAAATTATTGAAAACGAAATAGCTGCATTTCATGCTACTAAGGCATCAAACGAAATGGGCATTCCATGGATGTTGTGATATGAGCTCTATAATTTCTACAGTGGTTCACTCCCTGTAAGAATTATAGAGCTTATTTTAATGTAGAGATTAGTTTTCCTATTTTTAAACTATCCCTCCAACATCAAAAAAGAGAGAACAAATCGTTCTCTCTTGTGCTTGCATTGGCATCCACTAGGGCTGACTAGAAGCTATTATTTTACTTTAGCAGTGCTTGTGATAACTTCAACTGATTTTTTAACAGCGATATCATGTTTAAGCATTTCTTCTGAAAGCAATTGGCGAACGCGGTCTGCTTCCATGTTGTAGTCTGTTGCCAATGAAGTGATTTCTGCTTCAACTTCTTCAGCGCTAGCTTCAAAGCCTTCTGCTTTCGCAACTGCTTCTACAACAAGGTTCGTCTTAGTGCGTGCTGCAGCATCTGCTTCATATTGTTTGTGAAGGTCTTCTTGAGTTGTACCAGTGATTTGGAAGTACATATCAGGAGAGATCCCTTGACGTTGCATGTTGCCGAGGAATTCGTTCACAGCGCGATGAACTTCTTCGTGAATCATTTCTTCTGGAAGGTCAACGATTTCTGCATTTTCTACTGCAAGGTCAATCGCTGCTGCTTCAACTGCATCGTTGTAAGCTGCTTCTTTCGCTGCTGCTAATTCTTTACGGTATTTTTCTTTCAATTCAGCAAGAGTTTCAACTTCTTCGTCGATGTCTTTTGCAAGTTCATCATCAAGAGCCGGAACTTCTTTTTCTTTTACTTCATGGATTGTTGTAACGAATTTTGCTTCTTTACCAGCAAGGTCAGCTGCTTGGTAGTCTTCTGGGAAGGTTACAACAACGTCTACTGTTTCACCAGCTGAGTGACCAACCAATTGGTCTTCGAAGCCTGGGATGAATTGACCTGAACCAAGTCCAAGTGAGAAGTTATCGCCTTTTCCGCCGTCAAATTCAACACCGTCAACAGAACCAACAAAGTCGATGACAACTGTATCACCTTCAGCTGCTGCTCCATCTTTCAGAACCAATTCAGCCAAGTTATTGCGTTCACGCTCAATGCGCTCATCAACTTCAGCATCAGTAACTTCCTTAGAAACGTCTACAGATACTTCAAGGTCTTTGTAAGCACCCAATTTCACTTCAGGTTTTGTCACAACTTCAGCAGTGATCACCCATTCTTGACCTTTTTCCATTGAAGTCACATCAATTTTTGGTTGTGCAACCACTTCAAGACCAGCTTCTTTTACAGCTGCTTCATAAGCTGCTGGAAGCAATGCATTCAAGACATCTTGGTAAAGTGATTCTTCACCAAAACGTTGGTTGAAGACTGGACGAGGAATATGACCCTTACGGAAACCTGGTACAGCGATATTTTTCTTAACTGCATTAAAAGCACGATCCAAAGCAGGTTTGATTTGGTCTTGACCGATAGTAAAAGTCAATACACCACGATTTGTTTCTTTGTTTTCAAATGATACAGACATTCTGTCAGTTCTCCTTCAAATTTTTTGCATACAATCCATTATAACATAAGTAGCAGTTTTTTCAAGCGACACCTTTTATTTTTCGCCTTTTTCCCCTTTCATACGCTGAAATCCAAGCTACTTTTTACTCTTTTTTGACCATTGCCCAGCTCTTAGCAGACAATATTTTACTATCACTGTGGATTTATTTCCCTCTCCAACACGAGAATCGACTAGCAAAATCTGCCATTTTGGAAAAGAGAGTGGGACAGAAATCGGTAATTCGTTAGAATTCGATTTCGTCGTCCCACCTCCGCACAGTTGAGTAGGGCTGTAAAAGCTGATGAAATCAGCGTAGTAGAGCCCACTCAACCACTGCGTCTTGCTCGACAATCCAAAGACAATTGAGAGGCTAGGACTTTTGTCCCAGCCTCTTCTCCTCTTCTACTAAGATTTTCGAACCCTATCTTCAATATAAGACGCTCTAGCTCCGCCAATCAACTTGGGACGACTGGCAAGGGCGGTAACGTGAGCCTGGCCCAAACTGCGCAGTTGAGGGCGAATCGGAACCTGAACATGCTTGACATGCATTCCGATTGACGTATCTCCCACATCCAAGCCAGCATGGGCTGTGATAAACTCAACCTCCACAGGATCTTTCATATAGTCAAAAGCCGCTAGCTGGCCACTCCCGCCTGCATGTAGGCTGGGCAGGACATTGACAATCTCTAGGTCTTTCTTTTCTGCCAATTCTCGTTCCACAACTAAGGCACGGTTGAGGTGTTCGCAGCCTTGAACGGCCAAGTAAATCCCCCGAGCTTGCAGAATATCTAACAAGGTCTTGACAATGACCTGGCCGACTTCCCTACTGGAATGCTGGCCAATCTGTCCCCCCATGACTTCACTAGAAGATAGACCTAGGACAAAAATATTTCCCTTGACCAAACCCGCCTTGTCCAAGACATCTGTAGCGATCTGTCTGGTCTCCTTTTCAAGCTTCTCTAAATCCATCTTTGACCTCACTTACTCTGGCTGAACGGCTCTTTTCAAGACAAGGGGAAAAGCTCTGTAAAGGGCATATCCAACCACCAAACCAAAAATATTTTGCATGACATTGCCCCAAATCGCTGCGATAGCTGCACCAGGGCCACTCAAAATGCTACCAAAGAGAGCATAGCCACCGACCATGGCAAGTCCAGCCAAAAGCAAACCGATATAACGCTGCTTGCCAGTGAAGCCAGCAAAGTAGCCTTGAAGGCCATGACAGATGAGGCTAAAGACCATCCACTGAGGATAACCGGCCACCAAGTCAATCAAGAGACCTGACAAACCCCCAACCAAGGCTCCTTCCTTACGACCAAAATAAAATGCGGTAAAGTAAATCCCTGCATCTAGCAAGGTTAGAAAACCAGTGGGCGTAGGGATTTTGAAAAAATTCCCTAAAACAATGGATAGGGCTGTAATGACAGCCAGCAAAGCGATTTTTCTTGTCTGATTATTTTTCATATTGAATAACTCCATACTGATCTGAGCGCTGGATAGCGCGGTAAACAAAATCTTTTGAATAGTTGACGGCTTCAAGAGGTGATTGGCCTGCTAAAAGCTGACTAGCTATGCTAGAAGCAAAGGTACAGCCGGCTCCTGTATTATTATTTGGTAAAACAGGACTTTCCAACAACACAAAGTCTTTGCCATCGTAAAATAAATCAAGGGCCTGATCTTGGTTGAAACGATTTCCTCCCTTGATGACGACATTTTGAGCTCCCAGTTCATGGAGAGTCACAGCCGCAGCCTTGAGATCATCCAGACTCTTGATATCCGACTGGGTCAGGATTTCTGCTTCTGGTAGATTGGGCGTGATAATGGTCGTATAAGGGAAAAATTTGATCAATTCATCACGAAGAGCCGACACTTCCACATCGTGGGTTTCCTTGCAGACTAGGACAGGGTCTAGCACGGCTGGTATCCCCGCTTGCTTTTTGATGAAGTCCAGAGCCTGATCTGCAATGGCAACCGTTGGTAACAAGCCCAACTTGATAGCCGAAAACGGCACATCTTTGAGCGAGGAGAGTTGCTGCGCAAAGACCTGCTCGTCGGTCGGAAGGACTTCAAATCCCTTGTCCGTCATAGCGGTCAAGCAAGTCACCGCTACAAAACCATGCAGGCCATGGACCGTATAAGTAGCCAAATCCGCATGAAGACCACCACCACTAAAAATATCATTGCCAGAAAGGGCTAAAATCAGCTTATTCTTCATAGATAATCTCCTTTAGGTAAAGACCGTTAGGTGCTGCAGTCGGCCCAGCTAGCTGCCGATCCTTTTCTTCTAAAATCCGTTCGATTTGGTTGACCGGCATCCGCTTATTTCCAATCTTGAGCAGGGTTCCCACCATGTTGCGGATTTGCTTATAGAGAAAGCCATTGCCCGAAAAAGTAAAGACTAGAAAATTGCGTTGCGCATCAAAAGTCAGACTAGCCTTTGTAATCGTGCGAACCTTATTTTCCACACTGGTACCTGAGGCTGTAAAGCCCGTAAAATCGTGCGTTCCCTCCAAGGCTTTGATGGCCTGCTCCATCAGAGGAATCTCCAAAGGATAGGGATAATGGGTCGCATAGTGGCGCATCATCGGATTTTTTGGACGACCAATATCCACCAGAAACTCATAGGTCTTGCTGTGCGGCTTGTAACGGGCATGAAAATCTTCCGTCACTTCCTCCACAGAAATGACATCAATATCTTCTGGCGTCTGGGTATCCAAGGCAAAACGCAGCTTTTCTTCATCCCTAGCTGACGGGAGGTCAAAGTGAATGACCTGCCCAAGCGCATGAACGCCGCTGTCGGTCCGACCAGCTCCGTGGATGACAATGGGCTGGCCTTTGTTAATACGAGTTAAGGTTTTTTCGATTTCTTCCTGAACGCTCCGAGCATGAGGCTGGCGCTGAAAGCCAGCAAAGTCATGTCCGTCGTAGGAAATAAGGGCTTTATAACGAGTCATGTCCTTATTTTAACAGGAAAAAAAGCCTGTCGCAAGAGAGAAAGAATATAACTGTCTGGGTACAGAAAGCATTGACAGGAAGCTCTAAATCAAGTAAACTAAAAAACGCAAGGAGGACACTATGGCAAAGGATATTTCTTACACCCAAGGGCAGGAGCGCTTTCGCTATCGGGCTGCTGCAATTATCATTGAGGAGGAAGCCCTCTGTGTCATGTCATCTTCTAGCGAGGACTATTTCTATTCAGTTGGAGGGGCAGTCAGATTTGGAGAGACCTCCAAAGAAGCTGTCCAGCGAGAAGTTTTCGAAGAAACAGGACAAAAGTATGAGATTGAAAAGCTAGCTTTTGTTCATGAAAATCTATTTTCCAACTCAACCGGCATCCTCAAGGGACTAGACTGTCATGAGATTTGCTTCTATTACCTAATGAAGCCTCACGGCAAGCAATTTGATTACCAACATAAGCAAGAACAAGTCTACTGGATCCCCCTGACAGACTTGGAAAACTACAAAGTTTTTCCAAAGGAAATCACACACATCCTCAAGCACCTTCAAACAGGTATCCAGCATATCATCAGCAAAAAAGAATGAAGTGAACAGCATCACTTCATTTTTTCTTTATTCTCCCAACATGACCTGCTTAATAGTCAGTTGATCTATCCTTCTATTGGATAAATAGATTAAACTTTCATAGACTAAGACAAAGACTAGCAAAGTCATCAGGCAGACTCCAAAATCAAAATCATAGTCAACTTTCTGAGCTATGGATTTTTCCATCAATCTGAGTAAAAGCTGCATAATCCCGTATTGATAGCCCGTTCCTAAGACAAAGCCCAAAAAAGCAAGAATACGATAAGGAGCAAATAAACTCTTATGGCACTCATTTCTGCTATAACCAAAAACCTTCATAATAGCTAGGGTTTCTTGATTTTCCTGCAGGAGTACTCCCAGCGACAGATAGAGGATTGCTACTGATAGGACAGTACCGATTGACATCATCATGATCTGAATGGTTTCGTCTGTCAATTCTTTCATACCAAATGATAGCTGAATCATAGCTGAAAAGCACATCGAACCGAAAATGACAAAGAATATTAATAATTTTCTAGACCAGAGCAGACTGGCAGAAAGGTCTTTTAAAAAGGGGCGGTCCTTCCTTATTTGCTTTACTGTTTTCCTTTTTGGTGGCTTTCGACTAGGGCTGACCCGCTTGAGCAAGTCTAGAGCAGGCAAACGTAGACAATAACTAGCGTAGAGAACAGCTAAAGCAGCAAAGGATAAAGTTGGCAAGACAACGAGAAACAGGAAAAGGGACCAATGTTGTCGAATGGTAATTTCAGGCAAAACTCCGCTTTGATTACGCAACTGATAAAAATGCGGCATCATGGCAAAAGAAGAGAAATAGCCAGTGCCTGTTCCCAAACCAATTGGAAGACTAAAAAGCCAAAACTTTCGAGCAATTTCCCAGTTTTTATAGCCCAGAGCTTTTAAAACTCCTAATTCTGGCTTATGCTGGTCAATAAATTGCCGAATGTAAAAGAAGAGAAGGAGTATCGATGTTAGGGATAAAACAGCTCCGCTAATGGATGCAATCAACCAAGAAATCGCAACTTGAGCATCGTAAGCAGCTCGAATCTCAGGCAACCAATTTGTTTGATCTAGTAAACGGATATCCAGATAAAAATTTAAGAAGAGATTGGTCACAAAGACCGCACAAAAGCTGATAATTGATACAACGACTAATCTATACAAATCTTTTATTGAAAACATAGCTTACCATCCAATCTCATAGGCCGTCTTGGGCTGACTATTTGTCTCTAAGCTTTGAATCTGACCGCTATTGATATGGACAATGGTCTTAGCCATCTGAGCAATATTTGCATTGTGGGTCACCATGACCAGCGTAAATCCTAGCTCCTCTTGAAGACTTGAAATATAGGCTAGAATCTGACGACCTGTTGCTTCGTCCAAGGCTCCAGTCGGCTCGTCCAAAAAGAGGACATTCGGTCTTTTAGCTAGGGCTCGTGCAATAGCCACCCGCTGCTGCTCACCGCCTGACAGTTGACTTGGATAATGCTGAAGTTTATCACCTAAACCTAAAGCCTCCAAAATACGGACATAATCTTGATTGCCTGCTAGATTAGCACCCATTTTGACATTTTGCTCCACTGTAAGATTTGGAAGTAAGAAATACTACTGAAAAATAAAGGCAATCTTCGCTCGACGAAAAGCCGTCAATTGACCTTCTGTCAGCTGGGATAGATCTTCCTCATCGTAATAAACATGACCACTGTCTGGTTTTTCTAGGCCTGATAAAACGTTGAGCAAGGTTGACTTTCCAGATCCAGAAGCTCCCAAAATGACCAAGTAATCTTGGGCAGCAATCTCCAAGTCGATCCCTTTTAAAACTTCTCTTCCATTGTAGGACTTACGAATTCCCTTTAATCTAATCATTCTTGCTTTCCTTTCATTTCCTTTAGGAGGGCAGTAAATACTTGCGTTAAGCGCTCTGTCACTTCCTCCTGACTAAAAGAATAAATACCCGATGCTATCATGCTAGCCAAACCATGAGAATAGATAAATAAATGCTGATAAACGAACTCTGCACTTTCTATGGGCATGGGATAATCCTCCACAATCGACTCTAATATCTGCTGATAACTATGGTCTTTCTGAGGTAAAAAGTCCTTGAAAGACTCAATGGGGTGCTTGTGAGGATTTAGATAGAGAATTTTAAAGAGCTGAGGCTCCTGACTGGCAAAAAGGATATAGGCCATGCCAACTGCTCTGAAAGGCTTGGCTCGCTCCAAAGCCGAACGAATATATTGGACCAGAACGAATTCAGCCGCCCGAACAACCGAATGACTTAGATCCTCCATATTTTCAAACTGACCGAAAATAACCTTGGGACTAGACTGTAATCGTTCCGCTAGAGAACGAGCGGTCAAACCAGCCAAACCGTCTTCTCTGACAATCCCTAGAGCTGCTTGGATAATTTCATCACGAGTAAATTTATTTTTAGGTGGCATCAAAACTCCTTTTAGATACAATTGTTGCGCAACATATGTTTCTTAAAATATAATATCACACAGAACATTAAAAAACAAGTATAAAAAGAAGCCTTTCGGCTTCGATTCTTTTATATTTTCTAAAGTATTGATAAAACTCTTCTGGAAGTTAAACCAGAGAAAGTCTCTCCAGTTTGGAACTAGTTTTTTGCTTGGCTATAGCTAATGATAAAGAAGGAGCTAAAAGCCCTTCTCATCTCCTCAAAGACTAGGCATAAGGCTGCAATTCTGGATTTATTGGCGTATTGGCCAGATTATTGGCATAATTGCAGAGGGTCGCAAGGCTGACACCCAGAACCACATCCAGAGCATTCTCATGCGTATAGCCCGCTTCTAGGAAGTCTGCCAAAGCCTCATCTCCGACCCGTCCCTTAGTATTAATGACAGCAATGGTAAATTTAGCAAGCGTATCTAGCTTCGGATCTGTATCAATCGGAGTACGATTGCGCAGAGCCTCCAAAAGATCATCATTCATTTGAATCTGCTTGATTGAAAAAGCTGTATGACCCGCTACACAGAAAGCACAGCCATTAGTGACCGCGGCCGTAATCTGCACCACTTCACGTTCAGTCGGTGTCAGGCTGTTTCGACGATTGATAGCCCCAACCGTCCGATAAGTTTCCAAAGCTGTTGGCGCATTGGCCAAAAGACCGATAAGATTAGGAATGTAGCCACCGTTATCTTTTTGAACCGTTTCTAAAACCTCTTTCACCTCAGCTGGTGCAGACTCAATCGTATGGATAGTAAATTCTGACATATGAAACCTCATTTCTTTTGATTAGCAACTATCTTAACATAGGTCTGACAGCTTGTATAATATATATTTTATATGGCCTCTATAAAGAGAATATATTGCTACATGTCAAACCAAAATATATTACTGCTTTAACTGTCTCCTTACCTCTCTCAAACAAGAAAAAGAAGCCCTAAGGCTTCTGACTAATATTTTCTAAAACGCTGATAGCGATCTTCCAAAAGTTGCTCGAGAGAAAGTTTGGAAAGTTCCGCTAGTTCAGTACTGATCTCTTGCTTGACTGCAGCTAAGAGCTCATTTTTATTAAAGCCACGTTCGGGGATGACCTTATCAACGACACCCATCTGCAAAAGCTCGTGCGAGGTGATTTTCATCATCTCCGCCGCCTCCATTGCTCGGCTGCCATCCTTCCATAAAATCGAGGCAAAGCCTTCTGGACTGAGAATGGCATACATAGAGTTTTCCAGCATCCAGACCTTATCAGCAACTGCTAAGGCCAGTGCCCCGCCAGAGCCACCCTCGCCGATGATAATGGCAATAATGGGCACTTTCAGATCACTCATTTCCATGAGATTACGGGCAATGGCTTCGCCTTGTCCGCGCTCCTCAGCACCGACGCCAGGATAGGCACCAGCCGTATTGATAAAGGTCACGACTGGACGGCCGAATTTCTCAGCCTGCTTCATGAGACGTAGAGCCTTGCGATAGCCTTCCGGATGAGGTTGACCAAAGTTCCGCCGTAAATTATCTTGCAAATTGCGACCTTTTTGAATGCCGACCACTGTGACTGGCTGACCATTTAATGTTCCGATACCGCCAATGACAGCACCATCATCACGAAAACCACGATCTCCGTGCAGTTCCACAAAATCATCAAAAATGCCTTGGGCAAAATCCAGAGCCGTCAAACGGGACTGATCACGCGCTGCTTTGATAATCTGACTGATTTTTGTCATTGGTCACCTCCATGAAATCTCAAGAGAGTAGCAATCCGATCCCGCAATTCACCACGTTTGACAATCGCATCAACAAAGCCATGTTCCAGCAAAAACTCTGCCTTTTGGAAGTCATCTGGCAATTTTTCCCGTACAGTAGACTCAATAACCCGACGACCGGCAAAGCCTACCAAAGCCTGCGCTTCCGCCAAGATAATATCGCCCTCCATAGCAAAAGAGGCTGTGACACCACCTGTAGTAGGATCTGTCAAAACGGTCAGGTAAAAAAGACCAGCCTTTGAATGACGTTGTACAGCAGCAGAAGTTTTAGCCATTTGCATCAAGCTCATGATACCTTCCTGCATGCGGGCACCGCCAGAAGCCGTAAAGAGGACGACTGGCAACTGATGCTCTGTCGCATACTCAAAGAGACGGGTAATCTTCTCTCCGACAATCGTTCCCATGGAAGCCATGATAAAGTTGGAATCCATGATCCCAAGGGCTAATTTTTGGCCTTTTATCAGAGCGATTCCAGTCAAAACGGCCTCATCTAGGCCAGTCTTTTCCCGCATCTTTGCCAGTTTTTCTTGATAATTTGGAAAATGTAAGGGATCTGTCGTCTCAATACCGGTGAACAATTCCTCAAAGCTTCCTTCATCCACCGTCAAACTCAGACGCTCAAAAGCTGAAATCCGAAAAGTATAGCCACAGCTTGGACAGACACGCTCTGCCCCCAAATCTTTTTGATAAATGGTATGCTTACAACCAGGGCACTTGGAAAAAAGCTCATCTGGAACTTCTGGTTTTGGCTGAGGCAAGGCACGAGAGGAACGATTAGGATTGATCCGAATATATTTATCCTTTTTTGAAAACAAAGGCATTGCTTACTCCTTCATTAAATTTTAGAGTGATTCTGCTTCTTTCAAACAAAATCACTCCTTGTCATCTATTTTTTCTCTTGATAAGCCGGAAGGAACTTCTCCATGAGAAAGGCTGTATCATAATCACCAGCAATCACATTAGGATCTGAAATCAGATCCAGTTGGAAACTGCTATTGGTCACGACACCGTCGATTTCTAGCTCATAGAGAGCCCGTTGCATCTTCATCAGGGCATCAAAGCGATTTTCCCCGTGAACGATGATTTTGGCAATCATACTGTCATAGTAAGGAGGAATGGTGTAGCCAGGATAGACCGCCGAATCCACGCGTAATCCCACTCCGCCACTTGGCAGATAAAGATTGGAAATCTTGCCTGGGCTCGGTGCAAAGTTAAAGGCTGGATTTTCAGCGTTAATCCGACATTCAATCGCATGTCCTCGAATCTCAACATCTTCTTGACTGAAGGACAGCTCTTGACCATCTGCAATCTTAATCTGCTCTTTAACAATATCCACACCGGTAACAAACTCAGTCACTGGATGCTCTACCTGCACCCGAGTATTCATCTCCATAAAGTAGAATTCACCCTTGGCTTCATCCAGCAGAAATTCAATCGTTCCGGCATTTTCATAGCCGACAGACTCAGCAGCCCGAACAGCTGCTTCACCAATCTGCTGACGTAGGGTTTTACCAATTGCCACAGATGGACTTTCTTCCAGCACCTTCTGATTATTCCGCTGCAAAGAGCAATCTCGCTCGCCCAAGTGGACTACATGCCCCTGCTGATCTGCCAAAATCTGCACCTCAATATGGCGCGCTGGATAGATAACTCGCTCCATATACATAGCGCCATTCCCAAAAGCCGCTTTGGCTTCACTAGAAGCAGACTCAAAGGCCGCTACTAAATCCTCAGGCTTTTCAACCTTACGAATACCCTTTCCACCACCGCCAGCAGAAGCTTTGAGCATGACTGGATAGCCAATCTTTTCGGCCACTTCCAAGGCTTCTTCAGAGGTATGGACTTCCCCGTCAGAACCTGGGATAACCGGCACTTTTGCCTTAATCATCTGAGCCCGAGCATTAATCTTGTCCCCCATCAAGTCCATAACAGCACCTGAAGGTCCAATAAACTTAATGCCGACTTCTTCGCACATGGTCGCAAATTTAGAGTTTTCACTCAAAAAACCAAAACCAGGGTGAATGGCTTCTGCACCTGTCAGAACAGCAGCAGACAGGACCGCGTTCATGTTCAGATAAGAATCCGTAGACTTGGCTGGCCCGATGCAGACTGCCTCATCAGCCAGTAGGGTGTGGAGCGCTTCCTTATCAGCCGTTGAATAAACAGCGACTGTATCAATTCCCAGCTCGCGAGCTGCACGAATAATTCTGACCGCAATTTCCCCACGGTTAGCAATTAAAATTTTACGAAACATGGTGAAATCTCCTCTTTCTTATTGACCAATCGCAAAGGTCAAGGTTCCGCTTGCTGCAAGCTTACCATCAACTTCGGCCTTGGCCTCTACCACTGCAATAGTGCCACGACGCTTAACAAACTTGGCCGTCATAATCAATTGATCGCCAGGTACAACTTGCTTTTTGAACTTGACCTTATCCATGCCAGCATAGAAGACCAGCTTGCCCTTGTTTTCTTCTTTAGACAATTCCAGCACACCAGCCGTTTGAGCCAGTGCTTCCATGATTAAGACACCTGGCATAACTGGATACTGAGGGAAATGTCCGTTAAAGAATGGCTCGTTGATCGTCACATTTTTCAAAGCGACAATCTCATCTTCGCTGACTTCCAATACACGGTCCACCAACAACATAGGATAGCGGTGCGGAAGCGCCTCTTTTATTGCATTGATATCAATCATTTGATGCGTACCAGCCCTTTCCCAAACTCAACCATTTCTTCATTCTGAACCAGAATTTCTGTAATCAGACCATCTTTCGGTGCTGGCACTTCATTCATGACCTTCATGGCTTCAATAATCATCAGGGTTTGACCTTTTTTAACTTGGTCTCCTACACTGACAAAAGCTGGTTTATCTGGACCTGCGGCCAAGTAAGCCACGCCAACCAAGGGACTTTCCACGACATCACCCTCAGCAGCTGGTGCCGGAGCCTCTGGAGCCACCTCAGGGGCTGCACTGGCTGCTGGGGAAACCGTCTCAGCTACAGGTGCACTTGCTGGCTGCACTGGAGCTACAACAGGGGCTGCACTGGCTGCTGGAGTTGTTGCGACTGCGGCAGAACTTTCATTCTTGCTGAAAGTCAATTCATCATTTTGATTTTTATAAGAAAATTCACGCAGGCTTGATTGGTCAAACTGAGCCATCAAGTCTTTAATTTCATTGATATTCATCTAGCCCTCCCAACGCTTGAATGCCAGAACAGCATTGTGGCCGCCAAAACCAAATGTATTAGAAATCGCATAAGGAATTTCTTGCTCCAAGCCTTGTCCATAAACGACATTTGCTTCAATATAGTCTGACAATTCACTTGTTCCAGCTGTTTTTGGTACAAAGTTATGGCGCATGGCTTCGATTGTAGCGATTGCTTCTACCGCTCCTGCAGCTCCAAGCAAGTGTCCTGTGAATGACTTGGTTGAAGATACAGGTACTTCTTTACCAAGAACAGCTACGATAGCTCCGCTTTCTCCTTTTTCATTAGCAGGAGTTGAAGTACCGTGGGCATTGACATAAGCCACTTGCTCTGGAGAAATCTCTGCCTCTTCCAAAGCCAATTTAATTGCCTTAATAGCACCTTGACCTTCTGGATGAGGTGAAGTCATATGATAAGCATCACAAGTATTTCCATAACCAACTACTTCAGCCAAGATAGTCGCTCCACGTTTTTCGGCGTGTTCCAGACTTTCAAGCACCAACATACCAGATCCTTCTCCCATGACAAAGCCGTTACGGTCTTTATCAAATGGAATAGAAGCACGAGTTGGATCTTCCGTAGTTGATAGGGCAGTCAAAGCTTGGAAACCAGCAATGGCAAA
This sequence comes from Streptococcus cristatus ATCC 51100, assembly GCF_011612585.1. Classification (NCBI taxonomy): domain Bacteria; kingdom Bacillati; phylum Bacillota; class Bacilli; order Lactobacillales; family Streptococcaceae; genus Streptococcus; species Streptococcus cristatus. Next base: position 351,502 of record NZ_CP050133.1, on the reverse strand, counting down.
TGGAGTGATAGAAGCTTCTGATCCACCCACCAACATGACATCTTGGAAACCAAACTTGATAGAACGAAAGGCATCCCCAATGGCATCATTTGATGAGGCACAGGCAGTATTGATTGATTTACAGATACCGTTTGCTCCGAAGCGCATCGCAACATTTCCTGAAGCCATATTTGGCAAAGCTTTTGGAAGAGTCATTGGCTTAACGCGTTTTGGACCTTTTTCATGCAAACGGATAACTTGATCTTCGATTTCCTTGATACCACCGATACCAGAAGCCACGATGACACCAAAGCGATCTTTGTCAATTGCTTCTACATCAAGATTGGCATTTGTTACCGCTTCTTGAGCTGCATACAAGGCATATAAAGAATAGTTGTCAAAACGATTGGTATCTTTCTTGATAAAGTATTTATCAAAAGGAAAGTCTTGGACTTCAGCCGCATTATGAACAGCAAAATCGCTATGATCAAACTTGGTGATGGGACCAATCCCAATCTTACCTTCTTTTAAACTATTCCAAAATTCTTCTGGTGTATTTCCGATGGGAGAGGTTAAGCCATAACCTGTTACAACAACTCGATTTAGTTTCATAGTGAACTCCTTTATGATAATTGGTAAACTGTCAAATCCAAATACATGCAATTACTGCATTGTCAGTCCGCCATCAATCGCGATGACCTGACCAGTAAGGTATTCCTGGCCTGCTAAGAATAGGGCAACATCCGCTACTTCTTCGGTATTGCCGAACCGTTTCATTGGAATTTGAGCCAGAGAAGCTTCTTTGATTTTTTCAGAAAGCCCGTCTGTCATATCCGATTCGATAAAGCCTGGGGCAATCACATTGACACGGATACTGCGCCCAGCTACCTCACGAGCAACTGACTTAGAAAATCCAATCAAGCCAGCTTTAGAGGCTGCATAGTTGGCCTGACCGACATTACCAGTCAAACCGACAACACTTGATAGGTTGATAATTGCTCCCTGACGAGCCTTGGTCATTGGTTTCAAGACAGCTTGCGTCATATTGAAGGCTCCAGTCAAATTGACCTTCAGCACTTGCTCAAAGTCTTCCTCTGTCATCTTGAGCATAATCTTATCGCGGGTAATTCCAGCATTATTGACCAAGACATCTACAGAACCCAAAGCCACAATCGCCTCATCAATCATTCGCTTAGCATCAGCGCCATCAGACACATCGCCTGAAATAGCCACGACTTTGACCGGATAGCCAGCAAACTCCGCCAAAACGTCATCTGAAATTTGACCACGACCGTTCAAGACAATATTGGCACCTGCACTTGCAAACTTATGGGCAATAGCCAGACCAATCCCACGGCTAGAGCCTGTAATAAAAACATTTTTATTCTTTAATTCCATAGGTATTCCCCATTATTTTTCCAGCAGGGTTGTCAAAGTCTCCACACTTTCAACATGATAAACAACTGCTGATTTATCAATTTTTTTCAGAAAGCCAGACAATACTTTCCCTGGACCAATCTCGATAAACTCTGTCACACCAGCTTCCTGCATTTTAGCGATACTATCGTAGAAACGAACCGGCTCCATGACCTGACGAGTTAATAATTCCTTAATTCTATCGGTTTCCATGATATCCGCCTCTGTATTGCCCACTAGCGGAAGCTGAAAATCAGCAAATTCTGTTTCAGCCAAAACCCGAGCTAATTGCTCACTGGCTGGTTTCAAGAGTGCTGTATGGAAAGGACCTGAAACATTCAGCGGAATCAAGCGTTTCACACCTGCTTCCTTGAGGAGTTCCACCGCTTTATCCACCGCTGCCACATCTCCTCCAATGACGATTTGACCTGGAGTGTTGTAATTGGCAGGAGAGACGACTCCTAGCTGACTAGCCGTCTGGCAGGCTTCCTCGATAAGAGCCACGTCCGCATTTAGGACCGCAACCATCTTTCCAGAACCAGCAGGAGCCGCTTCCTCCATGAAAGCTCCGCGTTTAGCGACTAGAGCTACCGCTGTTTTGAAGTCCAGCGCACCAGCAGCTACCAAGGCAGAGTATTCACCTAGAGAGAGGCCAGCCACCATATCAGGCTGGATTCCTTTTTCAGCCAGCAGGCGATAAATAGAAAGAGAAGTTGTCAAAATTGCTGGTTGAGTATAGCGAGTTTGGTTGAGTTTTTCTTCATCTTGGTCAATCAACGCCCGAACATCATAGCCCAGAACTTGACTCGCTTCCTCAAAAGTTGCCTTAACCACATCATACTGTTCATAGAGGTCACGAGCCATTCCCAGATATTGGGCTCCCTGACCAGCAAATAGAAAGGCTGTCTTAGTCATTTCTAGTTACTCCTGCCCAACGTTTTGCTTCCTGCTGAATCTTTTCAGCAGCGCCATAATAGATATCCTTGAGGATTTCTTCGACTGTTTCTTCCTTGCTGACCAAGCCGGCAATCTGACCGGACATGACGGAACCATTTTCCACATCGCCACGGACAACCGCATTGGCCAAGGCACCAGCACCCAGATTTTCAAAAACAGTCAAGTCTGGATTTTCTTGCTTGAAGGCTTCTTTTTCAGCCTTTTCAAAATCGCGAGTCAGCTTATTCTTGAGCGCACGAACCGCATGACCGAAGTGCTGAGCAGAAATTGTCGTATCGATATCACGAGCTTTCAAAATCATATCTTTATAATTTTGATGGGCATTTGATTCCTTAGCTACAACGAAGCGTGTGCCGACCTGAACCGCTTCTGCTCCCAACATAAAACCAGCCGCAGCACCAGATCCATCCGCAATACCACCAGCCGCAATAACTGGAATGTTAACTGCTTCTACAACCTGACGAACCAAGGTCATGGTCGTTAACTTACCGATATGACCACCAGCTTCCATTCCTTCAGCAATAACGGCATCTGCTCCGATTTTTTCCATCCGTTTAGCCAAAGCCACACTTGGTACAACAGGAATCACCGTAATACCTGCCTCGTGGAAACGAGCCATGTACTTGCTTGGATTGCCCGCACCAGTCGTCACCACTTTTACACCCTCTTCGATCACCAAATCCACGATGTCATCTACAAAAGGCGACAGAAGCATGATATTGACACCGAAAGGACGATCCGTCAAAGACTTAATCTTATCAATATTGGCTTTCACCACTTCCTTAGGCGCATTACCACCACCGATGATCCCAAGACCACCAGCCTTTGAAACAGCACCAGCCAAGTCACCATCTGCGACCCAAGCCATACCACCTTGGAAAATAGGATATTTAATATCTAATAATTCTGTAATTCGTGTTTGCATAATACCTTCCTCTAATCATTGCTTAAGTAATAGCTTGAGCCCAAACCGCTAGATAGCAGCCTTTTTACTTTGAAATTCAAACTATTACCTAAACAAGAGAGAATATCTTGCGATACTCTCAAATCTTTATTATTTTGTTTTTTCTTCTACGTAGGCAACCAAGTCACCAACTGTTTTCAAGCCTTCTTCAGTTTCGATTTGGATGTCAAATGCATCTTCGATTTCTGAAATTACTTGGAACAAATCCAATGAATCTGCTTCAAGATCATCGAAAGTTGACTCAAGTGTAACTTCTGATGGCTCTTTACCAAGTTCCTCAACGATAATTTCTTGTACTTTTTCAAATACTGCCATGGATAGACTCCTTTAAAAAATATATTTTTTATCTATGTGTTTCCACATGATTAACTAAATTGTAACAATAAGCGTGCCCCATGTCAAACCTCCACCGAAACCTGACAATAAAATAGTCTGATCTCCGTTCAGCTTAATCAGGTCCTGTTGGACACACTCAGATAATAAAATCGGGATGCTAGCTGCACTAGTATTGCCATATTCCATCATATTAGCAGGTAGTTTTTCCCGAGAAACTCCGAGTTTCTTAGCCATTTTATCTAAAATTCGGATATTAGCCTGATGCAAGAGCAGATAATCAAGCTCCTCCACTGAAAATGGACTCTCTTCAATGGTATTTTTGATAGACTGTGCCACATCACGAATAGCGAAATCAAAGATTGCTCGGCCTTCCATTTTCAAATAGCGATCATCAACTTGCTTTTCCGAAAACGGAGAGGACAAACCAAGTCCACCACAAGTCAAACTCTGACCTCTCAAGCCATCAGTAAACTGACTTTCAGCCCAAAAATGCTGCTTTTCTGCCACTTCAAGCAAGACTCCTCCAGCCCCATCACCAAATAAGACTGACGTCGCACGATCCGACCAATCAACGACCTTTGATAGCGTTTCGCTACCGATGACCAAACCTCTTTGATAGCGACCAGAGGAAATGAACTTTTCTCCAGTTGATAAGGCAAAGATAAAGCCACTGCAAGCTGCCGTCAAGTCAAAAGCAAAAGCCTTGGTAGCTCCAATATTGGCCTGCACTCTAGCTGCGGTTGACGGCATCATAGAATCCGGAGTGATCGTCGCAACAATGATAAAATCAAGCTGATCAGCAGACAGTTGGGCCTTTTCTAGCAATTGCTCAGCGACCTTTGTAGCTAAATCACTTGTTGACTCAGTCCGAGATAAATGTCGCTGTTTGATACCCGTACGACTTGAGATCCATTCATCACTTGTATCCATCATCTTGGCTAGATCATCATTTGTGACAATCTGCTCTGGAGCATAATGAGCTACTTGAGTAATTCTTGCATAGTTCATTATTTCAACTCCTCTAAAAAATTATACAAGTTCTGCAAACCTTTTTGCATTGCATTTTTTTCTTCTGAGGACATTCCTTCCACTACTTGCATGACCATGCGATTGTGGAATCGTTTATGAAGGCGATACAAGAGCCTCCCCTTCTTGGTCAAACTCAGATGAACTACACGACGGTCAATGGATGAACGGCGACGCTCGATATACCCTTTACGCTCCAAGTTATTCAAGCTGGTTGTGACAGTCCCCAAAGTGACTAACAATTCCTTTGAAATATCGCTTGGAGTCGCATTAGGCATGGTACCAATAACATCAATAGTGTGCATTTCTTTAATAGAGACGTCTTTAAATTGACTACCTCGGAGGCTGGACTCTTCAATAACCAAAACATTATTAAAAATGGATGTTAAATAATCATTGACTAATTGATAATTCAAACCAACACCTCCTTCATAAATACTTTGACATTCAAATTTTATCAGATCTCAAAATAATTTGCAAGTCCTTTTGAAAATTTATTTGATTTTCAAACAATTTTCTTAGCCTGCAAAATCCTTACTTACCTGTAAATTGAGGACGACGCTTCTCAGTGTAAGCCTGGACGCCTTCTTTGAAGTCCTCTGTGAAAGCAAGGGATTTCTGCAAAGCCAACTCCAGCTCTGCATACTCTTTCCAACCGCTAAATAAACTCTTCCAGACCATTTCTTTCATAGCTCTGTAAGAATTCAGCGAGCCGCGTTTTAGCTTCTTCAGCAACTGTTCCGTTGTTTTTTCCAGTTTTTCTGCTTCACAGACCTTATAAAGCAAACCATAATCCAGAGCCTTCTCAGCAGTCAAGGCCTCTC